>JAYGGC010000244.1:0-49598 GCA_046581525.1 Roseibacillus sp. | reverse complement strand
GGGAGGCGAGTGCCTTGTCGATATGCTGTCATGGTCCTGTTGGTGTTCAAAAGAACATGATTACGGTGAGCGAGCAAGATCTTTCTTTTGGATTCTTCGTGTCGAACCGGTCGCGAGGGCTGTTTTCTCGCGAGTAGTGCCATTTCGACCTGATCAGGCCCTCCCGATCCGCGGGGTGCTCCCTGCAGTCCTTGGGCAGTGGAGCGTCGGGATTGCCAGCGCCCGTTGCGGGCCGTGCTCAAGCATGGAACGTGACAGGCCGTCGTCGAGTTGTTCTGTGATCGTTGCCGCTAAATCGCTCAGCCAATTCACGGTGTTTTGTTGATTCTCTGTGGGCTCATTGCCTTCGTAGCTTGATAGCGCCGAGTCTGATCCAAGGTCGGGCACGGTCATCGATGTTTCCCATGACTCCCGCTTCTGTTTAACCCTACCGAAGAACGGATGCTCAATTGTGCCGATAATCCCATCTTCCTTCTTTTGGAGAGCGATCATCCACCAGAAGAATCCCACGAACAGAGCGGCCAGCGTCGCAGTGGCGATGAACATTGGGTAAGGCGAACTCAGTCCGACTACGGAGTCGCAACACCACCAAACGCCGCCGAATACTGCGAACGGAACTGCGAGAATGCCGAGCTGCACTATCGATGTTCCGCAGCCTTTCATTTATGAGGAGAACAGTTCATTGAGGCACAGTGGTTGTTTCCGAGAACTCCCATTGTGATGATCTGCCACGGTAATTGAATCCACGCGCGGCGCAACGAGGAACGCAGGACGCTCACGTGACTCACGGTCAGTGGTGTGTGATTGGTGGCCTGTGCTCGTAGTTTGATTTGCGAAGGTCGAAGGCTCCGAAATGGAATGGGGTGAGATGAGGCTGGGGCGGAGTGGGAAGATGCGGCGGCTTTCGGGACCTGCGGGGATGCTCGGTCTGAAATTGCTGGGCATGCGGTTCGAAAGGGGGAAGGGTGGCTCCCATCCCTCGACCACCATGAATCGCCTCTCAATTTCACTCCTCGGCAGCGTGGCCCTGGTCTCTTCTCTTCATGCCGAAAACTGGCCGCAGTTTCGTGGTCCGGACGGATCGGCCGCCGCTCCGGAAGGTGCGAACATTCCCACCGAGTGGAGCGCCAAAAAGAATGTGAAGTGGAAGCGTGCCCTGCCCGGTCCTGGATCGTCCAGCCCCATCTTCTGGGGGAACAAGTTGTTCGTCACCTGCTATTCCGGCTACGGCACAGACAAGAAGGAGATCGGCGAAGCCAAGGATCTCGGACGGCACCTGGTGTGCATCGATCGCAGCAACGGCGATATCCTCTGGACGAAGTCGATCGAGGTTGAGAACAAGGAAGATCCCTATCGCGGCTATCTCATGGAGCACGGATACGCGAGCGCGACGCCGACCACCGATGGGGAGCAGGTCTACGTGTTCGTCGGCAAGTCCGGAGTGCAGGCCTTCACCATGGAGGGCAAACGGGTGTGGCGAACGTCGGTGGGCACCAAGTCGAGCAATCGCAAGTGGGGCTCGGCGGCCAGCCCGCTGGTCTACCAGGATCTCGTGATCGTGAACGCGGCGGACGAAGCGCGCGCGATCATCGCCTTTGACAGGAAGACCGGCGACGAGAAGTGGCGCTATGATGAAACAAAAAATCTCGAGCTGGCCTTCGCGACACCCCTACTCAACAAGGGAGCCGATGGCAGAGACGAGCTTGTGCTCTCGATTCCCTTCGAACTGTTTGCGCTGGATGCGATGACGGGCAAACAGCGTTGGATTGCGCGCACTGACATGCCGGGCAACGTCACTCCGGGCGTCGTGATCACGAAGGACTACATCTGTGCCTTCGGTGGTTATCCCCGCACCACGAGCATCGGCTTGAAACGGGGCGGGACTGGTGACGTGACCAAAGCCCTGGCTTGGAAAAGCAAGATCACCACCTATGTGCCGACTCCCTTGGCCTACAAGGACCACCTCTACTGGGTGAACGATTCGGCACAGGTGGTCTCCATGGAGATCGCAACCGGGACGGTGGTCACCAAGCGAACGGTGGAGGGGATCGAGCGGTCCAAGCGATTCAGCTTCTACGCCTCCATGGTGCGAGTGGGCGACAAGCTCTTTGCAGTGAGTCGTCACAACGGGACTTTTGTTTTCGAAGCGAATCCGCAATTGAAGAAGCTCGCACAGAACAAGCTTGATGATCGCTCGGACTTCAGCGGCACTCCGGCGCTGGCCAAGGATGCAATCTACCTCCGATCCGGGAAGTTCCTCTACTGTATCGCGGAGTAAGGTCGCAGGTCAGGGTGGGGCCTGGTGGGCGACGGACCGCTCCCAGGTTGCAAGGAGGGCGAACGATGGCGAGTGATCTGATAGACCTCATTCCCGCGCGAGGCGGACACTTTCTGTTAGAGTCCGGGCATCATGGTGAGCTCTGGCTTGATCTTGAGCTCCTCTGTCCCCCTTTTTGGGGGAAGCTCATTCAGCACCAGGTCTCAATTTGCAATTTGGAGCAATCGATCGACGATTGGATCCTGATTTCTGGCTCTGAGATTTAGTTGGGAATTGGGAAGTGAAATTTCTCTGGGCTGCCAGGGACCAACCTTGGCGTAGAGCGACGAAGGACGAGGACACGCCTAAACCGAGTGCCATTGGGTTAGCAGGAGTTAGCAGACTGGGGGAGCAGAATCCTTCTCCCAGGCGCGATCGAGCCCTTGGTTCCTTTTCGTTCGCCCTTCATGTTTTCGAACCGGAGTCAGCCATGAACTGGGTGCGCGAAATCTGGGATCCCGCAACACGCGAAGCAGCGATTCAGGAGCAGTTCAGCCTGTGGGAAGCCCGTGATCCCGAAGCGGCGCGATCCTGGAAGGAGAAGCAGGAGTAGATCTGCATCCCTGCAGACTGGAGATCGGAATTTGACACTCGATTCTGGTGCGTCTGAATGGCCGCATGATGTTCGCCCGGTTCGTGATCCCGCTCGTTCTCGTCAGCACCCTGGTCTCTCACGCCGAGCTGCGCCTGCCCAAGGTCTTCGGTGACCACATGGTCCTGCAGCGGGACAAGCCGGTGGCGATCTGGGGATGGGCGGAGCGCGGGAAGAAAGTGGTTGTTGAGTTTGCAGGTCAGTCTCGATCTGCGACTGCCGATGATGAAGGGCGGTGGAGTGTCAGGTTGGAAAAGTTGGAGACGAGCTTTGAAGGGCGCGCCCTCAAGATCACTGATGGCAAGGATGCGATCACGATTTCCGATGTCCTGGTGGGCGAAGTCTGGGTCTGTGGCGGGCAGAGCAACATGGAGTGGACCTTGCGAGGAAGTCGCGATGGGGACATGGAGATCGATTCGGCGGACTCGCCGGCCCTGCGCTTTCTGCGCCTGCCGAAGATCGCCAGCATCGCGCCACAGGACGACTTCCCGGTGAAGAACGCGGAAGGAAACTGGCGACGAGGCATTCCCGAGGAGGTCGAGAATTGCACCGCGGTGGGATACTTCTTTGCCAAGCGTATTCTGCGCCGCCTGCGCGTGCCGGTGGGACTGATCGATACCTCGTGGGGCGGCACCATGGCCCAACATTGGGTCTCCAAGGAGACGCTGCGCCCGTTCGCCGAGATGAAACCCTACTTCGAGAAGTTCGAGACCGCGCTCAAGGAGTGGAACGACGGTGGAGGAGAAGAAGGGGCGAAGAAGCGATTCGCGGCGGACACCACCGCTTGGGAGAAGAAGCGCGACGAAGCCAGGGCCAAGGGCGAGAAGGAGCCGCGGGGCCGGCCGAATCGCAACGCCTATACCGATCCCTCCTCCAAGGGGCAACCCGGCGGGATGTACAACGGGGTGCTCATGCCCATCGCGTCCTGCACCGTGCGTGGAGCCTTGTTTTACCAGGGCGAGAACAACTCCTTCACGGTGGGTTGGAAACCATTCCCGGAGACCTTTCCCGCCGTGATCGCCGATTGGCGCAAGGCCTTCGGTGATTCCTGGATGCCCATCGGGCTGATCCAGATCGCGGGTTGGAGCAATCGGCGGAGCATGACCTACGACATGAACCACCACACCAACATTGTAAGGGAAGTTCAGCACAAGACCTGGGAGGCCACGGATCACACCGGTCTCATCGTGACCTACGACACCAACTCAAACGGAAGCATCCATCCGGGTCGCAAGCAGCCGGTGGGTGAGCGTGCCGCGCGCTGGGCCCTTGCGGAAGTCTACGGTGTGAAGCGACGCGATTCCAAGGATCCGCTCGAGTGGCGCGGCCCCGTCTTCGATTCCGCCCGGGTCGATCAAAAAAAGATGATCATCTCTTTCGAGGAGGGCACCAACCGTGGCCTGCGCCTTGATCAGGATGTCGAGGTGGGCTTTTACCTTGCGGGGGAAGACCGCGAGTTTCACCACGCCCGCGCTCGCGTGATCAAGGACAACCAGCTTGAGGTTTGGAGCGACGAGGTCCCCGCCCCGCTGGCGGTGCGCTACGCTTGGTCGAACCTTCCCATGGGAGGGCTCATGAACGCCCGCGAACTTCCGGCCTATCCTTTCCGCAGCGACAAGTGGCCACTCGTGCCGCATCAGTCGACCGGAGAATACCGAGTGGAGTAACTGGGATTCACAGGCGCATCGCTTGTCCAAATGTCATTGAACGGAACTTGCTCCGCAGAGGCCGAATTGATAGACTCTCGCCATGCTTGGGGAGAGGATTCGGGGTGCGAAGCGAGAGTTTGATCTGACCAGTGCAGACCACCAGGCAAGTGTCCTTGCCCTCGCGGAATGGTTCCTGGAGGAGGAGGCCGATGCGGTCGCGGCGGCGGTTACTTCCGAGGCGCCGATCGAGGCACGCATCGCGAGTCTCCTGGCCGCCTCCCGCCGCTGGACCATGCCGCAGAAAGCCTCGCGCTCGGTCGGGGTGGTCTTCGCGATGTGGGGCGAAGAGAACCGGCTCCGGCCCAAGGCGGCCGACAATCCTCACGGCGAAGATTCCCTGGTCACCAAGCTCGAACAACTGGATTGGGTCACGCGGGGAACTCCAATCGATGTGCGTTTGTAGGCGGTGGACGACGGCTGTCCAAACGGCAGCGCCACGATTGCCGCCGAGATCGCCGGGGAGCATCCTCTCGGGGAGCGGGTCAAAGTCCTCTCCCTCGCCGATCATCTTCCCGCCGCTGACGGACCGCTTCGTAATCTCGCTTCTCCGGACGATTCGCGGAAGGGAGGCGCCGTCATGGCTCGGAGCCATGTAGGCGATCGCGGACGGAGTCGAGGCGGTGATCTACACCGATGCGGACAATTCCGTTCATTGCGGACAACTGGGGATTCTTCTGCGCCCATTCGTGGACGGCGGGGCGAAGGTGGTCCTGGGCAATCGCAAGCATCCGGACTCCGTCCTGGTGAAGGATGCGGCGCGCTGGGGAATCGGCCTCAATCACGCAGGGCCCGATGACGGCCTGGGAAGCGCTCCTCTTCGGATTGGTGAAGGCGGTGAAGAGTCGTGGTTACGCCACCGGCGATGCTGCCGGGATGGCAGCCGTGATCGAAGAGGAGATCGACGGCTACCGGGACCTCGCAAAGATCATCGATCGCCTCCCTCCCGAACCGGAGGACGCCGGCGAGGCGGACTTTGGAACCCCGGAAATCATGTCTCCCGAGGCACTGCGAAGCTGGCTCCGCTCCGTGAAGGAAGAGGTTGCGCAGTGACGGACCTGGAGGCAACGGGCCTGGAACGGAGTCCGTTGCGCTAGAGACCAAACCCGGTGCCGGGCAGGAAGCGGTAGTAGACTTCCAGCATCAGGGTGGCGAGGGCGGTGTGGTAGACCGGATCGTTCTTGTTGCCTGGCCCGGGATTTGGTGGGGCTCGGAAGTGGCCGTCTCCATGCTGCGCGGCAAGGACCTGGTCGCGGAAAATATCGTTGTAGTCCTGCCAACTCTTGCCGCCGTGGTTGATCGCGGCCTGGCTCACATAGTAGTGCTCGTAGAGGTTGCAGGGACCGTTCCTGTAGTTGAAATTGGTATGCTTGTTGATGTAGTCGATCCCCTTGCGCGCGTTGCGGTTGGCGGTTCCCTTGTGCTGTTGGAAACAGAGCACCCCCGCACCGGTCAGGGTATGATGACTACCGCCCACCGGGCTTGTCCCGGCGTATCCGAAGCCACCGTTGCTGGCCTGGCAACTTGCGGCGTACTTGAGCGCCTTGGTGATGCACGGTCGCATATTGCGGAAAGTCAGGCGCGATTGGTGCCCGGCCTTGAGGGCCTGCATTTGCCAGGCGGTGATCGACATGTCGCCGCCCCGTCCGCCTCCTTCATCGAAGGCGTACTCCCAGCCTCCCGACCTGTTCTGGTTGTCGATGATCCACTGCACTCCATTCTCCACTGAGCTTCGCAGGTTCGGGATGTTGAGACCGAGTTGGTTGCAGAACATGTATGCTTCGGCGAGCGCGTAGGTGGCGATGCCGTGCTCGTAGACCCAGTGCCTGGCCCCCAGGTTGGTCGCCAGGCGGCCCTTCTGCTTCACACTGTTCCCGATGAGATAAACGATCGCATTGGTGACGGCTTCACCAAATTCCTCGGAGAGGGGAGTTTCGCAGTGGCCGAGGAAGGCGAGGAGGACGAGGCCCGTCTGCGCGACCTGGTTGCTGCCGCCCCACGAACCATTCTTGTGCTGGGTTTGCTTGAACCAACGCAGCGCTTTGACCACCGCTTCCTCGCACTGTCTGGTGCCTCCATTTTGCGCGAGCCGCCGAAGTCGATCTGCCTCCGAGCAACGCTTCCGCATATTGGCCGGAATATTGCCAAATCCGCCGCCGCCACCATCGCCGCCACTTCCCCAACCCTGGCCGAAGTCGTCGCGGTATCCAAACTCGGTGGAGGGAATCGCATCCATGTCGGGTACCGGGACCGCGGTGGGCGAGGGGACACTGGAAGTGATCACCTTCGCCATGGCCGAAGAAGGCGCCGCAGGCTTCGGGGAGACCTCGCGATTGATGCGCTTCTCCTCAAGGGGATCGTCGTCCTCCGATCCCGCGCTGTAAGTCACGATCACCGGCGAGCCGATTTCGAGTGAGGGAAGGAGGATGAAAAAGAGAATCAGGATGACGAGGACCACCGAGAGGAGGGAAATGATGACACTCGTGATCACAGAACTCCGCCGCTGGGCCTCGAGATTGGACTCGGCCTCCGGATTGAGACGGGCATGGATGCTCATTGGGATTCAGGGACGATTGCGGGGATGGGGCGACCATGAAGCCCCATCCTCGACCTCAATTCAAGGGAGGAACTGCAAGGGTCCCCTCCATAGTAGCCCATTTGGGTGGTCTCTTCAGGTGATAATCTTGTCAATTACCCTGCCCGCCACGTCCGTGAGCCGGAAACGCCGGCCACTGTGCTTGAAGGTGAGCTTCTTGTGATCGAGGCCCAGGAGGTGAAGGATGGTGGCGTGGAGATCGTGGATTTCCACCTTGTCGACCTCCGCACGGTGGCCGATTTCGTCGGTCTCACCATAGGATGTCCCCCCCTTCACTCCGCCTCCGGCAAACCAGTAGCAACCGGCGTGCGGGTTGTGGTCACGGCCGGGCTTCTTGCTTTTCTGCGCCACCGGAAGGCGGCCGAATTCACCGCCCCAGATCACGAGGGTCTCGTCCAACAATCCGCGCTCCTGCAGGTCGGCGAGCAAGCCCGCGATCGGTTGATCGGTCTCCGCGGCGAACCCGGTGTGGTTTCCCACGATGTCGTTGTGGCCGTCCCAACTGCGCTGGTTCTCCATTCCGCCCGAGTAGATTTGCACGAAGCGCACGCCGCGTTCCACCATGCGGCGCGCCATCAGGCACTGGCGGGCGAAGTGGCTGCTCTTCTTCACGTCGAGTCCATAGAGCTTCTTGATGTGTTCGGGCTCGGAATCCACGTCCACGCACTCGGGGGCCTCCTCCTGCATGCGATAGGCCAACTCGAAGCTCTTGATGCGCGCGTTCAGTTCCGCCTCGGAATCCACCCGTTCGCGATGCGCGTTGTTGAGGTCGCGCAGGAAGCGAAGCTGGGCCCGCTGCTGCTTGTCGCTGAGTCCGGAAGCGCGCTTGAGGTTCGGGATCGGCTCGCCATTGGAATTGATCCAGGTGCCCTGGAAGGCGCCGGGGAGAAAGCCGTTGCCCCAGTTGGAGGCGTGACCCTTGGGGAGTCCGCGGCCGAGGGGATCGCTCATCACCATGAAGGCGGGGAGGTTTTGGTTTTCGGAGCCCAGCCCGTAGGTCACCCAGGAACCCACGCAGGGATGGCCCATGCGCGTCACCCCCGTGTTGGCCATGAACAGGGCGGGACTGTGGTTGTTCGATTTGGTGTGGAACGACTTCACGAAAGCCATCTTGTCCACGTGCTTGGAGAGGTGGGGGAAGAGGGAGGAAACCCACGCGCCGCTCTCGCCGTATTGCTTGAACTCGAAGGGTGACTTCATGAGCGGACCGACCGCGCCATCGAAGAATCCGGTGGTGGGATCGAAGCCCTCCAGCTTTTGGCCGTCCCGCTTGGTGAGCTCGGGCTTGTAGTCCCAGGTGTCGACGTGCGAAGGGCCGCCGTTGATGAAGAGCCAGATCACGGCCTTGGCCTTGCCCTCAAAGTGCGACTTGCGCGCCTCGAGCGGGTTGTCGCCGAGCTCCACCGCGGCGTGACCCTCTTCGTGCAGCATTGAACTCAAGGCCAGGGCACCAAGCCCGCCTCCGGCCTTGGCGAGAAGTTCGCGGCGGGTCCAGGCGGCCTCAAGGCGTCCGCAGTTTGAAGTCGTATGCATGTTCTCTACTCCACGTAAATCATTTCGTTGGTCGCCAGGAGCGCGTGGCAAAAGTCCACCAGGGCGGGTTCTCTTTTGCCGCCGTAACTCTTGATTTGCTCGTTCAAAAACTTGTTGATCATCTTCCGTTCGGCCTCCGTGGGAGCCTTCCCATGCGCCCGCCACATCGCAGCGGCAATGGGATCGTTCTCCTTCTCCACCGCCTTCGCAAAGTGCCTCGCCATTTCGCGCACTTCCGGGCTGTTGATGAAGACCAGCGCCTGGGAGGGCGTGGTGGTGACTGCCCGGCGGCCCTGGCTCGTCATGGTGTCGGGCCAATCGAAGAGCTGCATCATGGGGACCAGCTTGCTGCGCTTCACAAAGAAGTAGATGCTGCGCCGCTTCATTCCCTGGCTGAGCGTGCCGGCCCCGTACATTTTGCGATCAAGCAGGCCGCTCACCGCCAGCGCATTGTCGCGGATGATCTCGGCCTCCAGACGCCGCGGTTCGCGTTTCCACCAGGACCGGTTCTCCGGGTCCTTGCTGGCATTGTCGGCGGTCCCGGTCGATCCCATCCGGTAGGTGCGGCTCAGCATGATCTTCTTGTGCAGGCCCTTGAGCTTCCAGCCGTTGGCAATGAGGTCGCGGGCGAGATAGTCGAGGAGCTCCGGATGCGTCGGCCGGCCACCCTGGAAGCCGAAGTCGTTCGGGGTGTCCACAATTCCGCGCCCAAAGTGATGTTGCCAGAGCCGGTTGACGATCACGCGCGCCAGCAAGTGACCCGCCCCGCTCTCGACATCCGTCATCCAATTCGCAACGCCCAGTCTCTTCAGCGAGGTCCGTGCCCCGGCCCCGGAGATGACCCTCCAGTGATCCGGCTTCGCACCATTGCGCATGAGCACCTGCAGAAACCCCTGCGGAGCAGTGCCGTCCTTCTGGGCGGGGTCGCCCCGCACGAGATAGTAGCTCTCCTTGTAGAAGTCCGGGATCTTCCCGCTGCTGGTGTGGTGCCGCATCGGTTTGAACCCCTCGCTGCACACCATCACCTTCTCCTTCTTGCCCGTAGGCCGCTTTGTTTCGAGGGCGTTTCTGCGTGCGTTGATGGCAGCCCAGTTTTCATCGAGTTGGAGATAGAGCCCGGTCATTTTGACGAGGTCGGCTCCCTGTGCCTTGCCACCTGCGCTGTGGTCGAGGGTCAGAATCTCCCATCCTGCCGCGGCACTCGCGTTCGTTCCGCCCTCCAACAAGGGCAGCTTCGCGGCGGGGCGATCGCTGACCGAGATGCGAAGCCTCCCAATGTTGTGCTGACTGTTGTTTTCGAACCTGAGGGTGAAAGACAGCCGACGGCTGGTGCCCGTGACGACATCGGGATTCGCAACTTCATAAACCGCGGCGTGCTCCTTTCCAAATTGTGGATCGACTGCCCACGCGGACTTCTTGTCGCCGTCGATCGTCTTGCTGACATGAAGGGTATTGCTCTGGTTGAAGGTGGCGCGGGGGTTGGCAAGCTTGAGCACGGTCGCTCCGGCCATCACCTTTAGATCCGTCATTGCGATGTTTCCGTTGCCTGCCCGGCCGGGCCCGCCACTCTTCATCGAGCTGTGCGGGAGCGCTTCGATGCGAATGGCACGGATCTTGTCGAAGGGTGCGGAGGCAACGAAGGTGTAAGTGTCGAAGCGCGCGTTGGCTCCGGTGGCGAGATAGGAACCATCGGGCTGGCGGTTGAACCTGGCTCCGCCCTTTGAGACCAGGGGCTCGGCACGCAGAACGGTCCACGGGGAAGTCCGTTTCTCCGTCTTCTTTCCGCGGTTCGTTCTGAGCCATTCCTTCAGCTTGTCCGGCACCGTTCCCTGCAGGTAGCTCTCCGCCTCGGCCTTGAGCTGGGCGGCTTCCTCTTCGTAGATGGCCAGGGTGGGCCCATCCGGTTTGTTCACTTCGAGCTCAATCTCGCTGCGCACCGTTGTCGTGAAGGCACTGAGCAACTCGTAGTAGTCACGGGTCGGGATGGGATCGTACTTGTGATCGTGACAGCGCGCACACCCGATCGTGGTCGCCAACATGGTGGAACCCATCGTGGCCACCATGTCATCGATCGCATCAAATCGAATGCGCTCCGCTTCGTTGATTGTGATCTGGGTGGGATACACTCCCGCGCCGAGGAATCCCGTCGCGGCCATGGCCTGGGAATTGTCCGGGGCCAGCTCGTCTCCCGCGATCTGCCACTTCACAAACTGGTCGTAGGGCATGTCCGCGTTGAGGGCCCGGATCACGAAGTCGCGATAGTGGAAGGCGAACTTGCGATCGTAGTCGTGCTCGAAGCCGTGACTCTCCGCGAAGCGTGCCAAGTCCAGCCAGTGCCGTCCCCAACGCTCGCCGTATCCCGGACGAGCGAGGAGATCGTCGAGAAGGTTGGCGTAGGCGTCCGGGTCGGAGCTTGCAACGAAGCGGACGATTTCCTCCGGCGTGGGCGGGAGCCCGGTCAGGTCGAAGAAGGCACGGCGGATGAGCATGCTCCTGGGAATCGCGTTGCTTGCGACCAATCCCTTCTCGCGATGCACGGCGGAGATGAAGCGATCGATGTCGCCGAGCGACGCATCGCCGGTAGTCGGAGGTGGGCCCTCGCGCAAGGGAGCATAGGCCCAGTAAGCACGATCCTTGCGGCCGACCTGCATGGGTGCCTTTTCCCTGCTCGACTTGTCGAGCAGCGGCTTGTCGTAGGCCGCGCCCAAGTCGATCCACTTCGCGATCGCTGCGATCGACTCCGCGGGAAGCTTCGGCTTCTTCGGCGGCATGGCGAGTTCCTTGTCGAGGTGGGCAACCGCCTGATAGAGCAGACTCTCCTTGCTCTTGCCCGCCACAATCGCGGCATCCTGGTCGCCTCCTTTGAGCAATCCCTCCCTGGTGGTGAGATCGAATCCGGATTTCGTTTTCTCACCACCGTGACAGCGCACGCAGTTATCCTTGAGGATCCCGCGAACCTGTTTGGAAAAGAGCTCCCGGCTTTCCGCCATCTTCGCGGCGTGCTCCGGCGTGACCGCCATCGCGGGCAGGGCCAGGGCTGCCAGAAAAAAGGCCGCGAGGGACTTGGGCATGCCAGAACGTCACTCCGGATCTCGGGGCGAAGCAAGCCCTCAAAAGGAAACGAAGACAGGACCAAGTCACCTCTTTGAATGAGGTCTCAAGGGCGAAGCCCGAATCGAGGAGTTGAATGACGAAGGACGCTGAACCACTCCCCTCCACCTGCTGGTCTTCGGGCGGATTCTGCAGTGTGTTTCCGACTGCATGGGGGGGCCACCGAAGGCCGAATCGCGGCGCGGGTGTTCAGCCTCGGCGGGGTCGCACTTCAGTCGCCCATGCGCATGATATACTCCATGCGGGTGACTCCGAACTCAGACCGCGCACCCAGAGGCGTCCTGCTGGGACGAAGGGTCCAGAGATCCGGTCTTGAATCGAGCTTCATCCTTCCGGAATTCTTGGGGGCACCGGAACCAACGATGGCAAGGGAGTTGGAGGATTTGAGCTTGACGCTCATGCCATCGAGTGAGGTAAAGTCTAGGAGAATACATTCTAAGTCCGTGCCCTCTCAGCCCTCAGCCGAGAGCCCAAGACAAACTCCTGCCCCAGCGTAAGCATTCAAGCATGAACATGATTCTGCCGCCCCCCAAAGTTGAGAATCTAACATTCAACAGCTCGGAGGACACCTACGAGTTCTCGGTGGGCCCGGGCGTCTCTAGTGTCGGCTTCGACGCTCTCTTGCTTTGGCTCCCGCAAGGGTACGAGCTCCGCTTCTATGACCGCTTCTATCCCAGCCCGAACGATCATGGCGGGTTCGTTGCCATTCAGCGGAGTGAGAACAAATACATTTACCAGGTTGCTCACCATGGTTGGTCGACAGGGTGGCTCAATCAGAGCCCGGAACTCCTGTCCGCATGGCTGGCGATGATCATGAACAATTGGAACTCGTCCAGCCAGAGCCTTCCCAGCTTCACCGTGAAGCGGGCGCAGGTGAGCGCCACGACTTGATGAACCGGCCGCCGGCTCCTCGCGGAAAGAAGGCGCACCTCCTCACACCAGCTCGTTGAGCAGGTTCTCGTGGGGCCGCGGGATGACGACCTTGTTCACGAGGAGGCCTTTTTCGGAGACGACCGCTGCTCCCGCGTCGACCGCAGATTGCACCGCCGAAACGCTGCCCGTCATGGTGGCGAAGGCTTTGCCCCCCAGCGCCATGGCGAGGCGAAGTTCGATCAATTGAATGTCGGCCGCCTTGGCCGCGGCGTCGGCCGCTTCGATCAAGGAGGTCACCGAAAACGATTCAATCACGCCCAGGGCATCCAGCTCCGCCACCGGGTTGGCCCCCGAAATGGCAGGGAAGACGCTGGGATCGATGTTCGAAAGAACGGCCGAATCGATGATCGCTCCCTCGCTGGCCTCAACCCCGGCGGCCACGGAGGACTGCACGTCAGCCACGTCTCCGCCCACCATCACCATGTACTTGCCCGAACAGATGGTGCGCGCAAGCAACATGTCCACGTTGGCGGCTTTGAGCATGGCGTCGCTGGAGGCATAGCCTCCCGCGATGCTGGATAACTCGACGATTCCGATGGCGTTCTTGGTCATTTGGGAGGGTGTTTATTGTTCGATCGTGATCGCCCCGTTCACGGCGGTCACGGTGCCATCGATGCTGGCGTGAATGCGGGCAGCGAGCTTGCCCTCGGGAATGTCGGCAATGAGCTGGCCTTTGCTGACCTTGTCGCCGGCCTTGACCACCGCTTGGGCGGGAGCACCCACGTGCTGGCTCAAGGGCAGGGTTACTTTGCGCGCGTCGTAGTCAATCGTGTGCCAGGGCGCGGGGACATCGTAGCGTTTCACTCCCAGCTTTTGCATGAGGGCCTGGGTCGGGACGTGCCGCCCGGGCTCCATCGGGTGCGCCTTGATTTCCTGCGCCGGCCCCAGCCAGCGCTCGATTCCCGCTTCCTTGCGATCGGCCACGGCCTGGTCGCAGGCTTCCTTCGGGAAGAGATCCTCCGGGCAGGCATAGAGAGTACAAAGTCCGCACGAGCAGCACAGGTCGGCCCACTTGCTCCAGTTGTGCTTGCCGCTGGCGGTGAAGCCGAGGGTGCGCATCACCTTGTGCGGCTGCACGTCGTAGCCCAACAGGTAGCGTGGACAAAACTCAGTGCAGTAGCTGCATTGGTCGCAGGCCGATTTCCCGATGCGGTGCATGGCCTTGTTCGGCGTGACCATCCGTTGCACGAGTCGATGGTCGGTCGGCAGCACGATCAATCCGCCCGTCTTCTTGGTGACCGGCTCGGACAGGTCCTGCACGATTTTGCCCATCATGAGCCCACCCACGAAGACGGTGTAGTCGGGCGTGGTCGCGCCGCCCGCGATGTCGATGACTTCCTGCAGGGTGATTCCCACCGGCACGGAGAGGCTCATGGGCGTCTCCACTTCACCGGTCACCGTCAGGATTTTCTCCGTCACGGGTCGGCCCTCCATCGCTTCCGCCATGTTCAGCAGGGTCTCGGAATTATGCACCACTGCGCCGACCTGGAGCGGAATCCCACCGGGTGGAATCAGGCGCCCGGTGCATTCATAGACCAGGATAAATTCGTCGCCCGCCGGGTAATAGTCGCCAAAAAGCTGGATCTTGATCGCCTTGCTGCTGGTCGCCTCTTCAAGGACCGCCACCGCCTTCTTGCGCTTTTCCTTGATGCCGAAGATGGCCTTGGTCGCGCCGGTGGCTTCCATCGAAACCTCCATTCCCCGGATCACCTTGTCCACAAAGGTCTCGGTGAGCTCCGCGTCCTTGTGCAGGAGCGGTTCGCACTCCGCTCCGTTCGCGAGCACGTAGTCGACCTGGGCCTCAAGTTTGACGTGGGTTGGGAAGCCGGCTCCACCCGCTCCTACCACTCCTGCGTCTCGCACTGCTTTGAGGATATCCATGCTTTGTAAGTTTTCTTGAGCGACCGTGGCACCCGGGCCTGGCGACGGACGAGATCTCAGGACCTCGACGATTGGGAGTCAAGGACGGAGAGTCGGCCTCTGCGCGGGAAGCTAGCGGACCCCGGCGCTGATTGGAAGCAAATGGGAGCGGATTCCTCGTCTGCGCGATCCCGTGCTGGTCATCCGGCCCGGCGGGGCAAGCCGTCACGGACAATTCTTCCAGCCCGCGGGGACCCAGGATCAGGAGGTGGCGTGCCTTGTTCATTCATTAAGCGCCACCGGGCGATCAGATCGGGGAGCGATCACTCCCCGAACAAATCCATCTGCGGACTCTGCGACTCCGGGAAGGTCTTCTCCTTGGAAGCCTTCTGTTCCGCCTTCTTCTTCGGATTGTCTGACCGCGGACGGCCGGCGCTCATCTCCAGGTGGGAGAGGATCTCCTTGGCGCGATCGATGATGGGCTTGGGGAGGCCGGCCAGTTTGGCGACCTGGATACCGTAGCTCTTGTCTGCCGGGCCGGGGAGGATCTTGCGGAGGAAGATGATATCGTCGTTCCACTCGCGCACCGCCACGTTGTAGTTCTCCACCGCATCCTTGGTATTCGCGAGGTCGCAGAGTTCGTGGTAGTGCGTGGCGAAGAGGACCCGGCAACGAATCACGTCGTGCAGGTGCTCCGCCACCGACCAGGCGATGGAGAGGCCATCGAAGGTCGCCGTACCGCGACCGATCTCGTCGAGAATGACGAGGCTCCGGTCGGTCGCGTTGTTCACGATGAGCGAGGTCTCATTCATCTCGACCATGAAAGTCGACTGTCCGCGGGCGAGGTCGTCACTGGCGCCCACCCGGCAGAAGATACGATCGACCAGCCCGATGCGTGCGGACTCCGCAGGCACGTAGGCGCCGATCTGGGCCATCAGGACAATGAGGGCAACCTGGCGAATGTAAGTCGACTTGCCAGCCATGTTCGGACCGGTGATGATCAGCAGGCGCGAGGTGCCGTGAAACAAGTGCGAGTCGTTGGGGACGAACTTCTCTTCGATGAGAGTCTGCTCAAGCACGGGATGGCGACCGTTGGTGATCTCAAGGTCGCGCGAGTCGTCGAGGACGGGACGGGTGTGCTGGTAGAGCTGGGCGGTCTCGGCCAGTCCGAGGAGGACGTCCAGGGTCGCGAGCGCGTTGGCGCACTGCTGGAGCTCATCAAGATGACCGTTGATCTCGCTGCGCAGTTTGAGAAACTCCTCGTACTCCAGCCCCTTGGCGCGCTCCTCCGCGCCGAGGACCTTGTTCTCCACCTCCTTCAGGCCCGGCGTGATGTAGCGCTCGGCATTCGACATGGTCTGCTTGCGCTGGTAGTCGTCGGGGACCTTGGCCACATTGGCCTTGGTCACCTCGATGAAGTAGCCGAAGACGTTGTTGAACTTGATCTTGAGTGAGTCGATCCCGGTGCGTGCGCGCTCGCTCTTCTGGAGTTCGGCAATCCATTCCTTGCCGTCACGGGAGGCGGAGCGGAATTCGTCGAGCTGGGAAGAATAGCCGTCGCGGATGAGACCTCCATCCTTGGGAGAGACCGGCGGTTCGTCGACAAGGGCGCTCTCCAGCAATTCCACAAGTTCGGGAAACTCGTGGAGTCGTAGGAGGATGTCGGATTTCAAGTCGGAGATTTCTGATGGCTTGGCGGGCAGGGCGTCGAGGTCCGAGCGGAGGGCCGGGATTTGGGCCAGGGAGGTCTGCAGGGCGAGGAGGTCGCGGGGGTTGCCGGAGCCCTGGGCCAGGCGGCCGGTGGAGCGCTCGATGTCGCGGATGTTCTTGAGACTCTCGCGGCACTTGGTCAGGAGAAAGCTCTCGGCGAGGAAGCTCTCGATGAGATCGTGGCGCGCCTCCAGCGACTCGCGATCCGAGATGGGATGCAGGATCCAGTCGCGCAGCATGCGGGCGCCCATCGGCGTGGCGGTCCGGTCGAGGACCCCGAGAAGCGTGTGTTGGCGGCCCGAACGCGAATCGACGAGGTCGAGGTTTTGCTGCGAGGCGGTGTCGATGGCGACCTGTTCGCCGATCTTGCGAACCGCGAGTCCCCGGAGATGATCGCAGGAACGCCGCAGTTGCAGGGTAAGGTAGTGCAGGATGGCGCCCGCCGCGCACAGGCCGGAATTCATGCCCGCACAGCCGAATCCGTCGAGGGACTGCACCTTGAAGTGATCGCGCAGGGTGTGAACGGCCGGGTCTAACAGAAAGGCGTAGCCGTCATACGGCAGGTTGTTCACGAGGCCGCCCAGCTTCTGGAGTTGCTCATCGGAGATGAGGAGCTCGGAGGGCGCGAGGCGGTTCAGCTCATCTTCAAGTTGTTGACGATCGGGAAATTCCGCGACCGTGAACTCGCCGGTTGAATGATCCACCGCCGCCAGGCCGAAGGTGCCCTTGCTCTCACTGACGGCGGCGAGGTAATTGTGGCGGCGATCATCGAGGAGCGAGAGATTGTCGATCGTTCCCGCCGAGATGATCTGGGAGATCTCGCGGTCGACGATCTTGCCGGGGACCGGCTCGGAGGTTTGCTCGCCGATCGCCACCCGCCTGCCCTGCTTGATGAGCTTGGCGATGTAGTTCTCCGCGGCATGGTGCGGGACGCCGCACATGGGAATGCCGCCACGCTTGGTGAGGGCGACATTGAGAAGACCGGCGGCTTCCTTGGCGTCCTCGAAGAACATCTCGTAGAAGTCACCAAGACGATAGAAGAGGAGCACATCGTCGGGCAGGGAGCGGCGCATTGCCTGGTACTGCGCCATCATGGGCGTGAGCTTGCCTTCCTTGGTCCCGGCCACGGAAAGGGTTCTAGACTACGGGGAGGGTGAATGAACGCGAAAGTTATTCACAGGGGCTGGAGGGTGAGGAGCGGGGACTGGGAATTGGGAACTGGTGCTGAAGATCATCTGGAAATGGGAAGGTCGGGTTTCGCCGGGCGGCCTCCCTCTCGATTGGCGGTCTGTCCATGGACCGCGCTGAGCCAACCCGCGGAAGCCTACCAACGGCCGGGTCTCTGGTTGTTTCACCAGTTCGGGGTGGAGCCGTCCCAGCAACGGCGGGGGATCGGAACGCAGTTGATGAAGGCGGCAGAGGACCACGCCCGGGCGAATGGGGCGACCGAGATTGCCTGCGAGACCGCGGAGGGAGCGACCCACTTGATTTCCCTGTACGAGCGCAAGGGGTTCCGGGTGATCGGAAGAGCGGACTTTGAGGACACCAACTACCAAAGCGTGATCCTCGTGAAGAAGTTATGAGTGGATTGCATGAATGGGAATTTGTGATCAGAGCGCGCGAGTGCTAGGGTGCCGCGAATTGAAGAAGATCTCCCTGGCAGTTCTGGGTTTTCTCGCGCTCTCGTTGCTCGATGCAGCGGCGGCGGAGCGGAAGTGGGACCAGTCCAGGGCGAAGAAGATGGTCGCCAAGGTCCTGGAGGTGGAGAAGCGGAAGAATCGCCCCTGGAATCGCATCCCGTGGCGGACGAATGTTTCCAACGCGGTGCAGGAATCCAAGAAGACCGGGAAACCCATCTTTGTCTTTTTCTTCGTCGAACAAAACGGGCCGCCCTTGGAGGGCTGCGGATTGGAAGGCCGCCTGCTGCGTGCCCACTCCCTTGCGGACTCCACCGTTCTCTCTCTCATCAAGTCGAAGTGCATTCCGGTGAAGTTGAAGTTGGACAAGAAGAAACCCTTCCCGGTTGACTGGCCGGCCCTGGGCAAGTGGGCCGCGGCCTTCAAGTTTTCCAATGGGCGCGGGTTTGCCGGTTGCTCGGTGGTCAGTTTCGATCTGCAGATTGAATACGGCAACAGCGGCTCGGCCAGGCTCTTCGAGGTCCTCGATTCGCCGGCCTTCGATCCCAAGAGGTTCGCAGCCATGATGGAGCGGTCCGCCTCCCGGTTGACCGAGGAGCGCTCCCTGCGCGTACAACGCGGGGTCACCGAGTACGAGCGCAAGGTGGAATTGTACCGGTTCCGCAAGGGGGTGACCAGGGCGGTGCAAAGCGAGAGCCGTTCCCAGCTCCCTCCCAAGGGGTATTCCCTGGAGCAGGCCCTCGAACTCTACCAGATCGCCGGCGCAGTCCCCAAAAATTAGGGGCCTCTGAAGAAGCTTACGGGTGGTTGACAAAATCGCTGGGCTTGGCAAGTAGTGAGGGCGTCATGAAGAAAGAGTCACTAAACAAGCTGTTCGCTTTGATTGTAGCCGCTGGCATGATGGGCATTGCGCCCGTCGCGCAGGCCGCGGATGATGATGAAACCCCGCTCGCCATCCAAATGGACGAGATGAGCAGTGCGCTTAAAAGCTTGCGTCGCCTGAAGAGGGATCCCGAGCGCTGGAGCAAGAGTGCCGCGGCGATCGAGAAAGGGGCCCAAGCCTGCATCAAGGCCATGGCCTACGTGCCTTCGGAAATTGAAGCCCTCCCTGCCGGACCGGAAAAGGCGAAAGCACTCGCGGATGCGCGGCGCATGATGGGATTGACCCTGGCGGCCTTCTCCGAACTGGAGCTGGCCTTCCTTGCCGAGGATGAAGAGAAGGTGGACGCCGCCGTTGATAAGCTCAAGGAGCTCAAAGGCGATGCGCATGAAAAGTACAACAAGGATGAGTAGGAAGACTCATTGAGTTATTTTCATAAAAAGGCGCGGTTTCGACCGTACCTTTTTCTCTTTTTGGGGAGTGGTAAATTCTCGCTTCCAAGCTCGATCGAGTCAACTCAGCGCACGATGTTCACCGGAGTGCCAATGTCCGTTTTCGAGAACACGGTGGAGGCCACCGAGGAGGGCATGCGGACGCAGCCATGGGAAGCGGGATAGCGAGGAACGCGGCCCTTGTGCATTCCGAGTCCACCCCAGGTCAGGCGCATCCAGTAGGGCATGGAGGCTCCCTTGAAGGTTCCGCCTTCCGGGATGGTATCCTTGACCGAGTCCGCGTCCGACTTGTGGACTTTCCCTTCCGCATCGTAAATCGTGCCGTAAAGGTTCGAGCGCTTCTCGCTTCGGATCTTCTCCACGATCTTGTAGTTGCCGGGCGGAGTGGGGAAGGTGGACTTGCCCGATGCGATCGGATAGTCCATCGCGATCTCGCTGCCTTTGTAGAGGATGGCACGCTGGAGTTCGAGGTCGATCGTGACTCGCGAGTTGCCGGAGTTGGTTTGCGACAGCAAGGTGGAATTCTTGAAGACATTGTAGGTCTTCGGATACGAGGGCTCCGCGATGAAGTGATCGTAGCTTCCCGGAGGGTGGGGGTTCACCCACTGTGCGGACAGGATCTCTTTCTGATCGGGGTTCGGAGGCGGTGCAATGGAACAGCTTGTGCTGGCGGCAACGCCGACAAGCAGCCCTACGGAGAGGAGGGTCTTGGCAAGGTTCATGGTCGGAATGGTGCTAACTCGGAGAAAATATAACGCGTTTTCCCCACAATCTCAACTACGCGATGAGCTCACTGCCTGGCAGGTGGGACACCAGGCCGTGGTGCGGGTCGCCACCGTGCTCCGCGCGAGCTCAGATCGGCAGCGAGGGCAGATTCCACCGGCTTTCCAGCGGTGTTGGAAGAGCCACGAGCGGGGCGGGACCTGCTCGACATAACGGCCCGGGGAGAAGCCCTCGGACCCGTCCCGGGGCGAGTTTTTGTTAGCAACGTGGAGCATTGCTCCCCGGCAGACCTGCCGGCTCACCTTGCGCACCTGCGCCAGATCGAGGTCGCCCATCCGGTCGGCCGGATGGCAGGGAAGCCGCCAGCAAATCTCGTCCGCCATCCAGTTGCCCACTCCCGGGAAGACGGCCTGGTCGAGAAGCAGGGCCTTGAGCGTGCTCCTCGCGCGGCGGGCGGTCAGCTTCCTGAGATAGGCGAGCGTGAAGCGGCGATCGAGGACCTCGATCGGAAGATCGCTCCACGGATCGTCGACCGGTGCGTGGAGGTGGACGCGTCCAAACTGGCGGTAGTCGGAGTAGACCAGCGCAAGTTCCCTGGTCCGGAGGACAAAGTGATCGTGCTTGGCGGCGGGATGATCGGGCGCCGCGATGAAGAGGCGGCCGGACATTCCCAGGTGAAGTTCCAGGTGGAGCTTCGCCCGGGGAGTGGTCGCCGGTCGGCTGTCAGAGGTCCCTTCCTGGTCGCGGCGCGACCTTGGACCGAAGGAGAAGAGGAGTCGTTTGCCGTGGGTGCGGCTGCTGAGCAGGATTTTGTGAGAGAGCGCGGATTCGATGGTGGAGGCCGGGGTGTCACGGTAGACGCGGGTGCGTGGATGGGTGTCAATTGCGACGATGCCCTGTCCCAGTCCGGGTTCCCAGATGCGGCGGGCGAGTTCGACTTCGGCAAGCTCGGGCATTCTTTGGGAAGTATTCAGTGTTCGGTATTCAGACGGGTGGGCAGTTTCGTGAAGGAGTCTGAATACGGAACACTACTTTCCCTTCGCCTTCTCCAGCAACTCCTTGGTCTCCGCATTCCCCGGCTCGAGGGACTCCGCTCGCTTCAGGAGCGACGCGGCCGGAGCGAGGTTCTTGTCCTGCTCGATCCAGAGGCGGGCCAGTTCGCGGAGGGCGCGCGCGGCTTTCTTGGGTTGCTCGGGGGGAATGCCGCGGATGGCGTCGCGAAGACGGCTCTCCGCAGCCGCGATGTCACCGGCCGCGCGCAGGGATCCCGCGAACTCGAGCTGAAAGTCGGCGTCGAGGTATTCCTTGTCGGTGGGATCATCGGATTCCTTGGCGAGCGCTTCGGCCTGGCGGAAGAGACGCGCGGCGGTGGTGGTGTCTCCATCGCGCAGGGTTGCGATCGCGAGGCGGGCGGCGAGGGCCGGGCTCTCCGGGTGGTCGAAGCGGGCCTTCTCCAGGAGGAGCCGCGCTTCGTGGGGTTTCTTGAGTTCGAGATACTGGTCCGCGAGTTCGAGGAAGTCCTCCGGGGCACCCCCCGCGATGCGTAGGACCTCCGCGCTGTGATAGAGTGCTTTCTCCGCCTGGTCGTTGCGGGCGTGGTAGTGCGCGAGGGAACGGTGCGCTAGAACCTGGTCCGGATCGATCTGCAGGGTCTCCTGCAGAGTCTTGAGCCCCTCGTCCACCTGCTTGGCATAGAGTTGCAACAAGCCCAGGCGGGTGCGGAGGGCGAGCGAGTCGGGCTGAATCTCGAGGTGCTTTTGCAGGACCGCAATCGCTTCCTCCATGCGGCCGGTCTTGCGGTAGTAGTCGGAGGCGCTGCGGGCCGCCATCGGGATTTCCACCCCGGTCTCCACCGTCTTCGCGGCGATGAGGTCGAGTTTCTCCTTCAGTTCGGGCGAGTCACCAGGAAGCAGCGTGCGCGCGATCGGCCCAAGCGACATCCAGTGTTGCGGACCCGCGCCCTCGACCTCGAACTGGGCGTTGAAGACCGCCCGCGACTTCTCGTTCTCTCCGAGATTCTCGTGGAGATTGATGAGGCGGGTGTACACGCCGTACTCGTTTGGGAAGCGCTCGTTGGCGCCAATCAGGAGTTCGGTGACCGCCTGTTGCGCGATGGCATCGCGGCTGGCGTACTGTTCTAGAAAGTCGGCGTAGTAGAGATGCGATTGGAGGTGCCCGGGTTGCGAGTCCGCGTAGGTGCGCAGGGTCTTGGCCGCGCTGGGGAGATCGTCGTCGGCGAGTTGGAAATTGGAGGCCTTACGGGCGAGGGTGAAGGAAGAGGCATCGCTCGCGAGGGTTGCCTCGAAGTGCTTGCGGGCGGTCTTGGTGTCGCCCTCAAGTTCCGCGAAGATGCCCTTCGCGTAGAGCGCCAGGTTCTTCTCCCCATCCGTGTCCCCGGCCCAGGTGGGACCGACGAGAATGAGGGCGAGGGTGAATCGGTAAATGGAAGCGGCGGTCATGGACCGCCGCCACCATAAACCAAGATCTCGCTGCGCCAACCGGAAATCTGCGTCGCGGAACGGCTTCCCGTTGCGCCGCGATGCCGCTACTTCACCTTCAGGGTCCCGAACATGAGCTGTCCGTGGCCCGGGTAGGTGCAGACGTAGGGGTAGTCGCCGGCTTGAGCCGGGGCCGTGAGGTAGAGCGTAAAGCGCCGGCCTGGGGCGACCTGCGGGGTCGAGCCGAGGATGGCGGGGATGTCGGGAACGAAGTTCTTTTCGATGGCCTTCGGTCCGAGCTTGAGGGTGGCCTCGATCACTTCCTGGCGCGTGCCCGGCTTGATGACTGCGAGGTTGTGCATCAACCCGTCCGGATCGTTGTTGGTGAGCACGATGGCAATGCGTTCGCCGGCCTTGGCCTCGAGGACCTCCTTGTCGAACTTCATGCCGCGCAGCACGCCAATCTCGATCTTGCGCGCTGCCTCGTAGCCTTCCGGGACCAGGCGCACGGGCTTCTTGCTGAGGGCGTCCATCTCGGCACGCTCCTTCTGGTCGGAGATCTGGGCCAGCGATTCCTTGCGGAAGTTCTCGATGAAGCCGCCGAAGCTGGCACCGCCCTGGAAGTTCCGCGACTTGGCGAACCACTTGAAGTACTCCTTGCGGAGTTCAGGAGTCCAGCCGTTGGCGACATTCTTCAAGGCGTAGGCGTAGTGAATCTGCTGGCGCTGCGGGTTGTTGGCCTTCTGATTGAGGAACGACTTTCCGTAGCCGCCGGAGCGCTTGAGCAAGTTGTCGTCGAACTCGATTTCCTCCAGACCAATGGCTTCCTGGCTGAGCAGGGGCACGGTCTTGGCGGCTACCTCGGGCGAGCCGAGGTAAACAAGGAGAGCGACCAGTTCGCGATTGAGCGCGTCCGTCTTGGCAGGATAGAGGGGGCTGATCGCCTTGATGACGTCATCGGCGGTGGCCGCCCCTGGTTTGCCCATCCGGATGAAGGAGAGCGACATGATGCGTAGCCCTTCCAGCTGCTGCGCTTCGCTCATCGCGACCGACGAAAACTTTTGCAAGGCCAGGAGGAGGGCATCCTGTTGGCTGGCATTGCCTTGGCGCGAGAGGGCCAGGAGTGCACTGAGAGCGGTTTGGAGGTCCTTTTCCCCGAGCGCCTTCGCGGCCCAGTCGCTCACCGGCTGGTGCTCGAGCGCCACCCGCGCGGCGTAGCGGATGAAGCGATCCTTGTTGCCGAGGTGGGGCCAGATCTTGTCGACCGCTCCCGCGACCTGCACGCCGTGGTACTTCTCCAGTTGCTTGCGAAGCATGCGTGATCCGCGGTTGAACTTGTTGTCGGCGAATCTCCGCTCGGTGGAAGCTCTGCCCTTGTAGCTCACGCGGTAGAGCGCAGACTGGGTTCCGCGCCCGCCCACCGCGAAGTACATGTTGCCGTCCTTGCCGATCACGCCGTCGGTCACGTTGAGCGGAATGCCGGTGACGAACTCTTCCTTCACCGCGGTGTAACTCGAACCCTGGGGGACGAGGTGGATGGCGTAGATTGTCCCGTAGGTCCAATCGAAGGCGTAAATGGCGTGCTGGTAGTCGGCCGGGAAGTTGGCTCCCTGCCCGGACATCACTCCGGTGGGACAGCCGGGCCCGATGTCGAGGGTGGGGGGAAGAACGTCGGGATACCAGGCCGGGAACTTGCCGGTGCCGGTGCGCCAGCCGAACTCACTGCCGCTGGTGCAGTGGTAGATGCGGGTGGGGCGATACCACGGCGTGCCGCTGTCCCATTCCATGTCGGAGTCGAAGGTGAACATCTCGCCGTCGGAATTGAAGGCCACGTCGTACTGGTTGCGGAAACCGGTGGAGTAAAACTTCCACTTGGTGCCTTCCGGGTCGGTCTGCGCGATCCAGCCACCCGGGGCGCGAATGCCGCGGGCGTGTCCACGAGCGTCCGTCATGCGCGGAAGGAGCTGGTCTTCACCGTAGTTGGGCACCACCGCCGAAAGTTCCGGCTTGGGCGGTTTGGTGTGGTTGCCGCCGAGCACGAAGAGCGACTTGCCATCGGGAGAGAGAACCACCGCGTGAGGTCCGTGCTCACCGCCGCCTTGGATCCCTCGGAGGGGTTGCACCTTGTCGAGCTGATCGTCGTTGTTGGAATCGGTGAGGCGATAGAGCCCGCTGCCGTGACCTCCCACCCCGCCGCCGTTGACGCAGACGTAGAGGCTGTCGAAGGCCCAGAGCAGGCCGTGTCCGCCGCTGATGGGAGCCGGTACTTTCTCGATCTTGAGGCTGTTGCCGAGAGTGATGCGATAGATGCCCTGCTTGCCCTGGTCGCTGCAGTAGAGACGGCCCTTGTCATCGACCGCCATGGAAACCCACGACCCCTGCTCGCCCTTGGGAACGGTGTAGATTTTTTCCACTTCAAAGCCCTTGGGGTGAGCCACGGCCTCGCCCTTGGGAGCCGCGATGGTCGCGCTCTTGGCGATGACCTGACCTGAGAAGACATCTCCCCAGGGCCCCATGCCCATCGAGCCGTGGACGAATGGCTCGCGCCATCCACTGCGCTTGATGCCGGGCGCCATCCATCCTTCGCGCTTTTGATCGGTCGATTTCCAACTCTTGTCGGTGACCATGCGCACCTTCTGGCCCTTGTCGCTTTCAAGGTCCAACTGCGCCGCCAATCCCGCGATGCTGCCCTCGTTGCCGGCACGGACCGCCAGCACATTGTCACCGAGACGAAGGTGCTTGGTGACGTCGAATTGGTAGCGGGTGTTCCAGTTGTTGCCACTCCCGACTTCCTTGCCGTTCACGAAAGCGGTGAAACTGTTGTCCGCCGTGATGGTGAGCTTCGCCGATTTTACCTTGGAAGCGGTGGTCCACTGTTTGCGGAAGTAAATCGTTCCAGTGCGGGCGTCCTTTGAGAGCCAGATCCAGTTTGCGGCAGGAGGATTCGCAGCGCCGGTCTTGGCGGACTTCGGATTGGCGATGGTCCTGGTCTTGCTCTTGGACGGAATCCTGGAGCCTGCCTTGGAGGGGTGCCGGGTGAGGACGATGTCCTTGATTTCCACCCTCATCGGTCGGCCTGCGTGCAGCTGCAGGGCGAGCACCCCGGACATCGAGCGCTTGGCTTCCTCTTCGTCGATGATGATGGCGGTGACGTCGCCATTCACCTTGTGGGTGAACACGTTGCCCTTGGCAACAACGCTGTACTCGTTCCACTGCGCGATATCGATCTTCTTGCCCTTGTCGACCTCGCCGGTCACTTCCTTCTTTCCATCCGCACCGATCTTCACCTTCTGTCCACGCTGAGCCACGATCCCGCGGCCCTTCTCCTCGTACATCATGCCCACGTAGTTTGCGGAGGGATGGATATCCATCTGGTAGCCGCCCACCGACCAGGTCTTCTCGTCACGGACTTTGCTGCGGTACTGGATCCCGGAATTATTGTTTCCGATGAGGCGCAACGTGAGGGTCAGCTCGAAGTCCCCGACCGGCTTGCCCTTGTGAATGAGGAAGGTATTCCCCTTGGTGGGCTTCTCCGCGGTGGTCTCCCCCACGATCACTCCGTCGGCGACTTTCCAGAATTCAGGATTTCCATTCCAACCAGTGAGGTCCTTTCCGTTGAAGAGCTCCTCCGGGGCCGCCAGCAGGGCGGGCGCAAGGAGGGAGAGGGCGATTGTTCTGAACAGGGCGTGTTTCATGGCGTGTCCATTTGGTAGCGGAGCGGATGCCGAGCGTAAAGGGGCGTTTCGTGCCGGAGTGTTGTACCCTGAACGTGTGACAACCGATCAGAATTCCTACGGCGCCGTCACTTCAATCCTTCCGACCTGCGCCGGAATTCCCGGCGGGCCCTCGTCGCGGTGCCCCGCTTCCATTGCTGGTCGACCTCCTCGGGTGAGGTAAAAAAAGGGATGCGTCATGCATCCCTTGGAACGGCTCATCGTCGAAGCCATGAAGCAAGCTCCGGCGCGCGGGCCGGGGTCATGCGATTGTCACAGCGCGCCACGGGCGCTCTCGTTACGACTTGTAACGCAGGCGCTTCTTGTGGCGGTTGGCTTTCATCCGCTTCTTGCGCTTGTGCTTGTTGATTTTGGTCTTACGACGTTTCTTGAGGGAGCCCATATTTTATCAGTAGTCAGGGGTCAGTAGTCGGCTCGCCGCGGCATGGCGCGGCGGAGACGGGAGGTCGGTGGAAAGTTCAGAGGACAATCTTGTTGAGAGGGTATTCGATGATGCCTTCGGCGCCAAGATCCTTGAGGTCGGGAATGAGGTGGCGCACGACGGTCTCGTCGACGATGGTTTCAACGGCCACCCAGCCATCTTCCGCAAGGGAACTGACAGTCGGGCGGCGGAGGGAGGGTAGGCGTTTCAACACCTCCGGCAAGGACTTTTCGGGGAGGTTGAGCTTCAAGCCCACCTTGTCCCGGGCGGCCAGGGCGGCATTGATCATGAGGACCATGCGCTCCATCTTCTGACGCTTCCAGTCATCCGCGAAGGCGGCCTTGGAGGCGTAAAAGTGGGGAAAGGAGACGAGGAGCTCGTCCACGATGCGCAGCTTGTTGGCGCGCAGGGAGGAGCCCGTTTCGGTGACCTCCACGATGGCGTCGACCAGGTCGGGGACCTTCACCTCGGTGGCCCCCCACGAGAATTCGATGTCGGCCTTGACGCCTTTCCCTTCGAGGTAGCGCTTGGTGATACCGACCGCTTCGGTTGCGATGCGTTTTCCTTCCAGGTCGGCAACAGTCAAAATCGGCGAGTCCTCGGGCACAACGAGAACCCAGCGGGTGGGCCGCACCGAGGCGCGCGAGTAGGGCAGCTCGGCGAGGTCGTGAAGGTCGGCGCCGTTTTCGTAGACCCAGTCGTAGCCCGTGATCCCGCAGTCGAGAAAGCCGTTGTCGATGTACTGCCCGATCTCCTGGGCCCGGATCATGTAGATATCGAGCTCCGCATCGTCGGAGGCGGGCCGGAGTCCGCGGGAGGAGGAATAGACCGTGTAGCCGGCCTTCGCGAGGAGCGCGAGGGTCGGTTCTTGCAGGCTGCCCTTGGGAAGAGCGATGCGAAGGCGTTGGGAAGTTTCTGCCACGATGGGCCCCGGCGAGGGGGCGGGGGTTTTACCTGCGAATGGCCATGAATCAACGCTAATTTAGCTCTCAAAGAGGATCGGGGACCGCCCAAGCCAATCGAAGGGTCAGTCCATCCCGCAAAATGGCGCATTTCCGCCACCTGGGCCGGACTGTCGCCCCGGAGGGTCAGGGCCGAAATTCGCTCCGCGCGCTGGATTGACCGGGCTCAATCGAAGGATTGTAGGGCGAGCGCTCCGCCCACCGTTCCCCACGGAGGACTGCAGGGACCGAGTAGCGGCGGAACCTTTCTGCATTGGCTAAAGGGCAGGGATCAAAAAGACTAAATAGGTAAGAAAGTAAGGATAAGTGAACTCTTGAGCACTGCTCTTGTGCGTAGTAATAATTGACTCCTGAACACTTGGATGGATCAAGATCCAACTCCGTTTCGAATTGTCCGCAAGGGGCAACGTTTCGTGTGTCCCGATGGACGCGATTTCCTGGAACTCGCCGAAGCAGAGGGATTCTCGGTCTCCGGTATGGCTGAGGCCTTGGGGATCACCATCCGGCAATTGGAGTAGGCCGTGGAGCGCGCTTGCGGGCTTCCTGTCCAAGGAATTGTTCCGGCGTCACCGCATGGTCCTGGCCAGGCGTTTCGTTGCAGAAGGTCTTTCCCCTTCAGGTGATTGCGCAGAAGCTCGGCTCCAAACTGGTCCCAAGCTCCGAGTCTTCGCAGCGGGACAGCGGCTGGGAGAGGAGGGGTCAGCGGGCAAAGATGACGCGCAGCCCTTTTCCCTGCAAAGCCTTGCGAAATTCCTCCTCCAGTTCTTCCCAGGAGCGGTCGCGGAGGAGGTGTTTCCGGGTGAGTTCCACTTTCCTGGCGATCCAGTTCTTCTTGTGACTGCGAGAGCTGGTTTTCATCTCGTGGATCCAGGCGATGAAGTGTGCGCCGTCACCGCTGCCGTCCACGTGCATGAAATACCAGATTGCCAGCTCGGCGGAGGCGTAGTTGCGCCAACTGCGCGTGCGATCGGTTCCGTTGATCTGGTTCCAGGTCCGGAGATCGATGGTGAGAAGGCTCTCCAGGTGCACGCAGGGAAACTCCTTCCAGAGTTTCCCCACCCCGTCGCGGATGTGTTTGCTCACCCCTGCGCCGGGATTGGTGAAGAGGAACTGGCCCGAGCGGTAGGGCATGGCCTGCATGTACTCCGCAATTCCCTCGTGAAACCAAACCGGAAGAAAGCCCCAACGATTGATGAGAGTCTGGTGAGTCAGTTCGTGAATGAGCACTCCGAATTCCCGGCGCGATCCATCGAAGACCCAGTTGCTTCCTTTCTTGACGATGCCCAGCGAGGAGTAGGGCATCATCGTCAAGTTGCGCCTCGGGATATAGACTCCGGCGCTGTTTGCGGGGCCACCCTGCTGCTGATAGAGCGAGCGCGAACTGAGCAGAAGTGCGTCGTAGCGCTTTTCCCCTTCGCGCGGAATGGGGTTGAGACCGAGGGGAAGGGAGTCGAGCGCTCCCACAATCGAGTCGAAGACCGCAGCGCACTTCGAGACCGTCGATGCGCTCAGCTTCGTGTTGCAGAGAAGGTTGAAGTGCTTGGCGCTGAAGATGTGCACCTCCCGTTTCTCGTCGAAGGTGACGTACTTCACCGCCGGTTGTTGCTCGCCATTGAACCGGTCGGGCCAGTCAAAGGGCGGGCGGGGCGGCACGAGGCCACCGGGATTGGATTTCAGCCACGCGGTAATGCCCACGCGGTCTGCTTCCGAGAGCCGTTCGAGAGGAATGTCGACGCGTTTGCCCGTCTTGGCGACTTTGAGCGAGACGCTTGTGGGAGTAGCCCGAAGGAGAGTGGCACGCAGGGACTTGCCCTCGCTGCTGGTCCAGACCCGGGTGTCCAGCAGGTCGTCAGCAGCTGCCAGGCCGGCAACCATGAGGGCGAAGAGGGCGACAGAAATACGGCGCATTGGTCACGTTGGTTGACCAACCATTGCGCGACCTCCCGCCTTGAGCAACGTGCAATCGCCGGGGATGTTCATTAGCAAGAAACAAGCTGCGCCCTGGGGAGGCGCAGCTTGGGGTGACAGTGCAGGGCAGTTGCGATTTCTGCAAAGAGGGTCAGGCTTGGGCCAGGGCCCAGCGGATGAGCGGCAGGTGCTCGGGGCTCACCGTAGAGAGAATCTGGTCACGCAGGGTCTGCTCCTGGGCGCGAAAGGTTTCGATCTGCTGCTCGGTGACAGAGATTTCCCACATCCGGCGAGCCACTTCATCGAGGGGATTGTCGTGGGCGGCGCGGTTCGATCCGTCGCTATCGCCTTCCCGCTTCGGATCCAAGGCGTTGGTACCGAGCAGGTAAGGAGTGAGCTCAGCCACCTGGCGATTGCGAACCTCGACGATCGCGTCCTGGTCCCCACGGAGCTGCATGAGTTCGGGAAAGAGGGAGCGAATCTTGCGGACCAGCGAGCTACAGTCGTGGGCCTTGATCGAACCGGCGTTTCCAAGGTCGCGCACCGCTCCAGCGAGGGCTTCAGTGGCCCGGGCCCGCTCTTCGGGCAGGGGGGTGACTAATTTCTGTGAGTCGAAGGAGGGGGAATCAGACGCGGAGTAGGGATTCATGGACTTTTCCTGGTTTTCCTTGGTAGTTCGGGACTTCGGCGGGTTTGGGCCCGCTTGATGGCCACATTTCTACTCCGATTAAGTTAGTTGGCGAGCTAAATTTTAATCATTAGAATTAGTTAAATATTCGAAAAATCGAGGAATCACCGGTAGAGTAAGGGCCTGTAATGGCAGAGGTAGCAGATTTTATTTAGCAAAAACTTGCCTTTTGGGACTAACTTTGAGAATCTTTACCCCGTGAGCACGCCATCTCGCTTCCAACATATCGCCGACGACCTGTGGCAACTTAGTTTGTCGGAGCTCCGTCATTTTCAGGGTGTGATCTCCAAGATCATGGCCGCCAAGGAGGCGATTGAGACCGTATCCGAGAATTCTGCGGAGGAGCGGGACCGCGAGGCGGCCGTCGTCTTGAAGGAAATCCGGGACTATCTTGAGAATGACGAAGTGGCACTCTCTGGTCCGGAGGCGGTGGTGCTGGCCAGTTTCTGCAAGCACCAGGAGGGGACGGAGCTCCTCGATTCCAAGGGGCTCAACATTTTCCTCGATAGCTATGGCCGCAAACCGGCCAATACCACCACGGTGGTGGACAAGCTGGGCAAGCGCCGCCTCGTGAAGATCGAGGACGACGGCCCGCACTCCCACAAGAAATTCCAGCTCACCGACTCCGGGATGGACGAGGCCTGGGATATCGTGAGCCGGCTGCGGCGGGGACGCGGGCGTCCGCGGCTGACGGCGGTGAGCTAGGAGCCAGCCCTGATCTGACGCCTGTTCGCTGCGCGCAAAGTTCAGATTCGTTTGAAATCTGTAGGCGGAGAATGGAAATACTCCGCGACAAGTTGGAGTCGTATTACGTCTTGCACCAGCTGGGCAGTTCCTCAATCCTGCGCGCCCCATGAGCACAGCGATTTTGGAGAACAAGAGGGAAAGCCTGGCAAGAGCGGCGACGGAAGCGCGCGGATTGGCCATCGACGCGGTCCATGCCTGTTCCTCGGGCCATCTCGGCCTGCCCCTGGGATGTGCCGAGATCGGGGCGGTCCTCTTCGGGCAGTGCCTGCGCTACAACCCCGCGGCGCCCAAGTGGCTCAACCGCGATCGCTTCATCCTCTCGGCGGGTCACGGCTCCATGTTCCTCTACGGTTGGCTGCATCTCTCCGGCTACGAAGTGCCGTTGCAGGCGCTGAAGGATTTCCGGAAGCTGCACAGCATCACGCCGGGGCATCCCGAGTTCAATGAGACACCGGGCGTGGAAGCGACCACTGGTCCGCTCGGCCAGGGAGTGGGCAATGCGGTTGGCTACGCCATGAGCGGGAAGCGCGCGGCTGCGAGGTACAACACCGCGGAGCATAGCATCTTTGATTATCACGTGGTGGTGCTGTCCGGTGATGGCTGCATGCAGGAGGGAGTATCGCGGGAGGCGATCGCCTTTGCCGGGCACAACGGCCTGGACAACCTGATCCTCTTCTATGACAGCAACGAGGTGACTCTCGATGCGATGGCCGAGGTCACGCAGAGCGAGGATGCGGAAGGGTACTTTAGCGCGGTGGGCTGGGATGCCGTGACGATAGATGGTCACGACCTGGCGGCGGTCGCGGAAGCGTTCGAAGCGGCCAAGGCCAACGACAATGGCAAGCCCAAGGTCATCATCGCGAAGACCTTGATTGGAAAAGGCATTCCGGAAGTGGCGGGCACCGCAGCCGGCCACGGAGAAGGCGGGGCCAAGTTTGCGGCGGAGGCACGCGCGGCGATGGGCCTTCCGGAAGAGACCTTCTACGTTTCCGAGGAGACCCGCGCCTACTTTGCCGGTCACGCCGAGGAGCAGAGGGCAGCCTTTGCGGAGTGGGAGAAGACTTACCCCGAATGGGCCGCGGCCAACCCCGGGCTGGCGGAAGAGCTGCAAAACGGAATCGCCAAGGCGGTCCCGAGTGATTTGCTCGATCGCATTCCCGAGTTTGCGGAAGATTATGCCGACGCCACACGCGGAGCGGGTGGGGTGGTCATCAATGCAGTGGCCAAGGAAGTTCCGCAGTTGGTCAGTGGTTCGGCCGACCTCTACGGATCGACCAAGAACTACATCAAGGAGGACAGCGACTTCAGCGCCGACAATCCAGCGGGGCGCAACATCTGGTTCGGCATTCGCGAGCATGCGATGGGCGCGATTTGCAACGGGATTGCCTACGACGGGCTCTTCCGGGCCAGCGGGGCGACCTTCCTCGTCTTTGCCGACTACATGCGCGGTTCCATTCGACTTGCGGGACTGGCCGGACTGCCGGTGACCTACATCTTCACTCACGACTCGGTGGGGGTGGGCGAGGACGGTCCGACCCACCAGCCGGTGGAGACCGTGAGTGGCCTGCGTGTCATTCCCAATCTCGATGTCATTCGTCCGGCTGATCCGGAGGAAGTGGCCGGGGCCTGGGCCGCGGCCATGCTGCGCACCGACGGACCGACGGCCCTCATCCTGAGCCGCCAGAAGGTTCCCAACCTGAGCAGCGTGCCGGTGAAGACGCGGCGCGAGGGAACCTATCGCGGCGCTTACGTGATCAGGGAGGAAGCGGGTGATCTTGAAGCGATCATCATCGCGACCGGCTCCGAGGTGGCGCCTGCCCTGAAGGCGGCCGAGGAACTGGGCGGCGGCGTGCGCGTCGTATCGATGCCCTGCACCGAGCGCTTTGACCGACAGAGCGATGAGTATCGCTCCGGGGTCCTGCCCTCGACGTGCAAGAAGCGCGTCGCGATTGAAGCGGGGGTGACCGGCTTGTGGTGGAAGTACGTGGGCGAGAACGGCAAGGTGATCGGAATCGATCGCTTCGGACTGAGCGCTCCCGGCGGTGCCGTGATGGAGCAGCTCGGGATCACCGCGGGCGCGGTGGTGGATGCCGTGAAGAGCCTGTAGCGGCCTCCCCGAAATTCGGGCTCAGCGCCCTCTTGCGTCGTTGCCGCGGAAGGAAGAGGCGAGTCTCACCTCGCGCTACCCCGCAGCGCATTTTTGGGAATGAGATAAACCTTGCCGCTTGCCTCGACCGTGCCAAAGGGGCTGCTGGGGGCGGCGATCAAGAGGGGGTTCCCGGAGAAGAGAGGCCTGCCCAGCCACCTTTCCGAGGCACGCGGGCGCAGGCGCATGAGTCGGGTGTGGGAGGCCAGGTCGAAGACATGGGCGAGGCTGCGAGGATTGCCATCCTTCGGAGATCCCTCCGCAGCGAAGACGGTGAAAAGACCACTTCCATCTCCGACGACTTGTTGACCAAATGCGGCGTGTCCCACGGGGGGTCAGGTGAGGTAATCGTTTTCGGGTCGTCCCACAGCCCGTGGTCCCGATTGCGACTGAAGGTGACCACGCTACCACTTCCGGGGATGCCACTTGCGGAGCCCCCGAAGGCACCGACCGCCAGTTGCGAGGGGGGCTTGAAATGGCCAGTGGGCAGTTCACCCGTGAGCATCTCGTAAAAGACCACGCCAAGGGAGGAGATGTCGGTACGCTGGTCGACGTCAGCGGACCCCTCGCGCTGCTCGGGGGCCATGTAGTAGGGCGTGCCGAGGGCCGCCTGGTCGTTGGTGAGGGTGAAGGCGTAGTCGGGGCGATCGAGGACCTTGGCCAGTCCGAAGTCGGCCACCTTGAGAGCCTCGTCGCTCTCCAAGAGAAGGTTGGCGGGCTTGAGGTCCCGATGGACGATGCCGAGGCGATGAGCTTCGGCGAGGCTTTGGCAGAGGCTGCTGAAAAGTGTGATGGCGCGGAACTCGGGATGAGTGAGGGAGCCATCAAGGTCGCCGCCCACCGCCTGCGCCAACGCTACCGCCGGCATTTCGAACAGGTGGTCCTGGAGACGGTGGACAGTGAAGGCGAGGTGGCGGAGGACCCGAGCAATGGGTTGCATGGATTTATCGCTTTGAAAAAGATCCTGCGAATCCGCTGTTCGGGTCGGTGCGAACCTGTTGAGCTGCGCGCGCTTCGGGAGAGCCGGAGCCTTTCCGGGGACGCCCGTGGCACGGGCAGGAAATAGATGGAGGAATCCGGTGCGAATCCGGAGCGGTCCCGCCACTGTAAGGAAAAGGGCGCCCTGTGCGCTTCTTCTCCAAGCCAGAACACCAGCCCCGGCAAAGCTGTTCAAACAGCCCGCGTAAGACGGGCCCGTGGGACACATAGACAATGAGCAAACAAAATGACGCGCTGCGAGTCGGCGCAATACTATTGGCCGGTGTTGGATCGCTGCTGGGACAAGCCCAGGAAGTACCGGAGATGACGGTGGTGGCGAACCGGATCGAGACGCCGCTGGAAAACGTGGGAAGCGCATTCTCGTCCCTGGATGCGGAGATGTTAGAGCAGGGCGGAGTGATCACCCTGGACGATGCCTTGCGACTTGTCCCGGGAACCGGGGTGGGCTCCGAGGGCGGACAGCGGGGATCGATCTCGGCCTTGCGGTTGCGCGGGACGGAGGCGGACCACACCCTGTTCCTGATCGACGGGATGCGTGTCACGGACGCAAACGTCACGCCCTTCAATCTCCTGGGAGGGGAGACCCTCTTCGGTCTCTCCCGGATCAACATCCTGCGCGGGCCGCAGAGTGCACTCTATGGTGGCGAGGCGATCGGCGGGGTGGTGACTCTCGAAACCAAGGTGGGCTCGGCGGAGGGAGAGCAACGAATCCATGTGGAGGGTGGTTCGTTCGGGACCTTGCGCGCCGGAGCAGAATTCCAGGGCGACTTGAACGGGCTCCGCTGGTTCCTTGGTGGAAACTACGAAGTGACGAGCAATGACCGCGCGGCCAATGACTTTGAGCAACAGCAGATCGCCTTTCGGGTGGAGCAGAATGTAGGGGCGGCGACCATCGTGGGGTTCACCGCGCGCACCTGGATGAGTGAATTCGAGAATCCCGGGAGCACCGGGCCTTTCGCGGCCCGCGCGGTGGACGAGCGTGATGCCTACCTCGTGACGGGCTACCTTGAGCATGCAGTGAGCAACCACGTAACCAGCAAGCTGGTGCTTGGTTATTATCGCGAGGAGTTTTCCGAGCGTGGGCCGTTCCCGTTCGCGAGTGAGGCCGGAAAGGTGTCGGTGGATTTGCGCAACGTGGTGCGGTGGGATGATCGGCACGAAACGGTGATCGGAGGTCTCGTGGAGTGGACCGCCTTTCAATCAACAGCCACCCCGGTGGACGAGGATGGCTGGCAGACCGGCGTCTACACCAACCACGTGTGGCAGCCGGTGGACGAGTTGACCGGGTCGTTGGGTGCCCGCTGGGAGCATTTTGATGCCTGGGACGATGTCGTGACCTGGCGTGCGACCGGAAGTTGGCAGACTCCGGTGCAGGGGGTGCGCGTGCATGGCAGCTACGGAACCGGCTTTCGGACCCCGTCCTACTTCGAGCTCTTTGGAGCCATCCCCGCCTTTGGCTTCATGGGCGACCCGAGCCTCAAGGAGGAGCGCTCACGCGGTTGGGACGCCGGGGTGGAGTGGCAGCCCTGCGATTCGCTGTTGGTCGATGTGACCTGGTTTCACAATCGCATCGAAAACCTGATCGACTTCACTCCCGCCAACATCGGCGAAGCCACCACCCGCGGAATCGAAGTGGCCGCGGAGGGGAATTTGTGTGGTGATCAGCTCTCCTGGCGCGGGGCCTATACCTGGCTCGAGGCCAACGATGACACCACCGATTTACGTCTGGTCCGGCGGGCCCGCCACGTGGCCTCCTTCGATGTGCGGGGCGAGCCAACCGAGAACACTCTCCTTGGGGTGGGTGGCACTTATGTGAGCGGCCTGATCGACAACGACTTCAGTGGCTTTCCGGCGGTGCGCAAGAAACTGGACGACACCTTCCTCCTCCGGGTCTACGGCCGCTGCGAAGTGAACGAACACATTGCGCTCCACGCGCGGGTGGAGAATGTTCTGGATGAGACCTACGAGGAAATCGCGAACTTTCCCGGCCGAGGGATGGGAGCGTACGGAGGGGTGGAGATAACCTGGTAGAGAGCGGGAGGAATTGAACAGGGGGGAACAGAAATTGAGAGAGAGGGGATGGTTAGTTGAGGGCTTGAGAAACCCTCCATTCCCTCGGTTTGCTCCTGTTCAATTCAGTCGCGAGCGCGGGGGGTCTCCCACGTACAAGATCTTCGAGGCCGCATCCAGCAGCGCGCTGCTTTCTTCGAGGAAGTCCATCCCGATGATCCCGTCCACCGGGCGGTTGAAGCGGTCGCGGAAGGTGCGGCGGATGGTGGCGAGGGGGGTGGCGGCGACCTGGAATTCGCTGACCACCAGCTGGCCGAAGACGACGTTGTACAGCACCGCGGTGCGGACCGAGGCGCGATCGCCCGAGGCATCGATGATCTTGGAGCGCGAGGCCATGGTGCGGATCCCGAGTCGCTCGACGCTTTGCGAGGCCATGACGGTGACTTCTGCACCGGTATCGACCACCCACGTCAGGCGATGTCCGGCATACATGCACTCGACGAGGAGGTGTGGGAGACGGCCTGCCCGTCGGAGGCGGAGGGAGTCGAAGCCGAGACCCTCGCGCCGACCCAGGGCCCGGATGTCCCCGCGCCGGGCGTTCTTGGCCCGTGGACCCGGGATCCAGAGCTGGCCGGTTTGCAGATCGACGAGGGCGGCCAAGCCGGTCAGGGCATCGAGGCCCATCTGTCCGTCGTAGCGGCTGGTGGCGGTGTGGCGGTCCGAGTGCGGGGCGAGCATGAATGGAAACGGGGTGGCCGTGACGTAGCCGGCCCCGAGGGCACCCAAGCCGACCCAGGAAGTCACCGGACGGCCCAGCGCACCGCGGCTGATGACCTTCACCGATTTCTCGGGCTTGATCCCGAAGGAAGTGGCGAGCTCGTAGTCGAGGTCGGTACTATTTGCGCCGGAGTCGATGAGGAAGTGCACCTCCTTGCCATTGACCTTGAATTTGCCGGAGTAGCGGCTGTCCCCGGAGGATTTCTGCAACTGCAGGGGCTCGTATCCGAGGCTCGCGAGTTTCATTCCGCGGGGGCTGGCGGTCCGACTGGCAGGGGGCCTGAAGGCGCACTGGGTCAGGAGGAGGGCAGCGAGGGCAGCAATGGTGAGGCGCAGGACCCGAGGCATGCGAGAGTGTAGACTAGATTGGCGGACTATCGAGAAATTCCCGAGGTGAGAACGTGGAATCAAGAAATGCGGACCGAGTGTTTCTTGGAAAGGCGCAGGATATCGCCGGCCTGCGGTTGGACGGTGGCGTTGGGATCGGTAAGTTTTTCGCCATTCAACTGCACCGCACCGGTGGAGATAAACTGTTTTTTGAGTTCTCCGTTTGATTTTTTGATTCCGAATCCCGCCTCGAAGGCGTGGCCGGCCAGTCTCAGGACGTTGAGATCGCTTGGGAGATTTGCGGCGGGGACCTCGGGCAGCTCGGCGGAGGCGAGGTCCTTCTTTGAAAAGCGGGTCTCCCAATCGTCGCGCGCGGCCCCGGCTTCCTCCTCACTGTGGAAGCGGCCGGTGATCTGGGTGGCGAGCTGCTTCTTGGCTTCCATGGGGTGGAGGCCTTCCTCGCGCGACTCGCCGAGGAGGAGGAGGTAGTAGCGATCCATCAGCTCGTCGGAAATGCTCATGAGTTTCCCGAACATCTCGTTGGGAGGTTCCGAAACGCCGACGTAGTTGCCATAGGACTTCGACATTTTCTTCACGCCGTCGGTACCTTCCAGGAGCGGCATGGTCATGACCACCTGTTGAGGTTGTCCTTCTTCCTTCTGGAGGTCGCGCCCCACCAGCAGATTGAAAAGCTGGTCGCTGCCGCCCAATTCGATGTCGGCGCGGACTTCCACCGAGTCCCACCCCTGCACGATGGGATACTGGATCTCGTGCAGCCGCACTTCCTGTCCCTTCTCGATGCGCTTCTTGAAGTCGTCGCGCTGCAACATCTGTTGCATGGTGACGCGCGAGTTGAGACGCAGGACATCCTCGAAGGTCATCTTGCGAAACCAGTCGCCATTGAAGACGACCTCGGTCTTGGCGCGGTCGAGAACCTTGAAGGCCTGCGTGGTGTAGGTCTCGGCATTGGCGAGGATGGTTTCGCGGCTGAGCGGTGGTCGCGTCGCGCTGCGCCCGGAGGGATCGCCGATGGCGGCGGTAAAGTCCCCGATGATGAGGACCGCCTGGTGGCCGAGTTCCTGGAACTGGCGCAGCTTCTCGAAGACCACGGTGTGGCCGAGGTGAATGTCGGGCGAGGTGGGGTCGAGGCCAAGCTTCGCGCGCAGCGGACGGCCCTCGCCCAGTTTGTCGGCGAGTTCCTTCTTGGAGATCACCTGTTCGGTGCCTGCGCAAAGGGTAGCAAGGGCTTGATCAAGGTCCGTCGGCATGTCGGGGAGATTTCAACGCGGAGGGCGTGGCTGGACAAGGCTGATTAGGTGTGATTAGTGATCGATGATGAGTGGAGAAATGTTGCCGCAGCCACCGCAGCCACCGCAGTTGGAGGGAACTCTGCTTCTTGAGCCCGCACGCCTGAAGGTCTTTGGGATCATCCATATCGTGTTCGGAGCCCTGGGCCTGATCGGGGGGCTGTTCTCCTTCGTGATCGTTTTGGGCGTGAATCCGCTCCTGAATTGGTTGATTGAGTTCGTGCAAGCCGAGATGGAGGGTGGCCCGGCTGATCCCGGCGCCGAGGCCTTGACCACCTCTCTCGAGGCGATGAAGACCCTGATGTCCGACCTGGCCCTCCTCAATTGGATCAAGACCATTACCGCGCTGATCGTGGCGGTCCTGATTCTGCGGGCAGGCCTTCGGCTGGTGAAGAAGCGAAAGACCTGCGTGGCCAGTTCGAACGTTTACTCCATTTGCTCCATCGGCGCCCGGCTCCTCTACCTGGGGATCTTCCTGGTGACGGGGACCGCCGCGATGAAACGCTACTATGAAGCGCTTGAGAATGTTCCCGGGATGGGTTCGGCCTCCCTGCCTGGGGGGATGGACATGTCCCAACTTCAGCAGATCTTCGGGGTCGGGGGGACGGTGGTGGGTTCGGTCATGGCACTCATTTATCCGGTTTTGGCGCTGGTCATGCTGAGCAAGCCCGTGGTGAAGGACTACCTGGAGAAGGCTGGAACCTAGCGGAGTTGTCTTTGGTCTTGAATCATGTCTGCGGAGCCCTAAATTTCCGCTTCCGGAGACGGTGGCCGTAGCTCAGTTGGTAGAGCCCCAGATTGTGGTTTTGGTTGTCGCGGGTTCGAGCCCCGTCGGTCGCCCATCCTCTCCAACGCCCCCTGATTTCAGAACATGACAACATGGATGCGTTGGCGGAAAAGCTCGGATACCAGTTTCAGGACCAGGATCTCCTGGTCCAGTCGTTGACCCACCCGAGCATTGCGGCGGAGCAACGCGACGTGGTGGCGGACAACCAGCGGCTCGAGTTTCTCGGCGACGCCGTCCTGCAGGTGATCCTCACCGAGCATCTTTATCTGATCCTGCCCGACGAGGCCGAGGGACGTCTCACCAAGACGCGGGCGAGCCTGGTTTCCCGGCGGGCGCTGGCGGAGTGTGCAGAACGCCTGGGACTCGGGGCCTACCTGCGCCTGGGAAAGGGAGAGGAAGCCAATGGCGGTCGGGGACGAGAGTCCAACCTGGCCGATGCCTTCGAAGCATTGATGGGCGCGGTCTACCTCGACGGAGGCATCACCGCGGCCTCGGAAGTCACCATGCGCGTGATGGAAGTCGATCTCCAGGAAGCCCTCGAAGGAGACGACACCAGCAATCCCAAGGGCCGGTTGCAGGAAGTGTTGCAGGCTCTCCGGCGCGAGAGTCCGTCCTACCGGATCCTCGCGGAAGAGGGACCGGATCATCTCAAGCAATTCAAGGCCGAGGTGATCTGGTGTGGCAAGTCGCTGGGTGAAGGGCACGGGTCGAGCAAGAAAAATGCCGAGACCGCCGCCGCCCAGGACGCCCTGGAGGGAGAGAAGTGGGTAGATTAGGGATTGCTTGAATTGTTGTTTTGGGGAAGGGCGGAGTCCGAATGAGCGAACGCAGACACTTGAAAGACCGCGCCCCCTGTCCGCATTTGCCGCAGACCGATGAGGTTCTCACCGCCGAGGTCATGCGTCGTTTCGGGAGGGACTACGATGCGGAGTTCTACCTCGCCGCCTTGCAGTATGCGCAGTCCTTGTGGTTGGAAGGGAAGGCGGCGCAGTCGTTGCTGCAGTTGAACAAGGCCCTGATGGCGGACTTGGGAGGGAGCGGGGAGATTCTGTTAGAGTGGCCCCTGCCCTACGCAGCGAAGAGGTGGGTGATCGAGAATTGTCCGGAAGGAGAGTTCCTCGGCAACCCGGTGCGCCACTATCAACATCTCGCCACCCGCATGAGTGGACCGCGCGCGGAACTTCGCACCTGGCGGGCCTGGGCGTGCTTCTATCTTGCGGAGGCGATCCTCCCCGCCGAGCAGAGTCCCCGTGATGAACGACAGTTTGAGAAGGAGGGAATCGCGGTGCCGGCATGGGAGGAAGTGTTGAGGAGGTTGGGGGAGCTTGGCTTGGCTGGGGAGGCGGAGTTGGTTCAGGGAGTGGTGGAGTGAGGAGTGGTGGAGGGGAGCGGTCTGATTACTGAACACGCAATACTATTTGTCCCTCCCGCGTTGCTTTCCTCCTTGAGTGCAGACCGCGACCGGGATCTTATCGGGTAACGCCCAGCCAGTCATGAAAGCCATTACACTCTGCCTGCCACTTGGACTCGTGGTCCTGCTCACCGCGGCCAAGATCACGGAACGATCCTCTCATCATCGCAAGGTTCTCTCACGGGGATTTGTCACCGAGGGAGCGTCCATTGGTGACATCAACGGGGACGGCAAGGGGGACCTGGTGGCGGGACCCTACTGGTATGCGGGGCCCGACTTTGAAAAGCAGAATCGATATCGTCCCGGTGAGCCGGTGAACCCGAAAGGCTACGCGCACGATTCGTTTCTGAGTTGGGTGATGGACGTCGATGGCGACGGGAAGAACGACGTTCTCCAGATCGCGCACAAGCCAGCCTTCCACCTCGACATCTATCTCCAGCCCAAGAAGGCCTCCGAGGACTGGGCCAAGCATCGGGTGGTGACGAGCTTTGGCGGCGAGTCGCCCGAGATGATCGATGTGACCGGTGACAAGAAGCCGGAGCTCATCGGGCTCAATAAGGGCGTGTGGGGATTCTACACCGCCGATTGGAAAGCGCCCACCAAGCCCTGGACCTTCCACGCGATCTCGGAGGACACCAAGGCCGGGCACTACACCCATGGGCTCGGGATCGGTGATCTCAATGGCGACCAGCGTCCCGACATTCTCTGGAAGGAAGGCTGGTTCGAGGGCCCGGAGAATCCCACCGGCGGAAAGTGGGTCTTCCACAAGTTCCAGTTCTCGCCGCAGGGCGGAGCGCAGATGTTGGTCTATGACATCGATGGCGATGGCGACAACGACATCGTGACCAGCCTGTGGGCGCACGGGTGGGGACTGGCGTGGTTCGAAAATGATCTCGTGAAGGGAGAGGTGAACCTCAAGAAGCACATCATCATGCCGACGGAAGCGAAGCCGGGAGTGGGCGGAGTGGTGTTCTCACAGACTCACTCCCTGGCGGCGGGAGATTTCAATGCCGACGGCCTGACCGACTTTGTGACCGGCAAGCGCTACTGGGCCCACGGCGGCAGGGATCCCGGCGCAGCGGAACCGGCCGTGATCTACTGGTTTGAACTGAAGCGCAGCAAGAAGGGTGGCGTGGAATTCATTCCGCACCTCATCGATACCGACTCGGGAGTCGGCTGCCAGATCGCGGTCGACGACTTGAACGGTGACGGCAAGACCGACATCGGCATCGGGAACAAGAAGGGGATCTTTGTGTTCCAGACCCGGTAGGTGCCACCAAGCCAAGACGCGCTTCATCGAACCCGACCTCGCGCCTCTTCCCCACTATCCCGACCCCGGTGCTGGGGACGATGAAGGATCGTAGGGACAATGAGTTACGGGAGGTGGCGGACGTGGCGACGAGGAGAGAGCTCATGGTGCGTATCCTAATTTCAATCCTGAGGCCAGAGGGTGTTCCCCAGAATGCGTGAGACAAATTTGGTGAAGACCTGGCCGATTTTTGCGAAGGATGGAGCGAAGTTCTTGAAATATAAAAGAACATGCTTGGGATTGATAAGGATGGCGATCTGCCACTGTAAAGCACCCCGTCATTCTCCTTCTCACTATCAATAGGAATCCCATGAAACTGAGACACATACTGATCGGAACCGCCCTCGCCACCGCCACTTGCAACGGAGCCAAGCCTGGCGAAACTGTCTACCAAACTGGCTTCCTCTCCATCGAGGAGGCGCACAAGTCGATCGAACTGCCGGAAGGCTACTCCCTGGAGCTCATCTTGAGTGAGCCCTACATCGAGGAACCGGTGGCCTGCGCGTGGGACGGGAACGGAGTGCTCTACGTGGTGGAGATGCGCACCTACATGCAGACTGCCGACGCCACCGGTGAACAGGAACCGAGGAGCCGGATATCGCGTCACGAGGATACCAACGGTGATGGCAAGTACGACAAGCACAGCATCTTCATCGACAACATCCTCTTGCCTCGCATGGTGTTGCCCCTCGACGATCGCGTGATGGTTCACATCACCAACACGTTGGATCTGTGGACCTACCGCGACACCAACGGTGACGGAAAAGCGGACGAAGAGGTGAAGATCTACGAAGGCGGCCGCCGTGGTGGCAACATGGAGCACCAGCCCAGCGGCCTGATCTGGAACATGGACAACTGGATTTACATCACCTACGAGAACCGGCGCTACCGCTTCACCGACGAGAAGCTCGTGATGGAGCGCATCCCGCGCGGCGGCGGGCAGTGGGGGATTGGCCAGGACGACTGGGGTCGCATCTACTTCTCGACGGGGGGCGGTGAAAATCCGGCCTTTTTCTTCCAGCAGCCCCCGGTCTACGGAATGCTCGATCTTCCCGGGCAGACCGCCAATGACTTCCGGGCCGTCTTTCCCATCGCGCAGATTCCCGATGTGCAGGGTGGCCGCGGTCGGGTTGGTTCCAACGGGGGCCTCAATCGTTTTACTGGTTGTGCGGGCCAGGGGGTCTTCCGCGGTGATCGCCTGCCGGAGGACATCCGCGGCGACCTCTTCATTCCGGAGCCGGTCGGCCGACTCATCCGGCGCGCCAAGGTGGAGCGCGTGGACGCCAAGACCATTCTCACCAATGCCACTCCGAAGACGGAGTTCATCCGCACCCGCGATGCGAACTTCCGCCCGCTCGGGGCCGAGACTGCGCCCGACGGCCGGATGGTCTTCATCGACATGCACCGCGGCATCATCCAGCAGGGAAACTGGACGCGGAAGGGAAGCTACCTGCGCGGCATCATCGATAAGTGGGGCCTCGACAAGAACATCGGCCGGGGTCGCCTCTACCGACTCGTGCACAAGGATTTCAAAGCGGGACCAAAGCCGCGCATGCTGGACGAATCCACCGCCCAACTCGTGAAGCATCTCTCGCACCCCAATGGCTGGTGGCGCGACACCGCGCAAAAGCTCATCATCCTGCGCAAGGACCGCGACTCCGTGGTCCCCGCCCTGGGGGATCTCGCTCTCAAGGGCAAGTCCGAGCTGGGCCGCGCGCACGCGCTCTGGACCCTGGAGGGCATCGGTGCCGCCGACTCCAAAACGGTGGCCGCCGCGTTGCAGGATTCCTCCGCCCTGGTCAAGGTGCAGGCCCTCAGAGTGGGCGAAGCCCTCATCGGTGAGGGCGACCCGGCGGTGGTCGCCAGCCTCATCCAGCTCGGCGAGTCTCGTGGCAAGCCGAATGCCGAAGTGGCGACCCAGCTACTCAACTCGATTACCATCAGCGGAACCGACAACGCGGATCTGCACGCCCTCGCCGATGCCACCGTGCAGGCCTTTCCCGACAACGACGCCGTGAAGGCGGTCGTGCGCATGGGATCCAGCGTGCGCAACCAGGCCCGTGCGGCCGCGGAAGCCCGCAGGAAGAACGCCCAGCTCGCCAGGTCGATGGAGCACGGCAAGGTGATCTTCGCCCAGCTTTGTTACACCTGCCACGGAGCTGACGGGAAGGGCACGCCGGTCCCGGACAACCCCGGCCAGACCCTTGCGCCCTCCATGGTGAAAGCCTCCCGCATCATCGGGAGCGGAAACTCCTTGGTCCGTACCATTCTCCACGGCCTGACCGGACCGCTCGATGGCAAGACCTACCCCGGACTCATGGTGCCCATGAATTCGCAGGATGATCAGTGGGTCGCCGACATCGCGACCTACGTTCGCAACAGTTTCGGCAACAAGGCCTCGCCCATCACCAAGGGCTTCGTGGCGGCCATCCGCAAGAGTAGCGGCAAACGCACCACCCCGTGGACCTTGAAGGAACTCGAAGCGCTCGATCCCCCGGTGCTCGTCAATCGCAAGGCTTGGAAGCTCACCGCCAGTAGCAACGCGGGCGAGTGCAAGAGCGCGATCGATGGCAACCGCAAGAGCCGTTGGTCCACCAATACCCCCCAGCGTGCGGGGCAGTGGTTCCAGATCGAGTTGCCCAAACGTTCCACCATCAGCGAAATCCAGCTCGATTGCCGCGGGTCCGATAACGACTACCCGCGCGGCTACGAAGTGACGGTCTCACTCGACGGAAAGAAGTGGAGCAAAGCGCTCGCGAGGGGGACCGGAACCAACCCCCTCACCACCATTGGCCTCCCCCTTGGCGAAGCGAAATTCCTCCGCATCACCCAGACGGGCAGCGTAAACGGCCTCTTCTGGTCCATCCACGATCTCCAGGTCAAGGGCAAGGAGCTCTAGCGCTCTCCTTGCAGCTTGCGATGCCCCTACTCCAAGCACGCACCCCTCGCAAGCGAGGCTAAGGTGCTGACCATCCGAGACTTGCCCAGTCGTGAAGCACTCGTCGGAAGGGGAATGCCTTCGCATTCCGACGAGTGCCGAGTGATGCCTCGGGAGTGCACTGGTCGGTCCGCGGGATCGTCGTCCGCTTTCCGCGAATGCGGACATGGACGTCGAGTGGCGATCCTCCCCGAAACAAAAACTGTTAGATCTCGACCGGGATCCGTCCCTTGCGGTCGCGCACGAGCTGAGTATGTTCCGCAGCTGGGGCGAAGGAAATGGTTGGGCGATTGGTTGCGACCAAGGGCGGCATCGTTTCGGAATAGCTCTGCTGGTCCGTATGCCACTGGGTGTAAGCTAAAGCGTTCCCCCCAACCCGCCAGCTCGAGGAAGGTCGAATTTTCGCCGGATCCCACGCGACATCCGCTCCATCCGCCGAACATCAATCCGCCCTCCCGCCTTCGCGGTGCTACGCCGTGGCAAGCCGACTTTTGACGTTTGACCTTCGACTTTCTTCCTCCGCCCTCCCCCTCACTATTCATCCATATTATCCAGCGGACTTCTCACGCCGGCCCCGGCCTGTTTCACGATGTGAGTATAAATCATGGTCGTAGTGATGTTGGAGTGACCGAGAAGTTCCTGCACGGTCCGGATGTCGCTTCCGGACTCCAGGAGGTGGGTCGCAAAGGAATGTCTCAGGGTGTGGCAGGTGATGCGCTTCGTGAGTTCGGTTGCCCGCACCGCGCGTTTGAAGACCTGCTGCAGGGAGCCCTCGTGGAGGTGGTGGCGCATCCGGGCATTCGTTCTTGGATGCCGGTCGATCGGAAACAGGAAGCACGCTGGCAGGATTGGATTCCTTTGCGCAGGTCGGAGAGACCGCCAGGCCCGGACAACGAATCACAAGGCACAATCGGGGTCCCCGTGACTGACTAGCGCCAGCCACGGGTCCCACACCACCCTGCGTACGGCTCCGTAGAGGGCGGTTCCGATCAGACTCGGGCTTTTGGCCCGTAGTGAAGCGCGATCCAGATCGCGCGCATGTCAGGAACACCTTGCTCCTGGAGCCAACGATTGCTCAGCGCGTGGTGAACAATTGAGTTCCGGCTCATCCGCCAATAGCCTTTTCGGCTGCGTGTCGCCATATGCACCTTCTCGGGAAAGACTCCCAAGGCAAGGAGCTTACGTCGACGCGTTCGCGGCTGCTTCCATTGCTTCCAGTAATACAACCTCACCCGACGTCTGACCCACTCCGAGAGCTCCAGCACCACCGTGTAGGTAGCACTAAGCTTGTAGTAGTTGAGCCATCCGAGGACGTAGCTTCGCAATTCGTCAATGACGTCTTGCACGCGGTGCCCCCGGTTGCGGCGCGTGATTTGGCGCACTCGCTCCTTGAAGCGATGCAGCGCCTTCTCCGACCACACCAGCTTCCCTCTGCGATCGATCTGGTATCCCAGAAAGACGCAGGTCTTCAGCAGGGCGGCACGGCTCTTGGCGCGGTTGACCACCAGTTTCAATCGTCCTTCGCAGTAACGGATCACACTCGCCATCACCCGTTTCGCCGCCTCCGCGCTTTTCACCAGCACGATGAAGTCGTCGGCATATCTCGCGAACTTGTGTCCACGGGATTCCAACTCCTTATCGAGTGGATCGAGCACGATATTGGCCAGCAACGGGCTGAGCGGTCCACCTTGGGGCACTCCGCAAGGCGTGGCCTCGCGGGTTCCATCGGGCAGCACCACGCCCGCCATCAGATAACGCCGGATCAGACCCAACACCCGAGGGCACCGGATCTTCTCACGCAACGCGCTCATCAAGCGTTCATGATCGACCGTGTCGAAGAACGACTTCAGGTCGCAATCCACCGCGTGGCGGCGGCCTTCCTTCCAGCCGGCTTCCATTTCGGCCACCGCCATATGGGCGGAGCGACCGGGCCGAAAGCCGTAGCTGTGTTCGCTGAAGCCCACTTCGAAAAGCGGCCCCAGCACCTGCGCGATCGCTTGTTGAATCACGCGATCCAACACCGTCGGCACTCCCAACGGACGTTTCGACCCGTCAGGTTTGGCAATCCACACCCGGCGCACTGACGCCGGGCCGTAGGTTCCTTCCATGAGCGCCCGAGCAATCCTCGGCCAGTGCTCCCGCGCGAAGGCGGGAAAGTCCTCGATGGTCATGCCATCGATCCCCGGAGCTCCCTTGTTCGCCTTCACCCGTTTCCAGGCGGCGGCGAGGTTCTCCGGATCAAGGACTTGCTCGATCATGGTTCTCTCTTGAGGGTCTCCATTCTTCCTTCCGCGACGGCTCTCAAGCTCACCTCGCACGCTGGCGTCATCGGTTGGCTTGTCCTTCACGGGGTCGATCCCCTCCTCATCGGTTCGGCCCTTCATCGGGTGAGACCTCCGGCAACTTTGCTGTGCTCCTTCGCACTCCGGCTCGTTTCCTCGACTACTATGGCTTCGGCTGACTCCTGCACCGGCTTCCCGGTGCAGATCTCCCCAGGTAATGACCCGTTGCTCCGCTGCACTGCCGCCACATTTACCTTCACGGCCATACCAGAGGTCTTCGGTGTGTTGTGCCACCTCGACGCGCCGTGCCGGCCTTCTATGCGGTTCTTGTCAATCCAGCTCGCAGCTTTCTCCTAGCCTTCCTTCACGCGTCCGGTCGCCCTCGCGCGTTTGGCTTCAGATGGTAGTCTCTATTCATTTCTGGTATTCCTACAGGGGACTTGAACCCCGTTTACAACGTGCCCATGCTGGGCACACACAAGGCGGTGGTGCCAAGCGCGAGCAACGTCCTTAGTTCGCTTCGCTCTGGAGAGTTTGACCGCGCGCCGGCACACCTTTAACGTTCGACATAAGAATGAGAATCCCTTGCATCGCAGCCTTGATAGTCGCAGTCGTGATACCGATGAGCGGATGCGAGACCGTTGCGGACGCACTGTTACAATCCGCGCTGGATAATGCGTTCGGCTCGGATCGAGAACGCCGACGGAAAGCATACCAGAGTAAAGGTATTAGCCGGAAGCGTGCTGAGAGGATGGCGTTTGAGGACGAAGTATGGGGCGGGAGCCCAACAACAATACGCTAGCGACATAGTCTGTCCCGGAATTCGCCAAAGGATCCTACCGAGCACGAATCAAGCCAGCGCCCACCTGACGGTGAGCCTCGCAGCTTCGCCGCCAGGCCGAGCAGTTGATCCATGGAATACGAACCAATGGGTAGAATCAAAGATGTCGAATCGGGTAGGCGGGAGTGATTAACTCCCGCCCCCCACCAGCCATACGGGTCCGTAGCACGGAGGTTCCAGAACCGCTCCCGTAGTGTCCAGAAACTCGATTACAACGGAGTGCGCTGATTTCCAGTTTGTTGGGAGAGGAGGTTTGAGGGCGACTTCTAATCGTGCTCCACGGTGTCGCACGGTCAGACTCCGCCAATGGACGTGAAGAAACTGATGGTGGCCTTGGCAGGCTGGACCAATCGGCAGGAGCACGTGCGCGGGGATTGAAAAGCGACACTCTGTCGAATTTGACTTGAGGATGGCAACCGCAGCCCGAGTGGCCTTGAGGTCCTCTTGCCAACCGTCCACAGCGCTGTCGGAGTTTGGAGCGGAAAGAAGGGCTGGTGCGAGTTGCCGGCCGCTTGGCGGATTGCCTCGCTACTACTACCGGGATGCTGCCTAAATCGCACTTCGTCCGAGTATTTTGACCCTACGGGTCTTGGTCATCTTGAGACTTGGGGTGGGCGATCAACCTAGTCGCTCCGACTCCCGCCGTCAACTCTGCCAAGCCCCCCTCGGGCCAGCGCGACAGCGAGCCTGCAGCGGCTCAGAGCTCCCGCGGATAAATGACCTTCTCGAGATTCCAGCTGCCGGGGTCGAAGGCCGACTGCCAGGCGGCGAGATCGCGGGTCAGGAGCGCGGCAGTCGCGGTCTTCATCATGACGCTCTCTCCCGAGAGCGACTGCACGAGATCCTCCCAGTCGGGATTGTGTCCCAACACCATGAGGCACCCTACCGCCTGATCGACGGCGGGAACTTCCTCGCGCACCGCGCTCACTCCACTGTGATAGAACGAGGGGAGGAAGGCGGCCGAGATTTCGCCGGGAAAGGACTCATTCATCCCTGCCAGGGTCTCGCGGGTTCGCTGCGCATCGCTGCTGAGCACCAGATCCGGCACCCAACCAAGGTCCACCAGGGCGGCGCCAACCCGGGGAGCATCTCCCCGGCCCCGCTGATTGAGTGGACGCTCGTGGTCGGTCAGGGCTGCGCTGTTCCAGGAACTCTGGGCGTGGCGCATGACGATGAGGCGGCGTTGCATCTTGTCCCCCCTTAGTTAGCATGGAACGAATGCGCACGCCATTCCCCAAGTTACGCGCCCGGACGGCCATTGCATCATCTTGCTTCGCTGTTCCGGGACCGGAGGTTCGTCATGAATGGCCCGTTCCTTGTCCACGGTGATCCCGTAGCAAAGGGCGAGTGCCCGCACACTCGTCTTAGACATCTTTTCGTCGCTTCCTAGGACGTCGTCGAGCTTCGCTTCCAGAGCGGACGCTACCTTCAACTGCAATCTCGTTGCAGACTCCGCCCGCCAAGCGTGGGTCCGCTGCAAGACCTCGGCATGATCCCGGCGCATACGACTGAGCGC
>JAYGGC010000067.1:0-19344 GCA_046581525.1 Roseibacillus sp. | reverse complement strand
GGTTCCAAAGAACCCATCATGGCTTGCAGAGTGGCGGCAGGAGCTGATTTCAGCGACTTGGCTTTGAACATACCAAGCCTGCCGACCACTCGTCTAAGGCAAGCTTTTTCTGAGCTTTTTCGCCCCTTTGCTCCCTAAGTTGACGCTAATGGGCAACCAGTCTACCTGTTCTGCACTGCGCTGGACGCGTCTTGCAGGTCGCGGCCGAAACCGGAAATGGTGTTGCAGGAGTTGAGGAAGAGGGCTGCTGCGCCAACAGCGGAGAGAAGGACAATCTTCAGGAGGGAACGAGTCATGATTCTGGGAATTTGGTTGTCGAATTGAAGACCACGAGTGGGCGACTTCTGCAAGAACCAAATGGCGATCGGTAGATCACCAAGTCCCAATTCCCAAGTCGGATCTACCCGACAGCGATTGGATCCTGGTTTCTGGTTCTGAGATTTAGTTGGAAATTGGCCGGTCGAATTTTCGCCGGAAACCATGAGACTCCCGCGCTACCCCCCACGGTCGCCCACGTATCCGTATCGTGCTCCGACCCTCCCATTCTGACCTCCCTGGCCCACGATCTCCAGTCCTAACCTAGCGCAACCAGCCCTAGTAGGGCATCTTGTCCACCTTCTTCAGGTCGCTGATCCGGATCTTGTAGGTCTTGAGGAGTTCCTGCAGCGCCTTCTCGTCAACTTCCTTGGGCTCCGAGAAGAGGAGCGTGATCCCGGCGCGGGGATCGACATAGGCGTCGGAACATCCGTCCAGTTCTTCCAAGGCCACCCGGGCCTTGTCGGCGGTGATCGCTCAGGTCACTCCCTTGGCCTTCATGTTGTACATCGCCTTTGGGATGGGGCGGTCGACCACTTCGAGGGAGACGAACTTCAGGCGCTTGGCGCCGAGGGCATCCCTGACTTTGTCCTCATCGAGAGTCTTGCCCTCTTCCATCACGACGGTGGCGCGCATTCCGGAAAGGACGATGTTCTTCACTCCCCCCTGTTCCCTCAAGGCCGCCCGGGCCTTGTTGGCGCCTCCTCATCCTCCGCCCTGCGCGGTCACGATGGTGAGGCGCACGGTCTCTCCTTTCGCGACTGCCTTCTGATCAGCCTCGGCCGCCAGGGTGTGGCCCGGAACAAGGCCGAGCCCTGTCGCGGTGAACATGAAAATGATTAGTCGGTTCATGAGGCTAAAGTCTACGCGCCTTGCCGCTCCCATCGATCAGGAATCAGTCGCTCCGAGAGGCAGGAACCTGCAGGCGACCACCTTCAGGGCTTTACGAACACCATGAAATGCTGCCAGGGCAGGAGCTTCGAATCGGTGCTCTTCCACTTCAGCCCGACCACTTCCATTTCCTTGCGGGACTGCGCTTCGGTCATCTTGTGGAGCGGTTTGATGGGCACGGTGGGATCCTCGGCGCGGTATTCTAACAGAACAATGCGCCCGCCGGGCTTGAGGGCCTTGAAGAGGGACTCCATCATTTCGCGCGGGTGGGAGAATTCGTGGTAGGCATCGACCATGAGGGCGGCGTCGATGGACTCCGGCTTCAGCTTCGTGTCGTCGACCATCCCGAGGTGAGCCTCGACATTGGTGATCCCAAGTTTCTTCTCCTTCTTCTCGAGGAACTCAATCATCTCGGGCTGAATGTCGACGGCGATGACCTTGCCATTGGGGACGAGGGGCGCGAGGCGGAAGGTGTAGTAGCCGGATCCCGCGCCGATGTCGGCGATGACATCCGTGGGCTTGAGGTTGAGGGCAGCGATGGCCTTGCTGGGGGCTTCCTCCTTTTCGCGGTCCGCTCGCTCCAGCCACCTGATCGCCTGGTGACCCATGACGTAGGCGATCTCGCGGCCCATGTAATACTTGCCCGTTCCGTCGAACGTCTTGCGGCCCTGGCTGTAGATATCCTCCTTGGGCTTGGGAGGCACGGTGTTCGCCGCCGGTCCTGGTTCAGGCTTGGATTCCGGCTTCGGCTGAGGCTTGGTTTTTGTCTCGGGTCCGGGCTCGGGCTCAGGGGCATCAGCGTTTTCCTCAGCCTCATTGCCGGCTTCTTCCGCGAGAATCTTCCTCGATTGCTTCTCCGAGGAGTAGTTATCGATGACCCACCAACCGAAGGCTGCGGAACCCAGTCCGGCGATTGCGACGGTGACTAAGAGAGGTTTCATGGTGTCTTTCTAGTCCAGGGCGGGCCCGCCGTCACGCTTATCAAAGGGGACAAATCGCGTATCGGTATAGTAGGGGAAGAGCCAGAGGTCGTTTTTCGCGCTGAGAACCTTGGAGGGCTTGAGACTGTGGGCTTGAATATTGGTGAGGTAGAAGCGCTTGCCGGAGTGGCGCTCCTTGAAGAATTTTGTCACCGTCGGGATGGTTCGCTTCAAGTCCTTCAAGTACGGATCGGCGCCGGGATTCCACCACGACTTTCCGGCGTTGGGTTTGCAGGCCGCGGTATCCCAGTCGCGAAAGTTGCGGGTGAATCCCTGCTTCTCGTATCCGTAGTTGTTGAGCCCATCGTTGAGCCAGGCGCGATAGAAGACGTACAGATTGATGTCGAACGACTTGCTCTGCAGGCCCGTGATGCGCATCGGGAAATAGATTCCGTCCCGTCCGCCAGTTTCGAAGGTGAAGCGCAGGGGATGGAGGTCGGCCAGGTTGGCTCCCTTTTCGAGGGTGACGTTGCTCACCTTGGTGCAGGCGAAGACGTATCCTTTCCGGCGGTACTCCTCGATGAGTTTCTCCCCGCCCTCGATGGGTTGGAAGCCTTCCTTCTCAAGCCAGGAATTCAGGACCCCCCGTGCATTTTCCCGGACCACCGCCACATCGAAGGCGCCCACGATCTTGCGGGAGATCACGCGGACCGCGTCCTTGGGTGTGGCTTGCGCAAGGGGACTCTTGCCCTCACTTTTTCTCCCCTTGGAAGGCTTGGGCTGCATCCGTTGCTGCACGTAGTTGTGCAACTCCTCGAACAACTTGGGATCCTCCTTGGTGGTCTTGGGCGGATTGGGCAGGGGGACGATCCAGGCAAAGTTGCGGGCGTCACCCTCCACCCGGATCTTGATGATGAGATCTTCCACCGCACTCTTTCCCTTCTCGCCCTCGCGAAAGACGATGATTGCTTCCTGGGAGCGCTCCTGAAGTGAGCCTTTGTAAGCGATGGGGGGGCGAACCAATCCATCGGCTTGAACCAGGCCCCCTCCGATCAGGGAAGCCGTCGCGACAAGTATCACTACCGTCTTCATGAGATCTAATGGTATTCCGTCGATCGGCTAGTGTCGATCTGCCTGGTAGTAGCCCTGCTCCCAGCGGCTGCCCTGGGGTGGCACGCGATCTTCGGGTCGTCGAGGATCAGCGAGGGTGAAGCCGACTGCCAGCGGGTTCTTGCCGGGCCGCGCATTCCCGGTGTAGCGCCCTTCGCCCCAGTGTTGTCCGATGGCGACGAGCTTGAACTCGGATTCCCCGGTCCTCGCGGTGATGCGCAGGGATCCCCTGAATTCGCCAAGGTAGCCGCGCTTGCCATCCTTGGTCTCAAGATGGAACTCGCCGGTGAGGTGGAGGTGGGTGCGGTAGGGAGATCGGCGCCCTCTCGAAACCGGCATTGCTCTCAGGGTCAACTTGCGGACTTCATCGCGGGTCCAGTGGGGGGGCTCCCCGCGGGTGTTGTCCACGAGGTGAAAGCGTGCGATGCGCATCGCGATGGGAGCCGGGATGGGCGTGCCCTTGGGGTCTCCCTCGGAGAGGGATTTGAACTCCTCGGCTGTCAACCAGAGGTGATCGGTTGAGCTTCCAAAACCGTTGTGGCGAAAGGTGTTGGTGTTCGCTTCCGGATTTCCGCAGGCCACGTAGTTGCCCTCCTTGTCTTTCTCGAGAACACGGCTGTGCACTCTCAGAATCTTTCCTCCCTTGGGCGGGGTGCGGGCGTAGCGCTGGTCGCGGGCACTGTCCTTGAGAGGAGGGACTTTGACCGCACCGGCCTTGCGCTCGTTGGCAGGAAGGGCCGCGAACTTCTCCAAGCTCTCCCGGAGCATCTTCAGGATGCGCTGGGGATCGCGATTGTTGTTGAACCCCAACAGTTTCCCCGAGGCGCTGAAGGCGTAGCGTCCCTGGCGCGTGCCTCCGCCTGCGCCCTTGCGTGGTCCCTGGTTCGCGACCGAGCGGAAAAACTTGCCCAGTTCATCGTCCTGCCGGCGTTGATACCAATCGTCGGCCGCCACGATGACGAAGTTTTCCCGCAGCAATTTCTGCACGTCGGGTCTTCCAAAGACGAACTCCCGGTCCGCCACCCCGTTGTTTCAGGTGCAACCCAGGGGATGACCATCCATCTCCCAGAGGAAGATGGGTTTTCCTTCCCGGGCTGCGCGCTCGCGTGCTTTCCAGAGATCGATCTCCCAGCCCAGTTCCAACCAACCGGACGCGGACTTGGCGGGAATACACAACTCGAAGAGTGCATCGAATTGCACTTCCGAAACTTCAGCAGTGCTCGTTGCAATCGGCAGGATCGCCAGTAATCCAAGGACCTTTCTCATCAGTTTCAATACCGCGAAGGAACTTCGGTCTGTCACCCTTCGGCTCGATTTTACACGACAACACCTGCGGGGTGCCAACCCACGCCGCGGCTCTTGCGCCAGCTCGCGATGGTCAGTGGTGAGATTCCGAATCTCTTGGTGGCTGCGGTGATGCCTCCGCGCCCATGGTCCAGATTGTATTTGGCGACAAATCCCACCACGCTGTGTTTGGTCTTCAGGTCGTAGCGGCTGCCCAGTTTTGTTTGTTTCATGAATTTGGATTCACGATTTCGGGTCTCCCAGCTCCAGCATCGCTACCGCGCTGGGCATGGGTGCACATGAAGCATATTAAGCGTTTAGGACGAGTCGCTTAACGGGATCTTAACAATTCTGTGGTCCTTTCGGTTGTCGCCTGCACGGTGTTCTCGTAAGGAGGAGCAACTTGCGGCTGTTTTGCAGGTTCATATCTGAACCACTGCCGCCCCGAGCCCCACTGAAGCCGATGAACTCCAAGACCCTGTCCATTCTCCTCGCCCTGCTGGTTTCGCACTCGAGTCTCCCAGCCCAGGATCAACCGTCCCCAGGTGATCGGGAAGGACCGCCTCGGGGAGGGCCAGGCGGACCGCAGCCGAGAGGACCGGGTGGAACGAGTGGTCGGCGAGGCCCCGGGGATCTCCTGCGCAGGTTGCCGGTGGTGGCCGCACTCGATCTGGACAAGGACGGAATCCTTTCGGCCCAAGAAATGGAGAATGCCACCGTGGTCCTCAGCAAGCTCGACCAGAACGCGGACGGTAAGCTGAGCGAGGAGGAGATCATTCCGCCGCGGCCGGACGGACGGCCCGCGCGTCGTGGTCCGGATGGACCTCCCGGGGGGTTCATAATGACGATTCCGGTCATGTCGGCTCTCGATCAAGATGCCAATGGCGAGATTTCGGGCGAAGAATTGAAGAAGGCCACGGAGTCGCTCAAGGGGCTTGATAAGGATGGCAACGGCTCGGTGGCGTCCAACGAGATGGTTCCACCGAGGCCTCCCGGTGGGCGCCGCGGTCCCGGAGGTCGCGGTTTCGGTCCGACCGATCCCAACATGAAGCGCCAATCGCCTGAGGAGGTGAAGTTTGAGAACGGGACGGCCACCCTCCCGGATCGCGCGACCTTCGAGAAGCTCAGCTACCAGGGACGGGAAGTTCTCATCGACACCCACCTGATTGGGAACCAATTCGTGAAGTTCCAGATCGAGGGTGCGGGAACCGAGAAGCCGGAGCTCTACTTCATCAACACCAAGACGCACCGCGCCCACATGATGTTCATGTCCTCGGTGGGAATTCCTCGTGGCCGACGGGGCGAGGGAACGATGCGAGGAGTCCTCGTTTACCGTCCGCTTGCACTCTCACCGAGCGGCGAGCCGGGGCTTTACACCTTCGAGTTTGAACCCAACGACCGCTATCCTTTTGACGAGATCAAGCTGGCTTACGAATTGCTCATCGCGAAGGGCGACGAGTTGAAGGGCAAGCTGGGATACTACCCGATGCCGGCCGCGCTCTTCCGCTACAAGGAAGAGAAGAAGCTCTACGACGCGGCGATGTTCCGCGTTTACCTCGATGAACACCTCCTTTCCGACATCGGCTTCCTGCCTCTGAACCTGGGCGAGAGCTTCGGGCGACTGCGGGTCATGAAACTCGACGAGCATCCCACCTCGCGCGACATCGTCCTCTACAAGGCGCTCCCCAACGAGATGCCGCGCACCGCGGGCATTATCACGGCGGTGCGACAGACGCCCCTCTCTCATGTGAACCTGCGGGCCATCCAGGACAAGGTGCCCAACGCCTTCATCACCAAGGCGGCGGAGCAGGAGGCGATCGCATCGCTGGTCGGAAAGTTCGTCTACTACAAGGTCGAGGCGAGCGGCTACACCATCCGGGAGGCGACCGATGACGAGGTCGAGTCCCACTTCGCCAAGTTGCGTCCCGCCGAGCGGCAGGTGCCGAAACGCGATTTGTCGGTGACCAAGATTCGTCCGCTCAGTGCGGTGGGCTTCAAGGACTCCGCCAGCGTGGGGGTAAAAGCCTCCAACCTCGCCACCCTGCGCACCTTTGAACTTGCCGAGGGTGTGGTGCCCGATGGCTTCGCGGTGCCCTTCCATTTCTACCATGCCTTCATGGAGCACAATGGATTCTACAAGAAGGCCAGCGCCCTCCTCGAGGACGAAGAGTTGAGGAAGGACTCCGACAGGTTGCGCAAGGCGCTCAAGAACCTCCGCAAACTCATCGAACAAGGCGACATGCCCGACGGCACCAGGGACGAACTCGCCGCGGTGCAGGAATCGTTCCCGAAAGGGACGGCCTTGCGTTGTCGCTCCAGCACGAACAACGAGGACCTTCCCGGATTCAGCGGGGCCGGGCTCTACGACTCGTGCACCCACCGCGAGGATGAGGGCCATCTCGCCAAATCGATCAAGCAGGTCTTCGCCAGCCTATGGAACTACCGCGCCGTGGAGGAGCGGGAGTTTTACCGCATCGACCACCTGACCACCGCGATGGGCGTGCTCATTCATCCCAACTTCGATGAGGAACTGGCAAACGGAGTGGCGGTCACCGATGACATTCTCTACCAAACCGAAGGAACCTACTACGTGAACACCCAGGTGGGTGAAGACCTGGTGACCAACCCGGAAGAAGAGTCCGTTCCCGAGGAGCTCCTCCTCGACTGGTTCAACACCAGGGAGAGCAAGCTCATGCGACGCTCCAATCGCACCGACAAGGAGCAGATCCTCGATCCCGGCCAGCTCGATCAGCTTCGAGTGAGCCTCGGCATCATTCACAACCGCTTCGCCAAACTCTACGGGCACAGCTACGAAGATGAATCCTTCGCGATGGAGATCGAGTTCAAGATCACCAAGGACGGGAAGTTTTCCATCAAGCAGGCGCGGCCGTGGGTGTATGCGGCGGAGTAGCGGCGTGATCAATCACCCCGGCACTTGAGTTCTCGCCGGGATCGTCGAGTATCTCCGGATGCGGCAGTATCTCGGGGTAATCATTGGGGTGGTCCTCGGTGTGGTGGGGGCCCTTCTCTACGGGCAGAGCAAGCCGCCCGAGACGGGATCCCAGAAGGAACGAGCCGAACTGGCAGAGCAGCGATATCGCTCTCTCCAGCGCGAGAACAGGGAGCTCCGAGCCGACGGACTGCGGGCCCGCAAGCGGGGGGCGTCCGATAGCACCAGAGCGATTTATGATGATATCCTGAGCGGTCGCGGAGCCGATCTCGATGATGTCTTCCAAGTGACCAAACCATGGCTCACCAAGATTGCGCCGGTCATCAATCTCATCCGGGTCAAGGAGGAGAAGGACGAGTTCAACGCCCTCGCGGGCGAATACGGCCGCAAGTACGAGCTGACCGAGCGCCAGCAGGATGAACTGCGGGAATGGCTCGATCAGCGCGCAACCGAGAATGCGGCCAGCTTCGTGGGAGTCCTCACCGATCAGCAGAGCAACCTGATGGATTTGATGTTGGCAGGGCGCGAGGCCGAGAAGAACCTCGGCGAGATCGAGGGCTTCATGGAAGGTCAGCTCCGGGGACAGGCCTTGGCGGACTTCAAGCAGGATCGCCTGATGGAGCGCATCGAGAGCGTGGAGCATGAGGCCAACGGCAGGCTGCATCGTCTCGATAACCTCGTGGACCTCGATCCGGCCCAGGAGGACCAGCTCTTCTATCTCATGGCGCGGAGTTCAGATTCCTACATCCCATCGATGGAGATTGAAGGAATGACAGGGAGCACCCTGCCGATCGATCCCATCGGGCGCAATGAAGCGATCCGTGGGGTCTTGCGACCTGAGCAACTGGAGAGCTTTGATACCCACCGCCGTGAAAGGCGCGCGGATGCGGAGCGGGAAATGCTGGAAGTGGGCCTGAGGCTGCCCGACGATTGGGATCTCTTTGACGAGGATGACTGGTAAGGCGGAATCGAACGGAGCAGCCATCGAGATCCGCGACCTTCGGGTCGACTATGGAGACTTCGTGGCGGTCAACGATATCAACCTCTCCGTTCCCTACGGCGAGGTCTACGGCTTGGTGGGACCGAATGGAGCCGGCAAGACGAGCACCTTTCGCGTGCTGGCCACCCTGATGGAGCCCACTTATGGCGAGGTTGCCCTGGCGGGCATTGATGCCCTGGAGGAGAAGGAAGAAGCCCGGCGCATTCTCGGCTACATGCCCGACCTGGCACCGGTTCCCGCCGACCTGAAGGCCTGGGAGTTTCTCGATTTCTACGCGGACACCCACGCCCTCGGAACCGCGTCCGAGCGAAAAGCGCGCGTGGACGAATGTTTCGAAATCGTCAGCCTCAGCGACCAGCGGAATTCTTGGTGCAAACAACTTTCCCGTGGACAGACCCAACGCCTGGTCCTCGCCAAGACCCTCCTGCACCGGCCGAAGGTGATGATCCTCGATGAACCCGCGAGTGGACTTGATCCGCTCTCGCGTCGGGAATTGCGGCACAGCCTGCAGGGCATCGCGAAGGACGGCGCGTCCGTCCTGGTGAGCTCGCACATTCTCAGCGAGTTGGCCGAGATGTGTTCTTCGCTCTGCGTGATGAACCAGGGAAAGATCCTCGCGGCGGGAACCGCCGATGAGGTTCGCCGGGAGCTGGGCCGCTCGGAACGGAAAATCACAGTGGTCGTGCTGGAACGCCGTGACGAAATCGCGGCCTGGCTGGAACGACAGGAAGGTGTGCTCGAAGTGGCCGAGTTTGAAACCAACGAACAACAAATCACCCTGAGATTTACCGGGGACGATCGCCAGCAAGCGGACTTGTTGACCGGAATGATCCAGCAGGGAGTGGCGGTAAAGGCATTCGAAGAGCAGAGTTCCTCCTTCGAGGAAATCCTGGTGAAGATCGCAGAGGACAATCGCAAACCGGAGGGGACGACCAATGGCAACTGAAGGCTCGGTCCTCAACGGACACCCGCCGACCTGGAAGATCTGGGAGAATCCCATCGTGCGTCGGTATGCCCGCTCGAGGCTGCGACCACGGAGTCTCGGAGTCGCCCTCCTGATCACCCTGATGCTCGCGGCATTTCTCTTCTTTACCATTCGCGCCATGGTCGACCGGCCTGGCATGTCGCGTTCCGATGTTGCGCGGGCACCGTTGATCGCCCTTCTCGTCCTGCAGGGTCTCATCCTCTTTGTCCTTGCCACCGGCCAGATGGCGGCGGCCATGACCGCGGAGGCGGATGAGGGGGTGATCGACTACCAGCGGCTCGCGCCCATGACTCCGCTCGCCAAGGTGATCGGTTACCTCTTTGGACTCCCCATTCGCGAGTATGTCCTCTTTCTCGCGACCATGCCCTTTACCCTGTTTTGCCTGATCAGAGGTCAGGTGCCGATGGAGTTCGCGTTGCAACTTTATGGCGTCTTCCTGGTTGCGGCGGTCCTCTATCACCTCACCGGACTGGTGGCCGGCACGGTGCTCAAGAACCGGCGCTGGGCCTTTCTGTCCTCCATGGGGCTCGTCTTCATTCTTTACACCATCGTTCCCCAGGCCTCGAAGATGGGTCTCGTTTACTTCAAATACGTCACGATCGAGCCGGTCTTCAAAGAGTGCCTGCCCCACTTGCTTCCCCGCGCAGCCGGGGCCGGGGTGCAGACCCTGCAGAATCTGGTGCCGCCCGCCCGCTTTTTCAACCTCGACCTCCCCCAGGCAGTCTTCACGCTTGGGACGCAGTTTGTCTTGATCGCCGTCCTGATCGTCATGTTGTGGCGACGCTGGCACCGCGCGGAGTCCCACCTCTTGGGCAAGGTTGGCGCCACCGGTCTCTTCGCCTGGGTCCAGGTCATGCTCCTGGGCAATGCCCTTCCCCTCATCGAGCGGGGCGACGTCTTTCCCTCCAGCGCGATGAGACGCTATTTCCGATTCCGCGAAGGTGGGCAAGAGTGGGCACCTGAGCCAATCGAGACCGTCTTCATGGCGGGGGCCTTCGGGCTGGTGACCCTGCTCATGCTCTGGTTGATGATCTCCCTGATCACGCCAAACCGGGATCGACAGATCCGCGGGTGGAGACGGACGCGTAAGCTGGGCCAGCGCTCCTTGTCGATCGGCTCCGATCCCGCCACCACCTTTCCCTGGGTAGCCATCATGGTGATGATGGGCGCGGGGGGATGGTTCTGGTTTACCAAGGAGGTGATCGAGTCGGATTGGTTTGGTGGCACCGAGATGCCCATCGAAGCCCTCGGAGCCTTCGCCCTTGTCCTGACCGCGGGGAGCTTCGGATATCACGCCCTGCTGGAAGGCAAGGGTTCGCGGGCCGCGGCTCTCTGCGCCATCCTGGGGGGGGTCGCCCCGCTCCTGCTGGGCACCGTCCTGGCGGTGACCAGCCAAGGCCTCTGGCCCCTTGCGATTTGGGTGATGGGAATTTCACCGCTGGCGGGACCGCTCTACGCCACGGCTACGGTCCTTCCCGTCGCAGACCTTCACCCCGATTTGGTGCGGGGCGTTCCGCGCGCCTTCTGGTTTTGGCAATTGGTGGCCTGCCTTGGGACGGTGGATCTCATCGCGAGACTTCGAAGGTCACGCCGTGCGATTGCGCAGAGTTCGTTGAGTGACGGGGATCACTCTCCCGCTGGGAAATAGGTGACCGTCAATGCGCGGTTGGACACGCTCTTCAGGCTCTGCTTGCGACCGTCGGGCCACCGGATTTCCAGGGTGACCGGGCCCTCGTGTGCTCCCAGTCCGAAGTGCAGGTAGGGATCATTCTGGTTGCCCTGCCCGGTGGTGCCTTCCACCTGGCGCACGAGGGTGTTCCCGCCGAGCACCAGGCGCACTTGGGTTCCGACTGCGGGCACCATTTTTGTCCCGCGGACCCGCACGCGCAGCCAGTGATTCGGTCCCCCGGGATTCTTGAAAAGCCGTCCTCCGCTCACGAGGTCGGGGTAGCCATCGGCGTCGAAGTCGCACCATGCGGCCTGGTAGGTTTGAGCGGTGGCCACCTTGGCCGCGGCGGTGACATCCTCGAACTTCCACCCTCCGGCATTGCGATAGAGCACACTCTTGTCGCCGCCGTAGACCGTGGTGAAGAAGAGATCGAGCAAGCCGTCGTTGTCGAAGTCGGCGAGCGCGGGGGAGGCGTAGGACTCCTGCCATCGCAGCCCGGCGCCGCCGCTCTTGTCCTCGAAGTGAAAGTTCTCCCTCGGTCCGCGATTGCGCAGGAAATAGGGCCGGTCCTGGTAGGCCGGGGTGTGGGAGAAGTTGCCCACGAAGAGATCAAAGTGGCCGTCGTTGTCGAAGTCGCCCCATGCCGAACCGATGGTGTGACCCCATGCTCCGAGGCCACCATCTCCCGCCGTTCCGAAGGCGGCGGCCACGTCGGCAAAGGCGCCCTTCCCGTCGTTCTGCCAGTGCCGGTTTGCCACCAGCCGGTAGTTGGAGACGTAGATGTCGAGGTCGCCGTCTTCATCAAAGTCGGCGGCCGTGATTCCCCGGGCCGGTTGGGTGGCGCCGGATCGCCATGTCTCTGCGAAGGTGCCGTCGCCTTTGTTGGTCAGAATCACGTCGTGATAGTTCGCCACCTGCCAGGTTTCGTAGCCACCGACGTAGAGATCGAGATCACCATCGCCATCGAAGTCTCCGGGGACGGCGCCAAGGCAGACCTTGGTTGGTAGTTCGGGGATCGCCTTTTCGACGACGGTGAAGGTCTTTCCCTTCTCGTTGCGGTAGAGCTGTCCGACGAGGGCGAAGAAGTCAGGGTCGCCGTCGCCGTCAAAGTCGGCCCAGACCCCGGATCCGCCTGGCGCGCCCTCGATCCGGGCGAACTTCTTTCCGCCTTCGTTCCTCCACAGCTGGCCACCCGTGAAGAGGTCGGTCCAACCGTCGCCGTCGATGTCGACCCAGCAAGCCACTCCGCCGGAGAGTCCCTCCAGGCCAATGGCGTCGGTGATGTCCTGGAATGGCTCGAGGGCATGCGCAGTGGATGCAGTGAGGGCCGCGGTGAGGAGAAGGAGCTGGTTCATGATGGAGCGGCGGGAAGCGTTCCATCTAGCTGCCGGAAAGCTCCAACCCACAAGCTCCAATTAATGTTCAAATTCAGGATCAAATCACAACGATCAAGCTTACCACTTCCCACTCCACGATGATGCCATTCCAATCCTCACTGAAGGTGGTGAGCATCGCAGAGACAGGATTGCCTGTGCTGGGCCGTATCCGAGCCCACGCTCATGAAATCCATTCTCTCCAGACCCTCGCCAGCCACGATTCTCCCGCTTGCCCTCCTTGCGGCCATTGGGGTGGCGAGCAGTGCGCCCGATCCCACCACGGTCGCGGACAAGGAGGACAATTCAGCGGTCAGGCCGCTCAAGGCCCTCCTGATCACGGGCGGCTGTTGTCACGACTACGAAAAGCAGAAAGTCATCATCCCGGCCGGGGTGAGCCAGCGAGCCAAGGTGGATTGGACCATCGTGCATGAAGGAGGGACCTCGCGGGATCACAAGGTGAGCATCTACTCCAAGGAGGACTGGACCAAGGGCTACGATGTGATCGTGCACAACGAGTGCTTTGGCGGGGTGAAGGATGACGCCTTTGTGGAGGCAATTGCCAAGGCGCATGAGACCACCCCTGCGGTGGTCCTGCATTGCACCATGCACAGCTATCGCGGTGCCCCGAAGGGCGCGAACGAATGGCGCAAATTTCTCGGAGTGACCTCGACCAACCACGGGAAGCATGCCGCGATCATGATGAAAAATCTCAAGCCCGATCACCCCGTGATGAAGGGTTTTCCGGCGGAGTGGAAAACACCGAAAGGTGAACTATATCGCATCAAGAAAGTCTGGGACACCGCCACCCCGCTGGCGGAGGGAACCTCCAGTCCGACCGAGAAGCATATCTGTGTGTGGGTGAACGAGTATGGAGAGAAGAAGAGCCGGGTGTTTGGCACGACCATCGGACACCACAATGAGACCATGTTGGAGGATACCTATCTCGACCTGGTGACCCGCGGATTGCTCTGGGCGAGCGGGAAGCTGGACGACGACGGCAAGCCGGTCGCGGGATACGAGGCGAAGTAATGGAACTTCACCAAGGACGGGCGAGAGGTCGCGATTTGGCCTGAAAAAGTGCCTCTCTGGTGAAAAACGATTGCTCCAGCGCGAAAGAAGCTGGCGGATTCACCGTTTTGCTATGCGCACCCGGCGCTCCCTTCGACATATCTCCGATGATGAAGACCCAGGAACTCAAGTTTGGCCGTGCCCTGCTGTTGGCGCTGCTCGCACCATTTGCCTCCTTCGCGGAGGGCGATGCAAAGAACGACGTGGTGGAAGGATCGATTGACCGGATCACGCTTGGCAAGCACTGGGCCGGCCCGAAATTGAAGGCCCCCGAAAGCCTCAAGGGCAAGGTGGTGCTCTTGAAGATCTGGGGTGGCTGAGTGGGCTGTCGCGGGATTACTCCCGGCATGGTCGGTCTGGCCAAGAAACACAAAGACGCGCCCCTCCACGTGATCGCTTCCTACTGCCAGCGCGGTGAGAAGGAACCCACCCTGGAGTTCCTCGAGTCCAAAGGCTGGAGCGAAGAGATGAAGAACATCTCGGTGATGTACCAGACGCGTTACACGCCGGACGTGGAGATTACCTTCGTGCCCTACTACCTGCTCTTCGATCACACCGGCAAGCTGCGCTACCATCACATGGCAGGTCCCTACCACGGTGGGAACGGCGACAAGTACCAGGAGCAGATTGCGGAATTGCTGAAGGAGGTTCCCAAGGGAGCCGGGAAGGCGGATCCCAACAAGGCCCTCAGCGATGTGCGCTCGTGGACCAGCTCGAAGGGGAGGACCATCGAGGCGGCCCTGCTCGGAGTGAGCGAGCACCTGGCCAAGTTCCAGATGAAGAATGGCCGCACCTTCAACTACCCGCTTGAGAAACTCTCGGGGCAGAGCCGCGAGGAGATCAAGAAGCTGTTGGGCGAATAGTTCGACCGGTACTTGGGGGTGGAGCTGAGCACGGCGAGCCTGTAGTTTTCAAGGGTGCCTCACTTTGCCATCGGAGACCTGCAGGGGTATCTCGACCCGTTGAACCAATTGCTGGAGTTCATCCCGGCAGGGGACACCGGATACGTTGGTCTTCCTTGGGGACTGCGTGGACGGGGGTCCCGACGTGAAGGGCGTGCTCGACCGATTGATCGAGATTCAGAATTCTTGTCGCGCAGTCTTTCTTCGCGGCAACCATGACCAGGTCATGCTGGATGCCCGGGCGGGACGGGTGTCGATGGAAGTTTGGGAGGGGATGGCTGGAGAAGAGGGATTGCGGAGCTACGGAGCGGGGGGAGCTTGCAGACCTCTTCGGAGAAGTGCCGGACCGCGAAGGGCAGTTGTGGGATGGGCCTGCGCCCGGGCTTCATTCATGAGAGGTCGACATCCGGGGTGAACTGTGGTTCCTTGTCCAGCCCGTGCATCTCCGATGAACAAGGTGGCGCTTCTCGGTCGCTCTTCTGATGCACTGTCATCACCACTTCGCCATGAGAACGCCTCTCTTTCTTTCCTTCGCCCTGGCCACCGTCTCGCCGCTCCTGGCGGTTCCCCAACCCGAAGTTGTACCCGAGGAAGCTCCGGCCGCGCTGGAGGTCGCAGAGCCGGCCGTTTCTGATCCCATCCCGGGTGAAGTGAAGGCGAAAGCTCCCGGCTTCCTTGGAGTGACCGGCAGTGAGATTTCGGCCGCGCTTGCCCAGCAGTTGAAACTTGATCACGGGGTGACCTTGCTGAGCGTGTCGCCCGGCAGCCCCGCAGCGATGGGGGGACTCGAGGTGAACGACATCATTACGGATGTGGGCGGTAAAAAGGTTGCGACCATCTTGGAACTGCGCGACGCGATTCGTGCCCACCAGGAAGGCGAGGAGGTGACTCTCAAGCTGGTGCAGAAAGGGAAACCGGTGGAGAAGAAAGTCACCCTGGCGGCTGCACCTGAAGTGGCTGCCAGGTTGGTCCCGCAAGGTGCCCTGCAGATTTTTCCGGGTGCGGGATGGCAGGGCGGAAACCTGCAATTGAGATTAGGAGGGGGTGGTCGGGGAGGACTCTTCAGGAGAGGGGATCTGGATGGCTCGGTGGAGATGAAGGGTTCAGGGGAAGGACGTGAGGTCCGGGTCTGGGATCTTGCAGGCGAAGTGATATTTGAAGGTCCGTGGGTGACGCCCCAGGACAAGGCCGCCGCGCCCCCCACCATTCGCAAGCGCATCGAGCGCGTGTCGGGGATGTTAGGGCGCCCCCAGGTTTTGCCTCTCGGGGGTGGCTTCGTGATTCCGCCCCAACTTGATCTCCGAATTGAACCCCAACTTGAAGTTCCGGTTCCTCAGCCCGCTCCCGCTCCCAAATTGGAGGACGGGGAACTCGAAGAAGGCGAGCCTGAAGAGGATCTGCCGGAAAAGGACGAGTAGCAGGCTTGCTTCCGCGATTGGTTCAGGAGCACCGTTCGCCGACATCCCGTCGACCGGCGGCGCGCGAGGATGGCGTCGAGAACGAGGAAGAAGAGTCCCTCCGTTGCGAGATTGGAAGGGGTAGTCACTACCACTGCCCACACTCGAAAAGTGGACATTCAGCAATGATCCGACTTGGCGATGCGTAGAAGGGGAGACGGGTGGCGGAAACCTGAATACGGGAGCGAGTGTGAGATTGGCAAGCGCTCCGGCATTGGTTAAACATCCCGGAAGGTCCGATAACTTTTCGGAAGGAAGCTCACATGCGCTACGCGATATTTTCAGACGTCCACGCAAACCGGCAGGCTTGGAAAGCCGTGCTGGCGGACACGCTGCAACAACGCGCGGATACCCTGGTGTGCCTCGGGGATGTGGTGGGCTACGGTCCCAAGCCCCTCGCGGTCCTCACCGCGGTTCGGGAAGTCACGCCCAACTTCGTGCTGGGCAATCACGATGCGGCGGCTTGCGGCAGGCTCGACTCCTCCATCTTCAATGAGCGCGCGCGGATCGTGATCGAATGGACTCGCGACCAACTCGACGAGGAGGCCCTCCAGTTTCTCGAGCAGGTTCCGCTCCAAATGGACGGCTCCGAAATTCAGTTCGTGCACGCCGAAGTGATGGAGCCCGGGGAGTTTGGCTACGTCGACGGAATCGGTTCCGCTGATTTGAACCTGAAGGCGATGACGAGTCCCATCGGATTCCTCGGCCACACCCACTTGCCGATGGCCTTCACGATGCCCCGGAAGGGTGGGCAGGTCACGCAGTTGCCGCCCCTGGATTTCGATGTGGAGCGGGGCCGGCGCTACCTCGTCAATGTCGGTTCGGTGGGCGAACCGCGGACTACCGATGTGCGGGCCAGCTACGTCATCTACGATGACGTCGAGCGGCGGGTCTATTACCGGAAAGTCGCCTTCGATGTCGAAGCCTACAAGGCTGACCTCGCGGAGACCGGTCTGGATTTTCGTCCTTACTTCGTCCAGGTGGTGGATGCCGGGAAAGTGGCGGGCACTCCCGCGCCCACCCCGGCCCCTCAGATGGCCCTCGCGCAGCCACCCAAGGTGGCGGAAGTGGTGGCGGGTCATCTCGGACGCCTGGTGGTGGGGACCCCGGGATCGACGATGGCAACCGGTGCCGGGGCGGGGGCCGCTGTTGCGCAGCCCAAGTCGATTTCGGGATGGGTCATCGGGGCGGTGGTATTGCTCGTCCTCCTGTTGGTGGGGATGGGCGTGATCATCGCAGTCAGTGGCAACGACAACGAAGATCTCGCGACCGTCGCGGAGGCAGGAACAACCGGTGAGGCAGAGAAGAAGCCGAAGAATCCCAGGAGGGACGCGCTTGTTCCGCGCAATCCGGCGCTGGTGGGGAAGGATGAGAGCGCGGTTCCCATCAAGGGGCTGCAAGTGCGCCAGTTCGCGAAAAGTTTTAAGAACCTCGGGGAGTTGCGAAGAGCCGACGAGAAGAAGGAACAGACCCACGAAGAAGAGGTGGAGGATGGCCTGCTCAACCTCGTGCACGGAGGAGAGGATGAGGCCTTCGGCCTGGTGTGGGAGGGCAGCCTGGTGGTCCCCGAGACGGGCGAATACGAATTCATCCTCGATGCCGCTTCGGGAGCGGCCGTCCTGCTCTATTGGGAGGTGGTGGTGGAACAAACGGCGGCGAAGCTGGGAGATGCCAAGAGCACCAAGGTGCGCCTGCGCAAAGGACACGCACCGTTTCGCGTCGAATACTTCCACCGCCAGGGGGACAAGGGGCTCGCCGTCTCGTGGTCCGGCCCCGGGCTCGAGGGGGAGCCCTCACTGGTTCGCGCGGGCCACAGCACGGGAGTGAGCATCGCCCGCAAGACCATCCCCGATCCCGGGGAAGAGCCGCCTCCGCCGGTGGTCAAACGCACCGCGCCGGAAAAAATCTCCCAGGACCTGCTCGCCTATTGGTCCTTCGACGATCGCGATGGCGGCGGGAGTCGCTTTGTGCAGGCTCCCGACGGGTCGGTAACCGAGAAACTGGTCGCGGCCAAAGGCCAGCGGGTGCAGGTGCTCGCGCCCAGGAACGACCCCGGGAAGCGGTGGACCAGTCTGAATTTCGATGCCAAAGCCTGGGAGGAGGGGCTCAACGGGGTGGGTTACGAGGACGTGCCCGGCGAATACAAGGATCTCCTCGCAACGAAGATCATGAGCAAGAAGGGCGAACACCCGCACAGCGTGTTTGTGCGTATTCCCTTCAAGGTGGAGGACCCCGGGGATTACGCGGGGATCGCCCTCTACATGCGCTACGATGACGGGTTCGTGGCGTATTTGAACGGGTTCCAGATGGCGAGCAAGAACGCGCCCAACCCGCTGCGATGGAACTCCGCCGCGTCCGCTCAGAACAGCGACAAGGATGCGGTCAAGGCCGAACTCTTCAAGGTAAACCGGAGTCTGCGAAACATGAAGAAGGGTTGGAACATCCTTGCTGTGCAGGTCCTGAACGGGGGAGGTGGAACGCCGAATGACACGAACACCGGCTGCACCAGCAGCGATCTCCTCCTCCTCCCCGAGCTGGTCGCCCTGCGAAAGGACAACACCCTGCCGGACCACGCGAAGCCGAAGATCCCAAGCAGGCATGATCGCGTCGTGGGGAAGGGCAAGGTCAAGGGGAAGGTGAAGCCATCCGAGGGCAAATTTGGTGAGGCTTACGCGTTCGAAGAGGGGAGCATCGAGATCGGGCAGAAGAACGATTTCGGGCTTGGTGACGAGTCCTTCACGGTGAGTCTCTGGTTTACGCGCGATCCCGATTCGACGGATGGCCAGGCACGCCGTCTCATCTCGGCGGGGGGCGGCGGAGAGAAGAAGGCGGGCTGGGCCTTGTGGCTCACGGGAAAGGCGGAGGGGCTTTCCTTCGCGGTGAGCGATGGATCCACGCGCAGCACCACCATCGCAAAGGAGGACAGCCTCGCGAACGGCGAGTGGCATCACGTCGTTGCGACGGTGGACCGCGGGAACGGAATGGTGTTCATCTTTCTCGATGGCGAACTGGTGGCTGACCAACGAGTGAGCCTGTTGGAGGACAACATCCTGATCTCCAACTCCGGGCTCTCGATCGGAAGGAACTCCGATGACAAGCAACACCACCGCGGAAAACTGGACGACATCGCGGTCTGGCACCGCGCCCTCCTCCCCGAGGAGGTGGAGAAGGTGTTCGAGAGCGGCAAGGGGCTGGGTGAGGTGTTCAACGAGGAGTAGGGTGCGCAGGCGCCGCCGAATCGGGGCTTGGCTCTCCTTTACATTAAGGCCTTCCGCGCGGTAGTCCGCCCTTCCCGGTTCGGAGAATTCGGATTGGCGGGGGCGGGTTTCTTGAGTAATTGGCAGGGAACACGCTGTATAAGATTTCTCGTGAGAAAATCCCTGCTGACCCTGACGATTGCCGCTGCCAGCCCGCTCT
>JAYGGC010000274.1:0-6956 GCA_046581525.1 Roseibacillus sp. | reverse complement strand
GGCTGGAAAAAGGAAAATCCTAGCAATTGTTCGGCCTCCTCAGTTGTTGTCAGAAAAGGACGATCAGTCAATCTACCCCCACGGCAACCATGAAACTCACGAACGGGATTTCCGGATCGCTTGCCCTTGGCGCTCTTCTGTTTCTTTGCGTCCCTCCCGCCCAAGCTCAGGAGGCAAAAATCGAGGCTACCTCCGGGAAAGCAATCGACTATCGTTTCGACGGGACAATTTCGCGACCCGTTCTGGAAAACTACCTCGCCCGCAGCGCCACCGTCGCTTCCCTGCTCCACCTCTGCTCAGACGACGACTTGCGCATGATGAAAAACACCGGCGTCAAGTTCGCCGGACGCGTCATCTGGATGTGGGGCGGCGAATCAAAGCTCGATGATTTGATCCAAAAGGGAGCCCCCTTCGCGAAGCGGATCCACGAAATGGATCCCGACATCATTCTCCAGGGTTGCCTCTTCGAAATTGTTACCGACGACGTGAACAAGATCGCCATTCCGGCCTCCATCTTTGAGGAGTTCGGCCTCGAACCCGAACATCGAAACTTCCGCTACAAGGACATGCTCTATCCATTTCGGCGGCGCGTCGACCACTGGGAGAAGGGGGCATCTGTACCCGACATGAGCCGCTTGGAAACGCGCATGTGGTTCGTCTATGTCGGGAAGTGTTGGATCGACATGGGACTCGAGGCCATTCACGTCGGCCAGGTCGAACTCATGGACGATCGCGACCGCGACCATGCGCACTGGCGAGACATGCTGAGCCGTCTCCGCCGCTACGCCAGGAAACACGCCCGCCGTCACACCGTCCTCATTGACGCTCACGTTTCCAGTGGCGGCATTGTCCACGACGGTGAACTCATGTTTGATCTTCATTCCTTCCCTTCCCGCCCCAAGTCGGTCGAAGGACAGCCTCACCGCGCCATTCTGCAGAAGGGATTCGGCGACTCAATCTACGGTCGCAGCGCGGGAGGGCGCACGCCCAGTGGATGGACCTGCAAGGCCCTGCCCTACATCGTCGAACTCGACAACTTTGGCAGTTCGGATCACCCCGGCGAGCACCTCGCCTCGGATCGCATCCATGTCTGGGGCTGGGATGAAATCGGTTGGTTTGGCAAGCAACCCGAAGCGTATCGCAATGAATGGCTCCACTACGCTTATCAGTGGGTGCGTAAAACCGACCCCAACGGATTTTTCCAACTCCCCTTGCGCCGCTTCGAACACTACACCGCCAGCATGACTCCACCGAAGGGAATGCGGCAGGAGGAAACCATCAAGGCGATCTGGGCAACAAGCGATCAGCGATAGTCACACCGGAACAACAACTGCAAGATCGACCCCGTAGTGTCCAGAAACTGGAATCGCTGGTAGTTCATGGGTTCACGCGGCATCCCGGTAGTAGTAGCGAGGCAATCCGCCAAGCGGCCGGCAATACGCGCCTCCCCATCCGCCGCTCCAGACTCCGACAGCTCCATGCACGGTTGGCAGAGGAGCTCAAGGCCACGCGGGCCGCGGTTGCCATCCTCAAGTCAAATGCGACAGAGTGTCGTTTTTCAATCCTCGGACACGTGCTCCTGCTGGTTAATCCAGCTGGCCAAAGACGCCGCCATCAGCTTGTTCACGTTCATCGCCAGATTACCACCGTCTCAGAGCACTCAGGCACGATGAGAAATCTGCCCCAGAGTAGGATCCTCAACAGACTGGGAATCAGCGCATTCTGTTGTAATCGAGTTTCTGGACACTACGGGCTCGGCGAAATGCCCTTTTCTTCAGATAGAGGTTGCGGCGAGCATTGACACTTTTCACCAGAGGCGCTTCGCCTCTGTCTCTCAGCAGCGTGAGCGCGGCCTCTACGTTCGAGATTGCCGCAGAAAAGTCTCCGATTTCGGCGTATGCAGCGGCGAGGGCATCTAGGACGGCAGCGTCCTTTCCACCCGTCTGTTTTTTGGCGGACTCTGCATAGGCCACTGCGCGGTGGCCGTCGCGAAGAGACGAGTTCGGATTGGCTGCCAAAACCCAGGCCGCGCCCCGCAGGGCTGCGCTGTCCTTGCCGGCCGAGCGGCCAATCGCCTCCTCATAAGCAATCAAAGCGCGCTCCCCGTCGCCCAGGCGGTTGGCGGCATCTCCCAGGAAAACGAGCATCCTTTGGAACTGCGGATGTCCGGCAAATGATGACTTGTAGCGCTCGTAGTAGGCGATCCCTTCCCGATCATAGCCGCGCTGCAACAATTTCAACCCGATCGGGAAAAAGTTCAGGCGGCGAGGCGGGGCAAACCACTGCCCGTCGAATTGCTCAGCGGAATTTCTGCGCGCCGCATCGCCCGCGCCCAGTTCTCCGAGATCGCGGAGGAGGGTCGCAACCTCGAGCCGGCCCCGGTAGAAAACGGCCAGGTTACCGTCCTGATCGAGCAGGAAACTCGCCGGCAATGGAAGCTTGGTGAAAACATCGAACTGGAGATCGTGAACCATTTGCAGTTTTTCAATGCTTACATCGCTGGCGAAACCGCTTTGAAACGGGAAGTCGAGTTTGCGCAAGATCCGCTCCGCCGCCGCTTCGTCCCCGTTTGGAGTGATGGGATCGACTGAAAACGCCATCACGTCACACCCCGCGGCGCGCAGTTCGGCCTGCCGTTCTGCGAGTTCCTTCAGCTCGGCGACACAGGGTGCGCACCAACTTGCCCAGAGCGTTAAGAGCAACGGCTTGCCAGTGTCGAGCGGCAGGGAATCGATGGCGGGCAGCGGGATCCGGCTCAGAGAAACGGTCCTGGCAGAGCCGGAGGGAGCGGGCAGGGCGACCGGACCGGGTGAGAGAGGTTTCGTGTGTGCGGCACGCCCGACCTGGACGACCTCGGCACGCCCACGTCTCTCCCGGAGCCGATAGAAGGTGTTGCCGTCGAGATCCGGAAAGCGTTCCATGGAACCGTTCGGCCAGCGGACTTCCACGGTTACTGGACCGGTGTGGCCACCCAGTCCAAAGTGAAGCCACTTGGAAGATTGCGAAAGGAATCCGTCTCCGGCGCGAAGGGTTTTGGCGAGGGGAAGATCCCTCTCACCGCTCAGGTGGATGTTGACTCGGGCGCCGATCGCATCGCGATTGCTGTCGGTTCCTTCGAGCCGGATTGCGATGAATCGGTTGCTCGCTGGCAAGTCGTTTCGGAAAAATCTAACTCGCGGCGCCGAGCGGTTGGAAACGAAGAAATCGATGTCCCCGTCACGATCCCAGTCGGCCCGCGCAACTCCGCGGCCGTCATCGGGTAAATCCAGTCCGGAAACAGCCGAAACATCGCAAAACGATCCGTCCCGCAAATTGAGAAAGCAATGGTGCCTTTCGCGCGCACTGAAACTGCGTCCCTGCTTGACAACCTCGAGGAACGACTCCGCTGCGCTTCCGAGACCTCCTCCCAGCGAGACCCCACTTGACGACCCGACCTGTCGCCAGAAAAAACTTCACAAATCTCCGGTGTCCGGAGTCGTGATATAACCGTTGGCGACAAAGAGATCTTCCCAGCCATCGTTATCGAGGTCGGTGAAAACGGAACTCCATGCCCAGCCCGCCGTCATGGCCCCGCTCCGATCGCTCGTTTCGGAAAAGGTGCCGTCTCCCCCGTTCCGAAAACAGCTGTTTCCGCGGACGAAGCGGCGATAGAGCGCTCGCACCGGCTGCTTGCTCTTCGGCAGAAAGTTCTCCTGGCTCGTGATCCGACTGCCGGCGGACGAGAACATGTTGCCCACATAGAGATCCATCCACCCATCGCGATCGTAGTCGGCCCAACTTACCGACATGCCGGAGCCGTAATCGACGACACCTGCGCCCGGAGCCACCTCGAAGAACTTGCCGCCGTCGTTCCGGTAGAGACAGTTCTGTCCGTAATCATTGGCAACGTAGAGGTCCTGGTCTCCGTCGTTGTCGTAATCTTCCCACGCCGCCGCCAAGCTGTGACGTAAGTTGTTCGTCTCCAGGCCGGCCTCCTCCGTCGCCTCGACAAACTTCCACGCGCCATCATTGCGGAACAGCTGATTGCGCCCGCCGTCGTTGGCATCGTGATAGCGAAAGGCCCGCCCCGGGTTGACCGCAAAATCCACCGTGACGTAAAGATCGAGATCGCCATCGCCGTCGTAGTCCGTCGCGGAGAGGGCGTGCAAATCGTTGTCCGGCGAGGAGAGGTGCGCCACGGGGTGGAAAACATTCCGGGAGCCGTTCTCGAGCACGCGCGTCCCTTCGAAGGTGGCCAGGACGAGATCCTGGTCACCGTCATTGTCCAGATCGACCCAAAGGGCACTCGCGGTGTTGTCGAGCCAATCAACGCCGAACTCTGCGGAGGCGTCACGCGCAGTGCCGTCAGGCTGATGAAGGAACAGCTTGTTGGGTAATCCGGCCGGCTGGCAAACGTAGACGTCGTCCAGGCCGTCCCCATTGGCATCGCCCACTGCGATTCCGTGCCGCTGAAAGTAGAGCATGCCGTGGACGCGGCCGATGCGTTGCAACCAATGGTGCATTCCAAACCCCAACTCGTTTGCGAACGAGGCATTTGCTCCGAGGGCCGCCTGCGTGCAGTCCGAGAACCAGGGGCGCGGATTCTTGCTACGCACGGACTCGAATGAATTTGCCCTGAGATTGTGGATGAGCGGCGGAGTGGAATCATCCGGCCACCGCCAATCGCAATTCCAGCGGGCTCGAACTTGGCCGCGTCCCGATGCGGAGCGGGTCTTGGCTTTGAAATGAATCGTCGTGCGGACCGAGCCATCTGCAAGAATGTTGGCCGCCGTCAGTTTTAACGAAACGTCGACCCGTGAGTCGTCGTTGCCAAGACGTAGTTCGTCTCGCAGGGCCTTGAGGGACTCTTCAAAGGACGCAAGGCCGTATTGGGAGAGCGCTTGCGACCCGCTCGCGCCGTCAGCGTCACGCACCACCCGAATGCTGGCGGAGTCGAAGACCGTCTCCCCATGATCGTGACGAAGGGATCCGGCCCGAATATCCTCCGTCGCGATTTGCGAGAGGTCTTGCCAGGCGCTGGAGTCCCCGGCGAGCAGCGTCGCGAGACGCTCGAGTTGGGGTTCGGCCTGTTCGGCGAACACCTCGGTATCCCAGCCTCCTTCTGTGGGGTCGAGGAGGCGCGCGGTTTGCTCCGCTCGCTTGGTCAATGGAATCGAAGCGGTTGCACCTCCCTGCTCGCTGATCCCGGTCTCTTGCGCCTTCTGAGCGCGCTTGCACCCTGTGGTTAGGAGCAGCGCGATGGGGAGGAGGAGTCTTGTGAGAACGCAAACTGTTGTCCTCCAGATCTTCATTCGTTTGCAGGAATACCGATTCTCCATGGCGAATCCGAGCCAATTCCGGAGCCAATTGGCTCATTGCGCTATATAGCAGATTGCCGACGGAAATAAAGTGCAGCCCCCTGCCGTTTCCCCGGCGAGCGTCCTTCCGGGCGACAAGTTCCACAACGCCCTTTTCCTGAATCCCGGAAACGAGAGTGGCTTCCTCGACGTGAGGTGCCGGGGAACGCAGAGCAATCGGTCGGGTTCGGCGTGCGGGCAGCACTGACCATCGAGTTCCCCGACGGGCAACGGAAGACGCTCCCTCGCGGTGCGGGCTCGCTAAGCAGCTTTGGTGGTTCGCTCCACGACTCACTGCACTTCGGAATTCCCACTTCTGCAAAACCAGTGGAATTGCGTGTGCACTGGCCGTGCTCGGATGCGGAGCAGGCCTTCTCCGGTCTTCAGGTAAGCACCATCATTGCAGTGGTCAAAGGGAAGAGCGAGTTCCACCTGCGGGAAGCGCTCTGAACGCGCCTCAGAAAGCTGTAGATATGCCAATGATCGGCAGATCCGTGAGAATAGAATTGCTGTGCTGATGAATCAGGCTTCCAAGTTGACCGCGTAGAACGAAGTTGACAGGATGGATCAATAGATGTCTCGGCTTCCGCTGCCTGGATCTTCTCGCCCGCAGAATTCGCCGCACGACCCACTCCTATCATGAGACCCAACCAGCTCCTTTCATCCGCATTCGTCACCCTGCTCTTGCTTCTCGCCTGCTCGGGCGTTGCCCCCGCCGCCCTCGTCATCCATGGAAAGGATCCTATCGACACCATTGGCACGCCCGATGGATGGTCGGGCATTGCTTCCTTCACAACGCCCATCGAGGCTCCGCCCGAAGGGCCCTCGACCGGAATGGTCGTGAGCTGGACCTACGGCGTCGGGCCGGGCCGGTCACAGGGTGCCCATGTCACTCCTCTCCTCCTCGAGCGGGATGGCGGGGTCTACAGCATCATCGGAATCGGCGAGACGCGTGAACCCGCCCGCGACAGCGTCTTTGAAGAAGAATTCTCGCTGCAGGAGGGAACAGACACCTTCGATACGGCGAGCGGCAGCACCTATCACATGGCGGTGCTCCAGCAACGAGACGGCGTCGACGACAACGCCGGCGGGGTGATTCCCTTCGGCGGCGGGGGCGGAGGCGGGATGTTCTACCAGAACACGGTGGGTCCAAACCACGTCGCCAGTGTCGACGACGTGGTTAGCGACGGCCAACAACACGCCTCCGGACCGGGCGGGCGCCATTACAACATCCAGTTTCATATCGAATTCGGCGCCAAGAGCAAGTTCCAGATCGAGGTGAACCGCCTGGCCGCCAGCGACGAACTGGAATTCAAGTGGGAGAGTGCGGATGGGAAACTCTACAACCTTCGCAGCGAGATCGACCCTTCCGCCGCCGAGCCCATCGACTGGCCCATCTTCGGCGGACATTCCGACCTCGCGGCCACTCCTCCGGAGAACACCCTGACCATCCCCATGCCCGCTGACCTTACGCGGCTCTTTGTGGTTGAAGGTTTTCCGGCACCGCCCGTGTCTGTCTTCTCCGACGACTTCGAAGGCGGGCAGGGAGGATGGACCACGGGCACCGAGGGCGCAGTGGGAACCATGTGGGAGCTGGGCCTACCCGGAGTGGGACCGGCA
>JAYGGC010000270.1:0-2815 GCA_046581525.1 Roseibacillus sp. | reverse complement strand
GGGAACGGTGAATCCTCCCGGGACAGCCTGGATGCCATCCGGACTCCAGTTTTCGAGGTCAAAGGACCCTTCCGGGATGAGGATGACCTCGGGCGGAAGAGGGCCCGGGGGCGCGTCGATACGGAGCAGTCCCCGTAGTGTCCGAAAACTGGAATCGCTGGTAGTTCATGGGTTCACGCCGCATCCCGGTAGTAGTAGCGAAGCAATCCGCCAAGCCGCTGGCGGCAGTCGCATAATCGATCACGTCCTCCTGTTGCGGGTTGATTCAGCCCGCCACTGCCACCACCATCAGCTTCATCGACGGAGTCTGGTCGTCTCCAAACGCGTAGGCACGAACGGATATCCTCCTCGGCCCCTCCCTCTCAACAGACTGGGAACCGGCAGATTCTGTTGTAATCGAGCTTCTGGACACTACGGCCGGGCGCAGCGCCTCAAGTTCCTTTTAAACCGCTGCGGTAGGCTTCGAGGAGCTTTTGGTCGTTGCACTTCTCACTCTCCAGGACGGCCAGCACCTTCGCGGCGGCTTTCTTGTCCTCCGGCACGGGCATCTTGGCGATGCGGGCGAACATCCTGTTCTTCACCGTCGTGTTGTAGAGTCCCTCGGTGGGGCAACCGGGCTTGCCCTTGGCGGCCGACACCGCCGCAGAGAACTGCTTCCAGAAAGCGATCTGCGCCTGCGGCGTAGCCGCGGTCTCCTGAGCGGAATCGACGAGCAGGAAGTGGTAGGGATTCAGAGCCAGGCCGCTCCCGAGGAGCTTCATACCGTCACTCTTGCGCTGATCATTCGGCAGGAGTTGGTACACGGCGTGGGCGATGGTGGCGTCGAGGTAGGATCGCAACCCGTAGTTCACGCCCCAAGCGAGGCTCTGGTGGTAGACCATTGGCTTGCGGTTGTGGAATTCGATCTCGTAGCCGCCGCTCCGGTTGACGCGCCTGAACCGGGGATCGAAAGGCCAGGGCGTGAACGGGCCGGTCTTCTCGTCGCCGCCGGTGGCGTACTGCCCGCCCTTGCATTGGTAGGTGCTTGTCTTCGGATCAAAGTGGAATGAGACCACCGCACAGTGACCCGGCTGGGTGGCCTGGCACGAAGGGAGGCCGAGCGTGTTTCCACCGCGCGCCGCGATCGAACCCATCGTTCCGCACACGCCCCCGTCTTTGAGCATCATCTGGATGGTGGCGTAGCTGAACGCGTATGGCTTCAGCCGCCGTGCCGATTGCATCGTGTGCTGTTGGGCGATGGCGCCGATGTATTCGCCGTACCTGTGGAACTCGCCCCGATCGCGGAACGCGATCCAGCGCTCCTCCCGCTCACGCAGGGGCTGGCGATCGGCCGCGAGCATGGTCAGCACCGGCCACGGCGCGGTCAGCGGGAATCGCGGCCACTTGCGTTGCGCCTGCAGTTCCGGAGGGAACTCGTATTCGTGATTTCGGATCAGGTAGGCACAACGCTCGGCCGGTGATGGGAACGGGTCGCGTTTGGCCGGCAGGAGACCTTTGGCTTCGTAGGCCGTGCGAAACAGCCGGTAGGCCGATTCGATCTTTTTGCGCTGCTCGCCGCGAACCGCCTCCTTGCTGTTCCAGTGGACGACCCGGTCGCCGCACTCGATGAAGACCTCGTGCCCATTGGACTTCATGTAGGAATTGAACTTGTGCTGCAGTTCCGAGCTGGCGAGAACGTCGGCGGCGTAGAGCGTGCGGGTGCGCTTTTCGGTCGCTGGAGCTCCGCCCTTGAGTTCCTTTCTGTCCGGAGAGGGAATCGCGATGCCTCTCTCGTCGTACTTGAGCTCGGGAGGCTCGATCTTGCCGACCGGCACCTTGTCTTCGATGGTGTGTTCGTTGAGGAAGTTAATGATGTGGTCGTTCACATCGAGTTCGCGATCCGGATCCTTGGTGTCGACCGGCTTGCGCGGGTCGGCGCCAACGACCAACTTGAACGCTTCGCGCGGAGTGATATCAGCCACCATCCCTTCCTTGGCGCTCACGAGTGCCGCAGCCAACGCCAGGTGCCGATAATTCTCAAACTTGGCCTTGCCCAAATCGAGCCGTAGCGAGTAGAGCCACAGCAGGACGTCCTCCGGTTTGTCGTGCGCCGCGTAGACGCCCGCTGCCATGTCCAGGTCCGCCTCGACCCACGCCAGGAAGTCCTGCGGGAGGGACTCACCCTGGGCCTTCAGACCCGCGAGGGCCTTCTTCCTCGCATAGGTGAGAAACGCGCCGCGCACTTTTGGTGTGAGGGCGTAGTTCTCGGCCGCGCAAACGCGCAGCAAGCGGCTCGTGGGGGAGTCGGCTTGCCCGGAATCTCCACGGGGTTCTGCGGCGCGAGCAGAGGTCAGGAGGACAAGGGCCGGCAGGAAGATCGAGGCAAGACGGGCGGGAGTAACAAGGTGTTTACTGTGCATCGGGACGAATTGAATTTACCGTTCGTTGCCAGTGAGTCTTAGCGAGAAAGAGAGATTTTGCAATTACTCGATCTGAGCCCTCTTTCACATGCAGGTCCATCGGGAGAGAGCGGATTCTTACTACAAACTCCCTGGCAACCCAAAGGGATCAGCCCGCTAGCCCAAAAGGCGGCTGGGGGAGGGCTGCGATTGCGTAGTTGCTAGAAGCCTGTCGGAGTTAGCGCAAGTTTCGCGGTGAGTCCGGCGTGCAGGCGCTGGAATTGGAGCAAGATCGTGTGGATGATTTTACCCAGCCATCCGCCCACCAGTGAGATTCGAGAGGGACTCCAGCCCGCCGACGTCGATTTCGCTTCGTGAGTGCCGCGTTTCGCGCCCCCCATCATCCCGTGGAGACGTTTGAGGTTGTAGGCCAGGCA
>JAYGGC010000074.1:0-31866 GCA_046581525.1 Roseibacillus sp. | reverse complement strand
TACAGTGGGTTGCAGAACTTGAGCGTGGCCGCAAACTTTGGCGGGCTCTCTCTCGACTTTGACGATCCGAACGATGCCTCTTCGTTCGTCGTGGATCCGTTCGGGCTTAATCCCGTGAACACGGTCCCCGTGCCGTGGGATTTCAACTTCTTCTTTGGGGGGGCGGGGATTGCAAGCAGTGACACCGCTTCGCCACACACTATCGGAGGAAGTGGACCGTTGGCTCAGGCGGTCAACCTGGTGGCGGGTACTTTCCTGGCGACCAGCGATCTCTTCCCAAGCTCCTTCTCTGGTTCGCTCACTCACCTGGGTACAGATCCGGGGCAGTTCACTTCCAGCGCCGCTGGCGGTCCGGGTGGCACGGAGGGATATATCGGTTTCTTGATCGATCCGAGCAGCTTCCCAGATGCCGCAAGTCCTCCTCCGGGCCCCATGGTCGGATGGATTCGCGTCACGCTGGAAGATAACGGTTCTGTGGGAGTGATTCACGATTGGGCTTGGGAGACCACCGGGTCCACCATCGAAGTGGGTGTTCCGGAACCAGCCACTGGGCTGCTGATCACATTCGCGATGTTCGGATTGCTGCGCCGGAGGCGCTAGCGCTCCCGCTGGAATGGACTCCGAAAAGAGGCGGGTGGCCTGCAGCGGAGACTCGATTACCTGTGGCTATGGAATTCGTGATCGGCGGCGCACCTATCCCAGCGTGTTGCAGGGCCTCCTCGGAGACGGCTATGAGGTTGGAAACTTCGGAAACTCCGGCCGGGGAATCTTGAGGAAGTCACTGAAAGGATGGGACCAGCGCGGGTTCATCTTCATGCCGCAGCACGAGGAGGCGCTGGCCTTCCGGCCCCATCTTGTGATCTGCAACCTCGGCATCAATGATCTCATGGACTGGGATCAGTTTGGTGGGGAAGACTTGGTGGACGACTACCGGGCCCTGCTTCAAACCTACAAGACCCCGGCCGCCGTGCCGCGACTCATCATCTGGCATCGCCTGGCCCCGCGCTTCCCCGGGCGACCTCTCTGGGGCGACCCGCGGGTGGAGGATCTCAATGCCGCGATCGGAGAAGTGGCCCGGCGGGAAGAGGTCGAAGTGATTGACATGGCAGAGCCATTGAGCGAGTTACCGCCGAGTAGCTGGGGGGAGGGAAACGATGACCACTGAGGAAGCAATGGTCGCGGTGTGGAACTATCACGGCATGGGGCACGGTGAAGCGCTTATGAACGCGGACCTGATCTGGGTGCTGGGCAGCCACGATCTGCGGGTCGCCGATCGTGCCGCGGAGCTCTGGCGGGAAGGATTTGCAGCCAGGGTGCTGATGTCCGGGGGGCTGGGCAACCTGACCGCCGGCGTCTTTGAGAAGCCGGAGGCCGATTTGCTGGCAGAGCGGGCGGGGGCGCTGGGGGTCCCCAGGGACGCGATCCTGATCGAAAACAGGTCAACCAACACGGGCGAGAATGTGATCTTCAGTCGTGAGTTGCTTGGGCGTGAAGGCATCGAGGTGAAGAACGTGATCGCGGTGCAGAAGCCCTACATGGAACGACGGATCTACGCGACGATTCGGAAGCAGTGGCCCGAGTTGGCCTTGCAGGTGACTTCGCCTCAGTTGTCGTTCGAGGACTACTGCAGTGCCGACATCGCACGCGACGAGGTGGTGGACATCATGGTGGGCGACTTGCAGCGCATCTGGGAGTATCCGAAGCGGGGTTTCATGATCGAGCAGGAGGTGCCGGAGGAAGTGAGGAAGGCTTGGGATGTCCTGGTGGCAGCGGGGTTTGACCGACACTTGGTGGAGTGAGGCGGATGCTGAGCGCTGCACATTGCACCGGCCGCTGCGGTGAGAGTTGCTGAAATTATTTTCCGCTCGGTTACCCTTCTCCCCGGACCGCACGGGCGATTGCGGCGCGGGCAAGGAGGCGGGTGGAGTCGAGAGTTGGCAGCGGGGAGACCTCGTCGTTGAGAATGAGGGGGAGTTCCGTGCAGCCGAGCACGACTGCATCGCAAGCGTGCTCTTCTTTGAGTCCATGGATGATTTGCACGAGCGCGGCCCGGTCGTCCTCGGTGACCCGCGAGAAGACGAGGTTGTCAAAGATGATGGAGTTGATTCGTTCCCTCTCTTCGGCCTTGGGGGTGACGGACTCAATCTCGAGAGGGTTGAGTTTGTCGGGATAGACCGGGCCCTCCATGAGATACTTGGTCCCCAAAATCCCGAGGCGTTGAAAGCCGGAGTCCTTGGCGGCGCGGGCGACGAATTCTGCGATGTGGAGCCAGGGGAGATCAGCGTCGATCTCCACATGGTCCATCGCTTCGTGAACGGTATTGTCGGGGCAGATGGCAAAGTCGGCGCCAAGGGAAGCGAGTTTGGCAGCGGATTCGGCGAGGAGCTTGCCGATCGCGGGCCAGTCACCGGATTGCAGGAGGCGGGCGTGCTCTCCGAAACTGAAAGCGTGGAGCACGATCTCCGGGTAGTGGAGGGGGCCGAGGAGGGCTCCGGACTCGGCGGTAATGGTCTCGAAGCAGAGGGCGGCGCCGGGACCGCTACAGGCAGCGATGCCGATGGTCTGGGCTTGGTTCCAGGGAATGGGCATGGGAGGGAGGGCTGGATGGGCGCGCGATTGGGCTGTTTTCAGCGATTTGATTCCTTTTTTTGGGAGTGTTAGTATCTTATTCTCAGCGAGTTAACCTGATTATAGATTTTACAGACTGGGGGCCGGGGGTGTGGCATTGTTAATAGTGTAGAAATGGCGCATCGAGCGATACAGTTGGCAACGACGTGGAAAGAGTGGCTTTCCACCGATGGGAGCAAGTTATTGCTCTACGCCCGGCAGCGCACCTCAAACCTCGAAGATGCCGAGGATTTAATGCAGGACGCCCTGATCCGGCTCTGGGGATACCAGGCGGAGCGGAACTGCCGTCCTCCGGATCTTCCGCTAGCCTATTGCGTTTTGCGACTGTGCGCGATGGATCACGGCCGCAAGGCCGGCCGCCGCGATCGGAAGCATCGCAAGATCGTGGAGTTCCATGCCTATGATGATCACTGGCTGGACCACGGGGCGGAAGAAGGCGAGGAGGCCGAGATGTTGCGTTCCTCGGTGCAGACCCTCAGCGAGAAACTGCGGGAGGTGATTGTGATGAAGATTTGGGGAGGATTGACTTTCGCGCAAATCGCGGAGGTTCTCAAGGTGTCACATAACACGGCAGCATCCCGCTACCGCTACGCCCTTGAGCAACTCCAAAAGAAACTGTCTTATTTAAAGGAAGCACGGAATGGGTGATCCCCTACAAGAACTCGAAGAACAGCTGGAGCGGATGGTCCCTCGCGGCCTGAGCGAACAGGGACGCGGTCGACTGGAAGATCAGATCGATGAACTCGCTGCCGTAGTCGAAGCCGCTCCGGGGAGTTGGCAGTGGCAAAAGCTGGCCGCAATCGCAGCCGCGCTCGCCCTGGTGGCCACCATGGGATTCATGATCGGAGGGGGAGGTCCGGGTGGCAGGACCACTGGGCCTGAGATCACCTCCCCAGAGAAGACCTCCCAACATGTTCCGGGTTTTGAAATGGTGGGCTTCGATCGCGAAGTCCTGGAAAATCCCGAGCATCTCATTGTGCTAAGCCGGCACGATGAACCGATGCACAAGTGGGGCTACAAAACACGAGAGATTGAACTTGTCCTCGACGAAGAGAGCGGACTGCGAGTGCGGATCGTCTCGGAGCATGACGAGGTGGTTCTGACCGCGGTAACCAGTTTTTGAGATGGTGCGGACGACTTGCATGGTAGCGGTGGGACTCGTAGTCGCTGCCGGGGTGTTGCCTGCAGAGCGACCCCTGCGCTCCGAGGGGGAGACCTTGGTAGTTACCCTGCAGCGCCCTCAAAGCGGGGAACCGTGGCTGGGTATCTCGGTGCACAAGCCGACCGAAGCGATCTTTTCCAGCCTGAGGGGCGTTCCCAAGGGAGTGGGCTTCGTGATTCAATCGGTCTCGCCCGAGGGCCCCGCCGCGAAGGCCGGCCTGAAAAAATTGGATTTTCTCTGGAAGGTCGACAACCAGCTGGTGGTTAACGAGGCACAGTTCCTGGTGCTCCTGCATCTGCACAAAGTGGGCGATTCCGTGAATCTGACCTTTCAGCGCAGTGAGGAGAATCACGAGATCAGCGCGACCCTTTGCGAGCGACCCACCAGTGAGAAGGGTCGCAAGGAAGCTGATGTGATGGTCATGGCGGGTCCCCCGATTCCGGGCATCGCCCAACACCTGATCGCCAAGCTCCGGAAGGAAGCCTCGGTCAAGGCCGATGATGGCGTCACGGTCCGGCTGGTGCGCAAGGGCGAGGAGTTCCATTGGCAGCAATTCAATCCTGACGGCATGTTGATCCACGAGGGCGATGTGAAGGGGGTCGAAGACTTGCGCTTCACGGAGGGGAGCAATCCGGAGCTGAGCAAAATGTTGCGGGTCCTGATTCGGGCTCTCGAGGACGCCGAAAAGCGTGCGATGAGTGGGGAGCGGGCGGCCCGAATTCGCCGAGTGCCCCCTCAGACAGGGACTAAGGTGCCGAATCCCCGATAAAACCGTTGCCTTTTGCGGGCGGTCTTACCACATTCCGCGCCATGCATCCCGACGTGGCGAAATTGGTGGAATCGGGTCGCATTCCCCAAGCCGTCGGGGAACGGCTCTCCCAACTGGCCCCCGGCTGCTTTTGTCTTCACAAGTCGTGGGGATCTGGAAAGGTGACCGATTGGGATTTGTTCGGAGGTAAGGTCACCATCGACTTCGAGAAGGAGGAGGGCCGCGTGATGGGCCTGAAGCTTGCCTTGGAGAAGACCGAGCGGCTGGAAGCGGACGATTTCCGGGCTCACAAGATCGAGAAGATCGAAGAACTACGAGCCTTGGCGCAGAGTGATCCGTCCAATGTCGTGATCCAAATTCTGGATGCCCACGGCGGAAGCCTGAAGCCTGATCAGATCGATCGGGAGCTTTGCGGGAGCGTGATTCCGGAGGAGGGATACAAGAAGTGGTGGGACCGCGCGAAAAAAGCCCTGCGCGAGACCCACCGCGTGGTGGTTCCCAGCAAGCGGAATGAGCCATTGGTGTTGCGGGACACGAACCTGAGTCCGGTGCAGACTCTGGTCTCGGATTTCGACGCGGCGCACAATCTGCGGGAGAAGGCCAAGGTGCTCGACGAACTGCGCAAGAATGCCAAGGCGTTTGAAGCAGAAGTTGAGATCCTGAACAAGTTGCTCTCCGACATCGACGACGTGAGCCGCAAGGGGATCAAGTTGCATCTCGGGTCGGTGCTCGATCTTCTGGCTGGACGCGACGAACTCATCGAGGCGATGAAGAAGACCGACCTCGCCGACAATGCGCTGAGGTTGCAGGATGTTCTGGCGGGAGCGGCCACGCCGCTGGCACCGGAAATGGCGGGGCTTCCAGCCTCGCGGCAACGCCGGATTTACGAATCGTTCCCGCAAGCTTTCGGTGAGGAATGGGTGGAGCGCATCCTGGCGGTATTTGACCGGGTGGGCACCCGTGGAGTGGCGGAGATTGCGAAGATGTTTGCGGACCGCGAAGAAATGGAGACGTTGCTCGCCCACATCCGCAAGGCCCTCTCGCGCCACGCGCTGGGGCCGGATGCCCTCTCCTGGATTTGCCGCGAACGCAAGAAGGCAGCCAAGGAGGTGTTCAGCCACGAAGTGGGTTCCGCGATTCTCTCAGTGGTTGAGCAGGACAGCACGGATGAAGGCCCACGCAAGACGCTGCGCCTGCAGAACCTCCTCATGGAAGATCGCGCCCTGGTGGGCGATCTGTTGGATGGGGTGGATGTCAACGAAGTGCGGAACTTCGCCCGGAAGTTGCTGCAGAGTCCGGCTTTTGCGGAGCTCGACCGGAAGTCGCTCATGGCCCGCGTCATCAAGGAGCATCCGGAGACCCAGGAGTTGTTGACGGGCGACGCCATCGCCAAGAAGGACACCCTCATCGTCTCGTGGGAGAGCCTCGAACGGCGCAAGAATGATTTCGAAGAGCTCGTCAACAAGCGTATCCCGGGGAATATCAAGGAAATCGCGGAAGCGCGCGCTCACGGTGATTTGCGGGAGAACTTTGAATACAAGGCGGCCAAGCAGATGCAGGCTGTCCTTAACCGCCGCAAGGTGGAAATGGAGAAGGAACTCAGCATTGCGCAGGGATCCGATCTTGCCGGCGCGGAAACTTCGTCGGTAAACATCGGCACCATCGTCAAGCTGCAGGCCGAAGCAGCGAGCGAGGAATACACCGTGCTGGGAGCCTGGGACAGCGATCCTGACAAGCTCATTGTTTCTTACTTGTCCGAGATCGGGCAGTCCCTCATCGGTCAGAAGGTCGGTGACAAGGTCGAGTTCCGGGATCTCGAAACCGAAGAAGAGCGGACCTACGAGATCGTGGAGATCATCGCCTGGAAGTGATCTGGCGCTCTTCCCAACTACATCATGTCTGATACTACTATTATCAAAGTAGGCAGCCGCGAAATCCTGGATTCGCGCGGAAACCCCACTGTGGAGGTGGAAGTCACCCTGCAGGGCGGGGGATTTGGACGCGCGGGCGTGCCGAGCGGAGCGAGTACCGGCGAGCACGAGGCCTGGGAACTCCGCGATGGCGACAAGGAGCGCTATCTTGGCAAGGGCGTGCTTGGTGCGGTCGACAACGTGAATCAAAAGATCGCGCCGGCCCTGAGCGGGATGGATGGGACCAACCAATCCGCGGCCGACGCCGTCATGTTGGCGCTGGACGGGACCAAGAACAAAAGCAACCTCGGGGCCAACGCCATCCTGGGGGTGTCGATGGCTCTGGCCAAGGCGGCGGCCGCGCAAGTGGGCCTGCCACTTTACCAGTATCTAGGCGGGCCAAATTCCAAGGTCCTTCCCGTGCCCATGATGAACATCTTGAATGGCGGGGCTCACTCCGATGCGCCGATCGATTTCCAGGAGTTCATGATCATGCCGGTGGGGGCCCCGAGCTTCCGTGAATCTCTGCGCTATGGTGCGGAGGTGTTCCACGCCCTCAAGAAGGTCCTGCACGACCGGAATCTCTCCACTGCGGTGGGCGACGAAGGCGGCTTTGCTCCCGCGCTCGACAGTGCGAACGATGCCCTTGAGGTGATCGCGCAGGCGGTCGAGGCGGCCGGCTACAGGATGAAGGATGATATCTGCATCGCGCTCGATGTCGCTTCCTCCGAATTCTACGACAGGGAGAAGGGCAAGTACGTCTTCAAGAAGTCGGACGGCTCCGAAAAAACCTCCGAGGAATTGGTGGACTACTACGTGGAGTTGCAGAAGAAGTTTCCCATCATCTCGATCGAAGATGGCTGCGATGAAAATGACTGGGATGGTTGGAAGGTGATCACCGACAAGATCGGCGACACCACTCAGCTGGTCGGTGATGATCTCTTCGTGACCAACGTCGACTTCCTTGCCAAGGGAATCTCGCTCGGGGTGGCCAACTCGATCCTGGTGAAGGTGAACCAGATTGGCACGCTCACCGAAACCTTCGACGCGGTGGAGATGGCCACCGAGAACGGCTACACCTCGGTGATCTCACACCGATCGGGAGAGACCGAAGACTCCACCATCGCGCACATCGCGGTGGGAACCAACGCCGGTCAAATCAAGACCGGGTCGATGAGCCGCTCGGACCGCGTTGCAAAATACAACCAGTTGCTCCGGATCGAGGAAGCGCTCGGTGACGATGCGGTGTTCGGCGGGAAGCTGAAGTTTCACGCGTAGGGCTGATTCCGGATTTGAGATGCGCTCCTATCGCTTGATGCGATAGATGCGCTCCCCACTTCGGTAGAGATTTAGGCGGTCGCGCGCCACGAGTTCGAGGTAACTCGGGTCGCTGCGCAGGACGCTGAGCTCACGGCTCTTCTGATCCTTGTAGGCGCGCACATGACTCTCCTGCGCGTTGGCGCGGCTCAATTCTTCCTTGAGGCCGCGCAGATGGCGGACTTGGGGAAGGGAGAGGACCGCAACTGCCAGGCAGGCGATCGCGGCCAGGACAGTAAAGGCGACCCGGTTGACAATGCGAATCCCGGTCGTGCGCGCCCGAAGATGCTTGCCTGGACGGCGCTTGCGGCTGGACTTCGAAAGGGAACGGCGAGCCATGGAGGCAGGGTAGCAGGATTACTTAAGTTTTCCAAAGTAATAGTAGGGGAGCAGCGCCGTGAGCACCCTCCAAGCTTGGCGCCTCCCGGGAGGGGGAGAGGGCAGCCCATAGCCCTCTCGACGCTGTTGCTCGCGCGGCCGGAAACGACGGACGAGGCTCTCGGGAAGGGCGATGGCGTTGAACTGGACCCACCCGCAGCTTCTGGGACCGGGCCTCCAGGCTGGCGGATGAGAAGCCTTCGCGGGATGAGGAAGCGGGGGTGGTGCCTCGTCCGACCAGAAACCCAACGGTGAGGGTCAGGACCCAGGCGGCTGCCAAGGCGAGGATCCGGGAGTTTGCTTTCATGTTGAGCCTGAGCGATCCGACGGTCCTATTAAGCGGTTCTTTCCGGAGGAACGGGAGCCGCGAGGGGTTTACGCTGGAAAATCATGCTTTCCCGGCCTAGTCAGCGCCTGTGTTCCAAGAGCCATTGATCGTCGCGGAAGATGTCCACCGAACCTTCTCCATGGGCAAGAAGGAGATCGTGGTGCTGCGCGGGATTGATCTCGAGATCGGGCAGGGAGAGCGCGTCTTCCTCTGTGGGGCGAGTGGTGCGGGCAAAACCACCCTGATGTATACCCTGGCGGGGCTGGAGCGGCCGCAGTTGGGCCGGGTCTCGATCGGAGGCGAGGATCTCTACAAGCTTTCCCACAAGGAGCAGGCCCGGCTGCGGAACAGCAAGATGGGCTACGTCTTCCAGAACTACTATCTCCTGCCCGAATTGTCCGCGCTGGAGAATGTCATGGTCCCGGGCCTGATCCGTGGGCGAAAGGTGAGCGAGCGAGCCACAGAGCTCCTCGGGGCGGTGGGACTGGAAGATCGCATCCACCACCTCCCGGCGGAACTGAGCGGCGGCGAGCAACAGCGCGTGGCAATCGCGCGTGCTCTCGTGAACGAACCCGCGATGGTCTTTGCGGACGAGCCCACCGGAAACCTCGATTCGCGCAACGCGGATGAGGTGATGCAACTCCTCCTCGACTTTGCAGAGAGTCTGGAGACCGCCCTGGTGGTGGTGACCCATGACACGGAATTGGCCAAGCGAGGCGACCGCACGCTGGTGATCAAGGATGGCGTGATCGTCTGAGCGGCACGGGCCGGGCGCTCCATATTGATTGCATTCCCGCCCAGAGAATCCAAAGTCACTCCCCCCAATTATGGCGCTCAAAATCTGGTACGATGGACAACTCGTGGACGAAAGCGAAGCAAGGGTATCCGTGTTTGATCACGGCTTGCTTTACGGCGACGGGGTGTTCGAGGGGATTCGGTTTTACGGAGGTCGCGTCTTCCGGCTGGAGGCGCACGTCGACCGGCTCTTTGCCTCTTCGAAGGCCATCATGCTCTACCTTCCCTGGACGCATGAGGAGGTCTCTCAGCACGTCTGCGAGACCATCCGGGCGAATGGACTGCAGGACGGCTATGTGCGACTGATCATCACCAGGGGGGTAGGTAGCCTCGGGCTCAGCCCGGATAGTTGCCCGACCCCGTCCATGATCATAATCGCGGCGGACATCCAACTCTACCCGGACTCCGATTACGAGGTGGGGCTCAAGGTGATCACCTGTTCCACCCGGCGTCCCACTCACAGCTCGCTCAGCCCGCAGGTGAAGTCGCTGAACTATCTGAACAACGTGATGGCGAAAGTGGAGGCCATGCGCGCGGGCGGGCGCGAAGGGCTGATGCTCAATGAGCAGGGATACGTTGCGGAATGCACTGGGGATAACGTCTTCATCGTGAAAAACGGCGTGGTTTACACACCTCCAGTGTCCGATGGCGGGCTGGATGGGATCACCCGCGGAGTGATTTTCGAGCTTGGGGCCGAACTGAATATCTCGATTGTGGAGCAGACGATGACTCGATTTGACATTTACACTGCAGATGAGTGTTTTCTGACCGGAACGGCTGCGGAAGTGATTCCAGCGGTGGAATTGGACCACCGGCCTATTGGAGAAGGAGTGCCAGGGCCGCTGACCGCCCGTTTTATCGATGCTTTTCGGGCATTGGTCCGAAATTCAGGGACTTCTGTGGAAGCTACGTAATCGCGCGCTTTTTATTTCGAAATCCGAAGGAGCTGCATTAGAGTTCCCGCGCATGCAGTGCGATTTCTGCGACAAAAAGGCCACCGTCTTCCTGACTCAGCTTGTAGAGGGGGAAATGAAGAAGATGTGCCTTTGCGAAGAGTGTGCCGAGGCGAAGGGCGTGACCGATCCCACGGGCTTCTCCTTGGCGGATTCTGTGTTGGGGGGAGGATCGGTTACCGAGACGGGCCAGATTCTGAATGTCTCGGAGGACGAGGGTGAGCCCTGTCCGGTGTGCGGATTCACCTTCAACAAGTTTCAGCAAGTGGGCCGGCTCGGCTGCAGCGAGTGCTACCAGACGTTTGAAGATCACATCAGCCGACGTCTCAAGGGGATGCACAAGGGCACCGTGCACGTCGGCCGCGTTCCCGAGGGATTGCTCGAGGCTCACGCGCGTCAACAGCGTCTCGATCAATTGCGGGATCGCCTTGAGCAGGCCATCGCTTCCGAGAACTACGAGGAGGCGGCGGGATTGCGTGATGAAATCCAGGAGATCGAGACCAGTGTAGCGCCGCAATCATGATGCGATTTTCCACCCTGCTCAAACACCCCGCGGACTGGATGACCGGTGAAGCGGAGGGCAACAGTGTGGTCCTCACCAGCCGGGTCCGCCTGGCGCGCAACCTCCGTCGCGAACCGTTTCCCGGATGGGCGACCAAGGAGCGCCGCGTCTCAGTGCTCGAACGTGTCAAGCCGGAGGTGGAGTCCCTGCCCGAAATGAAGGACGGCTTCTCGGTGGAACTGGACGACCTGAGTTCGTTGCAAAAGCAGGTTCTGGTGGAACGCCACTTGATCAGTCGCGAACAAGCGGCACGAGGTGAGGGGAGTGCGGCGATCGTGAATCGCAAGCAGGCGCTCAGCCTCATGATCAATGAGGAGGATCACCTGCGCATGCAGGCGATTCGCCCGGGGTTGGCCTTGAGCGAAGCATACGAATTGGTTTCCGGAATCGACACCCAGTTGGAAGGGAGCCTGGATTTTGCCTTTGATCACGAGCTTGGCTACATCAGCGCGTGCCCGACCAATCTTGGAACCGGGATGCGGGCCTCTGTGATGTTGCATCTTCCCGGACTGGTCTTGAGCGACCAGATCGGGCAGGTCCTCCAGGCGGTGGGCAAACTGCAGTTGGCAGTGCGCGGGTATTTCGGAGAGGGCACCGAATCGCTCGGGAACCTGTTTCAGATTTCAAACCAGTCCACCCTGGGCGAGAGCGAGGAGACCATCATCCGGCGCATTGAGCGGGTGATCGGCAGGGTGGCCTCGCACGAGCACAACGCGCGCTGGAAGCTGTTTGAGGACGACCCGGAGATGGTCTTTGACCAGGTGGGCCGGGCCTACGGAACGCTGCGGCATGCTTACATCATCACCTCCAAGGAGGCTCTCAATTTTCTCTCGTTCCTGCGCCTCGGAGCGGAGCTGAAGTTCTTCCCATCGGATACCGTGCGGGCCTGTGACTCCCTCCTCATGGAGATTCAGCCCGCCCATCTCCAGCTCCACGCCGGCAAGAAACTCACCCCCGAACAGAGGGACGCGATCCGGGCCGAAATCATCCGGACCCGGTTGCATTCGCTCGATCCCCCTGTTATCAGTGAGAAACAACCGGACCAAGAGTGGGAGGAACCCCCAGATAACATTGTTGATCTATGAATAATTTCACCCCCAGGGCGCAACAGGTCTTAGCGCTAGCGAGGAAAGAAGCAGACCGATTCAACCACAACTACGTTGGAACCGAGCATCTCCTGCTTGGTCTGATCAAGCTTGGCCAGGGGGTGGCGGTGAGCGTGCTTGAGAGAATGGGACTCGATCTGGATTCGGTCCGCATGGAAGTGGAAAAGCAGGTGGGACACGGACCTGATCAAAAGGTGTCCGGCAACATCCCCTACACCCCTCGGGTGAAGAAGGTTCTCGCGCTCGCGAACAAGGAAGCGAAGCAGCTCAGTCATTCTTATGTCGGAACCGAGCACATCCTATTGGGATTGCTCCGGGAAGGGGAAGGAGTGGCCGCCCGCGTGCTGCAAAGTCTCGATGTCGATATTCAGCGCACGCGCAACGAGATCCTCGCCGAGATCGATCCCAACTTCTCACCCGAGGAGCCCGATGATGAGTTCGAGGGCTTCGAAGACGAAGAGGAGCCCATGGAGGGCGGTGGTGGCGAAGGGAAGACCAAGACGCCCGCCCTGCGTGCCTTTGGGCGCGATCTCACCAAGCTTGCGCGCGAAGGTGGGCTCGATCCCGTCATCGGTCGCGAGACTGAAATTGAGCGCGTGATCCAAATTCTCTGCCGCCGCACCAAGAATAACCCGGTGCTGGTGGGTGAGGCAGGAGTCGGCAAGACCGCGATCGTGGAAGGTCTCGCCCAGGAGATTGGTTGCGGCAACGTGCCCGAGATCCTGCGCGACAAGCGCGTCATCACTCTCGACCTTGCCCTGATGGTGGCGGGCACGAAGTACCGCGGTCAGTTTGAAGAACGGATCAAGGCCGTGATGGATGAGATTCGCAAGGTGAAGAATGTCATTCTCTTTATCGATGAGTTGCACACCATCGTGGGTGCGGGCTCGGCCGAGGGCGCGATGGACGCCTCCAACATCATCAAGCCGGCCCTCAGCCGGGGCGAATTGCAATGCGTGGGCGCCACCACGCTCAACGAGTACCGCAAGTATATTGAGAAGGACGCCGCTCTCGAACGCCGCTTTCAGCAGGTGAAGGTGGAGGAGCCCTCGGTGGATGACACCATCGCCATTCTCCAGGGCCTGCAGGACAAGTACGAGCAACACCACAAGGTCAGGTATTCGCCGGAGGCCATCGAGTCCTCGGTGCGCCTCACCTCGCGTTACCTCACCGGGCGCTTCCTGCCCGACAAGGCGATCGATGTGCTGGACGAATCCGGCGCGCGTGCGCGGATCGGGACGCTCACTCGCCCGCCCGAGATCAGGTCCCTCGAAAAGACGATCGAGGAGATCAACAAGGAGAAGGTCGGCGCCATCAATGCGCAGGACTTTGAGAAGGCCGCCTCGCTCCGTGATACCGAGAAGCAAACGAAGAAGGATCTCCAAGATCTCATTGAGTCCTGGAAGTCGGAGAGCGAGGAGAAAGTGGTGGACGTCACCGAGGACGACATCATGTCGGTAGTCTCCAAGTGGACCGGGGTTCCCCTCCAACGCATGGAGGAAAAGGAAGCCGAGAAACTTCTCCGGATGGAGGAGTCGCTGAAGGTGACGGTGATCGGCCAGGACGTCGCGGTGACTACCATTTCCAAGGCGCTGCGCCGTTCGCGTGCGGACCTCAAGGATCCGCGTCGTCCCATCGGCAGCTTCCTTTTCCTGGGACCGACCGGTGTTGGTAAGACCTACCTCGCCCGCAACCTGGCTGAGTTCATGTTCGGGGATGCCGATGCGCTCATCCAGATCGACATGTCAGAGTACATGGAGAAATTCACCTCCAGCCGCCTGATCGGATCGCCGCCAGGCTACGTTGGCTACGAAGAGGGGGGACAGCTCACCGAAGCCGTGCGCCGCCGTCCGTATTCCGTGGTTCTCTTTGATGAGATTGAGAAGGCTCACCCCGACGTGATGAACCTCCTGCTCCAGATCCTGGAGGAGGGGATGATCACCGACAGCTTTGGGCGCAAGATCGACTTCCGCAACACCATCATCATCATGACCTCGAATGCGGGGGCATCGAGCATCAAGCGCCAGACGTCGCTCGGATTCGGCGCGATGAGCGAAGAGGACGCCGATTTCGAGGGCATGAAGGAGAAGATTCTGGAGGCCTCCAAAAAGGAGTTCAAGCCGGAGTTTCTCAATCGTCTCGATGACATGGTGGTCTTCAAGATGCTCGAGAAGGACAGCCTTTCGTCGATCGTTGACTTGGAGGTTAAGAAACTCCTCGTCCGTCTCAAGGAGAAGGATATCGAGCTCGAACTCGAAGCTTCTGCCCGCGACTTCCTCATCAAGGAAGGCTATGATCCGAACTTCGGTGCCCGTCCCATGCGCCGGGCGGTGGAACGCCACCTCGAGGATTCACTCGCCGAGTCGCTCCTCCGTGGTGAGATCAAGGCTGGCGATCTGGTAACTGTGAGGCATGATGGAGAGTCCAAGCAGCTCTCCTTCGAATCGAATCCCACGCCCACCACGCCGGAGCCGGATGAAGCGGAAGTGACGGGATAGGAAACTCCCATTCTCACGCTGCGCGATTCAAGGAAGACTCCGGCTGCCAGGGGATAGGCCGGGCTCTGCAAATTGCTGGCATCGACCGGGCATTCAGCGGGCTTGCGCTTCCCTGTCAGGGTGCCCCTTGGTCACCTGGGAAAAATCCAGTCAAAGCACAGGAGCTTTAGCGTCGAGATTGCGGTGGTTCTCGTGCCACGCGCGGTAGATCTCGGGGGAGATTTCGGAGGGTTTGATTTCGCTGCGCCCGCCCCAGAACACATTGGTGTAGGAGACGGGAATGCCGGCTTCTTCGAGGTGGACGTCGATGGCGGCCTTATGCTCAAGGACCCTGTCCTTCTCCGTGCCGTGGACCACCCCCATGACGTTGACGTTTCCAAACTGGGGTCCTCCTTCGCGCCAGTAGGCGTGCGTCATGCAGTGGTGGCGCCCCACCTCGCCGCCAGCTTCCACCTCGCGTCCTTTCGGCACCGCCCAGTGAAAGAGTCCGTTGAAGCGGGTGACCCGCTTGCCGGTCTCGGAGGGTTTCACGTGTTCGAGGAAGGTGGAGAAGCGGCCGATCACTTTCTTTTCGTTGAGGGTCCGGGCCACTTTGAAGAAGCGCTCCAGGCTCACCTCGGCGATCTGGGCGCGCCCCGTCCATGGGTCAGCGCAAAGTTCCTCGGGCTGCAATTCCTCCTTCATGGCCAGGAGGACGCGCCACTCTTCCTCATCCAGTTCCACGGTGGTGGTGGTCATCATCTGTGCTGGTCCGTCAATCCGTGCTCCGGGCTCAAGTCCCCTGCGACGGACGTGACCAACTCCCAGCGCGAAGAGTCCCTTGGCGGGCATGAGGAGAAATTCATCCGCGCCCACCAGTCGTTGCAGCACTTCGCCATGCTCCTGTAAGGACTCCCCCTGCGGGACCTTCAAGGTGGTCCACAGTCGATAGCCTGAACCTGATACCTCCGAGTCGGTGGAGCGAAGTACGACGTGGCCCGAGAAGGGATCCTCCTTGGACATGAACTCGAAGGCGTCGTTCAGCTTCTCCTCCGCGACCCGCCAGGCCACCAGCGCCCCGTGAGCAAGTTTGGTGGCGAGCAGCGTCTGGCGCACGCGGCGGATCACTCCTGCCTCCAGCATGGCGCCGATGCGCTCCAGCACGGTCTCAAGCGGGACACCCGACTGCTCCGCGATGACGTGGAAGGGTTGCTCTTGGAATCCGGAGACCAGGTCTTCCGAGATCGCCAGGATCTTCATGTTGATCTCGTCGTCGTGTTCAGTGGGCATGCTCATGTTGGTGGGGCTGATACGTGGATAGGATGCCGGAGTGATCACCGGCACAGGCTGTGGATATTCGCGGAAAGGTTGGGCAGGACATGCGGCCGGAGCGAGTTCAACCGGTTGGAAATTTCTCCCGGACCGCGAGGAGCGCAGAATCGCGGTCGGTGAGGCGACCCTCAAGTTGCTCAGTTTGCACATATTCCAGGATTTCGCTGAAGCGGGGACCCGGATCAAAGCCCAGCTCGATCAGGTCGTGACCGGTCACGAGCGGGGGAGGGATGAGGGGTTCGGCCGCGAACTCCTCCGCCTTGCTGCCGAGGAACTCGATGTTGTCGAGCATGCCGTGACTGCTTGTGCAGTCGACGCGGTGGAGTTCCACTTCATCGTGGAAGGTAGGGCGTGCCATGAAGCGCTTGAGCTTGGCGGTGCGCATGTGCTGCACGTGCATGAAGTTCATGTGGTTGGCCACCATCGCGGAGACGTCTTCGATTTCCTGGTTCGAATAACGCAGGCGTCGCAGGATGTCTTCCGCCATGCAGGCACCAACCCGGTCGTGACCGTTGTTGCGAATGCGGCCCGAGTCTTCATCGACGGTGAGGGTAGGGGGCTTGGCAATGTCGTGGAGCATCACCGAGAGGGCGAGTTCCAGGGAGGGCTTCTCCGGCAGGAGGTCGAGCGCGATCAAGGTGTGCACATAGACGTCGCCTTCGGGGTGAAATTCGGGCGGTTGCGGGCAGCCCCGGAGGGCGAGAAATTCGGGAACGACAAACTCCATGAGTCCGCTCTCGACCAGGAGCTCGAGTCCGCGTCGGCGAGCCGGGTGCGTGATGATCTTGTCGAATTCACCGCGAATCCGCTCCGGGCTCACGCGTTTCAACAACGCTGCGTCTGCACACATCGCTTCCCACGTCGCGGGATCGAGTTCAAAGTCAGTGCGGATCGCAAAACGCACTGCTCGCAGGAGGCGCAGCGAATCTGCCTCAAAGCGCTTACTCGGTTCTCCGATCGCGCGGACAACCCTCGCCTCCAAATCACCTCGTCCGCCCACGTAGTCGAGGACCTCGCCGGTGGCCGGGTTCTCAAAGAGGCCGTTGATCGTAAAGTCGCGGCGCTGGGCGTCCTCCCGGGCGGTTGTGAAGGTGACGCTCTCGGGATGGCGGCCATCGAGGTAAGGCCCGTCGGTTCGGAAGGTGGCGATCTCGAACTGGTATCCGGACTCCCGAACCAGGATCACGCCGAAGTGGGCGCCCACCTCGTCGCCGCCGGGGAAGAGGGCCAGGACTTCGTCCGGGCGGGCGGAGGTGGCAATGTCGTAGTCCTTGGGTTCCTCTCCCTGCAATCGATCCCGGACGCAGCCGCCGGCAAACAACGCCTCGTGCCCGGCGTCGGTAAGACGGCGGGCCACTTCTTCGGCGGCTTGGCGCAGCAATTGCACGGGGCCTCCAAAGCATAACCACGCGTGGGCACAAATGTTATTTTCGAAATCCTAAGGAAAGGGCATACTGGGGCGCAGATGGAGGTCATTCTGGGCTACCCGATGTGGTTGGGGTGCGTGTTTGTGGTTGGGGCCTGCATTGGCTCTTACCTGAACGTGGTGATCTATCGCTGGCCGATCGAGGATCTCTCGGTCAGCAAACCGCAGCGCTCCTTCTGCCCGATCTGCAAGAAGGAGATCCCGTGGTACCGCAATCTTCCGATTGCGACTTGGATCCTGCAGCGTGCAAAGTGTGCGGAATGCGGAGCTCCGATCTCGTTTCGTTACGTTTTCGTCGAGATCTTCACCGCGCTCCTTTTTACCGCCGGGTGGTACGTCTACGTCACGAAGCACACACCCATCGCCCCGGTCGCGGCCGGGTTGGTGGCGATTCTCGCCGTCCTGCTGATCTCGATCGCCTTCATCGACGCCGATCACATGCTCGTTCCGGTCGACTTCTGCTGGTGGGGAATGGGCATCGGGGTCATCGGAAGTCTGATCGATCCCACCTTGCTGACCCTGGAGGGCGCGCGGCCCGAGATGACCTGGTGGAAGGGTGGGCTCGAAGCGCTCTTTGGAATGGCCGCGGGCTGGGGCGGTCTTGCGGTGGTGGTCTATCTTGGCAAGCAACTCATGGGGCAGAAGAAATTGAGCTTCGAGGAAGCTCATGATTGGTATCTGCGCGAGCCGGAATCGCACGAGGACCAGCTCTGCTTCGTGCTCAAGGTTCCGAAGAAGGGAACGGAGGGTGAAGAGCTGGAATTCGAAGAAGAGGCCTACGCCTGGGGGGACCTGTTCTTCCGGGACTCCGACCGCCTCGAGATTGAGGGACACGGAATCCTGCTCGATGGTGAACGCACCAAGGCCACCAGCCTCGTGATCAGTCGCGAAGCAGTGCAAATCGGCGAGGAGCAACACTCGATCGAAAAGATCAAGTCCCTCTCGGGCAAGGCCGACAAGGTCGTCATTCCGAGGGAGGCGATGGGTGACGGCGATCCCCCCTTGCTGGGGTTGATCGGCGCCTTCATCGGTTGGCACGGCGTGATCTTTGCCCTCTTCGCCGGGTGTATCTTCGCGATCATGTGGGCGATCCCGGCGCGCATCGGTTTTGGAAAGCACCTGCCCTTCGGTCCCTTCCTCGCCGTGGGAGGGGCGGTTTGGATCTTCGGGGGGTGGATGTTGTGGGAGTGGTACTTCGAGTCCCTCGCGAGGTTTGCGCCGGTCCCTCCGCCCATGCCCACCCAGCCGTAGACTGAATCAGTCGAGGGGGTGGCTCACAGGCACAAGCGTCGGAACAACTCATCGAGCGGCATCTGCATCCCGATGTAGAAGTCGCCGAACTCCCCATACCGCACGGAGACCGGATCGAAGCGCATCTCGTAGACGATGGCCTTGATATCGATGGTGTCCTTGGCGAGGAGGGTGACGCCCCATTCGGCGTCGTCGAGGCCGGTGGAGCCGGTGATCAACTGGAGGATGCGGCCCGAGTATTTCCGCCCGGTGGTCGCGTGCCCCTTCATGAGCCGGCGGCGTTCGTCGTAGTCGAGCGCATACCAGTTGTCCTCTCCCTGGCGTCGCTTCGACATGGGATAGAAACAGATTACGGGCCAGTCGGGGAGATCAGGATAGAGACGGTGCTGGAGATAGTGCTCCATGCGTTCGTCGAACTCCTTCAAGGCCGCGTCGAATTCCGCGGATCCTTCCTTGAGGCCCTGTTCCCCCTTGAGGGTTTCCCCGGCGTACTGCTCGCTGGTGGTGGTGTATTCCGAGCGTTCGGTTTGGGAGAGATACGAATAGGACGGATTGAGGACGTCTGCTCCCAGGGACAAGGTCAGGCGCTTCTCAAACGCATTGGCGATCTGGAGATCGGGAGTGAGAAGCATGAACCCGAGATCGGCCTTGGGTGTCGCCACCGCAAAGGTGAGCAGTTGCGTGTCTGGTGTGGTGCGAATCTCTTGAACGAGCTCGGTGAAGCGCGTTTTGGCTTCGCGGCGTTCGGTATCATCCAGCATCTGCCACTGTCCGTGATCGACGTGGTAAAACAGATGCATCACGTGCCAGCCTTCCCTGGGCACGAGCGGAGAAGCAGGTTCGGACATGAGGGGTTGGTCAGCGACGCTTGGATGAGATGCGGATCCGGAGGAGTTTCTTGTACTCGGAGCCCTCGGCGTGGAGCCCGGGACCTTCCAGCACAAGGAGATACCAGAAGTGTACTTTCTCGGTGAGATAGTCGTTGTAAGCGCCGACATCTTCAAACCCGCTCGTGGCGTTGAAGTGGGCGGACTCTCCTCCGCTCTTGTCGAAGGATCCCCCGGAGAAGGCGAGGGTAACTGAGTCTCCGATCCGCTCGCCTTCAGGGTTCTCGAAGAAGAAGCGCAGGGAGCCCGAGCCGGAGGACTTGAGTTTCACCTCTGCGGCGGGAATGAACTTGGCCTTGAGGCGGACTCCGAGGTCGACCTCCCGATCCGGTTTGCGCCAGTAGGTGTCAATCTTGCGGATCACCACGCTCTCACCCTTCACGGGGAAGTCCACCTTATCGGGAGTGCTGGTATTGACATCTCCAAAGAAGAGGCCCACGGCGTAGATCATGACCACGAGGACGGCGACCCCGAGCACTCCCAGCCAGATGAGATCCTTGCGTGAAAACCTCGGTCCCACTCCGACTGGGGCCGCCTCCGGGGCGGGGGGAGACTCTTCGACGAACAACCCGCGGGGAGCGTCCGGTCCCCCTGGGGCCGTCCCCGGGGCGGGGGGAGACTCTTCGGAGACCTCCTCCGGATCGTCCTCGAGATCCTCGTCCAGGGGGTCATAGTCCTCGTCCTCAGGCACTTCCCCAGGATTTTCCTCTTCGTCCGGGACCAGTTCCTCACCGTCCTCCATATCGCCCCCGGCCCCGACGTTGCGTTCTTTCGGGGCAAAATCGCCCGAGTCGCGATCTGAGGGGGAGGAATCAGGATCTTCCTTGTCAGGTCTTGGTTCCATCCGGGAGTCGGAGAACCTCTAACCCTTTGTCCGGAGCTTGGCTAGCGTTGAATCGTGTCACTGGCGAGGGCCCGGAAAAAGGGGTTGCATCTCCCTGCCGGGTAAGCGAAGCAATGCCCAGTTTTCCGACCAATCCAATGGCAGACCGCGAAGACAAGAATACCGAAAACGTAGGCGGCAAGTTCTACGTTGATAGTCAGTGCATCGATTGCGACCTTTGTCGCGAAACAGCACCGGAGAATTTCAAGCGCGAAGAAGATGAGGGATACTCCTTTGTCTTCAAGCAGCCTGAGAACGAAGAGGAAGAGGAGCAGTGCAGGGAGGCTATGGAGGGCTGTCCGGTGGAAGCCATCGGAGACGACGGCGGGGAATAGGCAAGCGTGCGCGTCACACGGGCCGTTCGAGGGGCGATTCAATTCGCGACCGCGTCCTGCGGGAATTTCGCGGTGTCGGGGAGCCCCTCGATCTCAACAAGAATATTTCCAAGGTTGGGGACCTGCTGACCGGGATCCTGCAGGATCTTCAACTCAACGAGGGGATTGAGGAGAGTCGCCTGCGGAGCGCATGGCTCGAGGTGGCCGGAGAATTTGTCGCGAAGCAGACCGAGCCGGTTTCCCTGCGCGACGGGATGCTCACCCTCCGGGTTCTCCAGCCCTCGATGCGCTTCCACCTCGAACAATCGCGTGGGCAGTTGCTCAGACGTTTGAAGCAGCGCCTCGGTCCGGAAACCGTCCGGGAAGTGCGGCTCACTATTGGGTAGGGGGCGGGAGTCCGGGCACCCCACGTCTCCTGTCGGATCGGCGGTGAGAGGCAGTGGAGTTAGGGGGGCGCTCTGCTGGAATGTTCGGCGGGTCGGCGGACCCACTCCAGCAGCACATTTTCTTTGTTCCAATCCCGCGACAACCATCTAATAGCTTTCCCCCTCCCATGTTCCGCGCACTAATCCTCGACTGGTCCGGCACCCTGGTGGACGACATGGGGCCGACCTTGGCCGCTACCAATGCGATCTTCAGGCGGTTCGAGCTTCCCGTCATGACGCGCGAGGAGTTTCGGGAGAGTTTCCGGCTGCCGTATTCGGAGTGGTATGACGAGTTGTTGCCCGGTGTTCCGCTGGAGGAACTGGAAGTGCACTTTCGCGAGGCATTCGACTCATCCGAGCACCCCGTCACCCCGCTGGAAGGAACGGCCGAGTTCCTGAGCTGGTGCAGTGCGAACAAGATCAGGCTCTTCGTGCTCACCAGCATGCACGCCCAGATTTTTGAAGAACAACTGCGGGAGTTCGGATTCGAGAGGCACTTTGAAGGCCTCTACTCCGGGGTGATTGACAAGCGGAAGGTGATCCGTGCGATCCTGCAAGACCATGCCCTCGATCCGTCCGAGACGGCCTTCGTCGGAGACATGGCGCACGACATTGATACTGCCCACCACGGGGGAGTGACTTCGGTGGGTGTTCTCAGCGGCTACGATCCGCCACTCCGCCTCGCCGCGGCAGGGCCCGAACTCCTGCTCTCCAACATCAAGTCCCTGCACGCACTGATGGAGCGGTCGAACAATTCGGGTGGGGACGCAGCATCCTCAAGGGCGGAGACAGGTGATCGCATCACCATCAATCGCCTGGCGGTGGAGTGCATGATCGGGGTGCCGGAAGCGGAACGAGCCCAAGCACAGAGCTTGTATCTTTCGATCTCCATGGTGCCGGTCCAATCCTTCGCGTCCCTGCAGGATCGTATCGAAAACACGGTTGATTACGATGCCGTGGCTCGGAGGATGAGGGAGGTTGCGAAGGAGGGCCCTCGTCATTTGATCGAGACTCTGGCCGCCGACCTGGCCCGCATGATAGTAGAGGAATTTGCGGTCCGCGAAGTGAGAGTGGAGATTGAAAAGCACATCTTGCCGGATACCGATGCCGTGACCGTGGCCACCGTTCGGCGCGCGGGGCAGGCCGCAAATTGAACGACCTCGCCCGGCAATTGTCTCTTCATTGGCAAACCTGTCCTTGCCCCTGTCTGGCCTTGTCCTTTGACACCCATCCGGGGGCGTCTAGGCTGGCCAGCAGTCCACCCTGCCTGCATGGCCGAAAACGCGAACGATCCAGATCACGAACTTGTCCGGCGCGCCCAGGAGGGTGACACCCAGGCGTTCGACGAACTTGTGATCAAGTACAGCCGCAAGCTTTACGGCTTGGTCTACAACATGACCTCCAACAAGGAGGACACCCACGACCTGCTCCAGGATATCTTCGCGAAGGCCTACCGGTCGCTCCGGCATTTCAGGGGGAAATCGACCTTCTATACTTGGATCTACTCCATCGCGACCAACATGACCTTGAACTTCCTCAAGAAGAGGCGGAGGAGGGCTGGGCTCAGTCTGGACGACGAGGATGCGGGCCTGCAGAACGACACCACCTTTGTCGACCAGGCTCATCGGGCAAATCCACGCCGGCAGAGCAATATCCACGAACTTCAAAAAAAATTGAACGAAGCGCTACAGGCCCTGTCTGAAGACCACAGAGCAGTTGTGACCATGTTTGATATCCAGGGAATGCCTCATGCCGAGATCAGCAAGATCCTCGGGGTCTCGGAAGGGACCGTGCGCTCCCGCCTCTATTACGCTCACCAGCAGTTGCAGGGGCACTTGGAAGATTTCTGGAAGAGGTAAGTTTTTGAAACTTCGTATATTATTTAACTAAATAGTTCAGCTTTCTTTAATAGTTACTCCCAATTTGTGAACAAAGATTTCCCAGAGATTCAAAAACTTTTTGCGTTGAGGGGGCAGGACGCTCCTGCGGATGAGTATTTTGAAGAATTTCTCGACGAGTTTCATCGTCGGCAGCGGCAGGACTTAATGAAGCGCTCAGCGCGGAGTCTGCTGGTGGAGCGAGTCACAGTTTGGCTTCGCGAAATGGGAACGGCCAAGTGGGCTTACGGAGCGGGTATCGCCTACGCGCTTTTGATGATCGGATTTTTCGTCTGGCCCAAAGAGACGCCCGCGGATGACGGGTTGGATATGGTCTCGTGGGAGGTTCCCGAGCATAAGGTTCTCCACTTTGAACCGCCCAAGACCGAAGAGGACGAGCCCGTGAAGCCAGGCAAAGAGTTTTAGGTCGGTGACGATTGAATGTTCTTGTTTCGTCTTGCTCCGCAATACCCGCGAGGCATGTTTTAACCGATGAGAAGGATCCTCCTTGTTGCGCTGTTGTCTTCGGGAATCGCTTCTGCACAGACAGCGATCACGTTTGCTGCCAAGAAGGAGGGAGGCGAACGCATCAAGGCGCTCAGTGTGCACCTGGGCGGCGGCCGGTTGGCGACCATTGCAGTAGTCGGGACTGATCCGGGAAGAGCGGCCTTGGTGTCCGGGGAAGCGTTGAACCTGCTCGGACATGATCCGGTCACGAGGATGACGATCTTGCAGGGGCCCAACAAGGAACAGCCGGTGGCCTCTCCCCGCGCAAGCTCGTTGGGACTGCAACCGGGTGACGCGGTCTATCTGCCCTCGCAAAAGCGAGCGAGCCGGGTTGTGCGCTGGGAAAACACCTTTCGCGGAAAAATCCTTCCGGTGGCATTGATCCGTATTCATCACCCCTTCGACCAGCCGCCCCTTCCGGGAACGCCCCTTGCGAATGCCAAAGGAGAAGTGGTGGCGGTCTGCCACGAACCTGCCCCCAAGTTCGGCAACGGCACTTTTGCGTTGCCTATCGAGGTTGTGAATCGCGTCGAGCATGATCTCAAGGCCACAGGTCGAGTGACAACCTGCTGGATCGGGGTGACCGTCAACGCCATCAATCCCGTGTTGGCGGTGGAGATGGTTCGACCCAATTCGCCCGGAGCTGCGGCGGGGGTCAAGAAGGGTGATATTCTTCTCTCAGTAGGGCCGCGGAAGGTGAGCACTTATGCCGAGGCTCGCGACGCCTTCTATTACATGTTGGCCGGGGAGGCGACTGACCTGACCATTTTGCGAGGCACCAAGCGCCTGGAACTGAAGGTTATCCCCGAGGTCCACCCCGCTTACGCCCCCGCGGACGAGTAGGCTGGCCTTGGCCTGATTCACCGGGCGGGCTCTGGGCGGCCTTGAGCCTGTCCGCCTTGGCGTCCTCGTCGATGATCTCCACCTTCGCGCCGTTCGCAGCGTAGGAAAGTTGGGATACCACCAGCAACCAGCCCTCGGGCAGATCGTCGCGCACGATCACGTGTTTCTTGTCTTCCCAGATTGGTTCGATCCCGGTGCGTTGGATGGTGGAGTCCTCGGGATTTACCAGCACGATTTCCTTGGGACCGCGCAGGCCCTCGCGGGGGAGAACGAAGACATCCTTCAGGAGGCGTCCATCGATTTCAGCACGCACCGGTTGTCCGATTCGCAGGGGAGCATGGCCAGTGTTGAGCCCGTAAGGATCCTCGACCCGGGTGATGACGAAGAGTTCGCGGGAGGTCGCGTTCAGGGTCCCCTCGGTGCGTACCACGATTCCATTCCACGAATGGTCGCTGCCCTCGATGAGGGAGTCAAAGAGGGTGGCTCGGATCTTGGTTTCGGGGGCCTCTTCCGGCAGTTGGAAATACTTGAGCGCGGTGGCGGAGAGCGGGAGGCGGATCTCCGCGAATTCGGTGGAGAAGATTTCGCCGAGTGACGAACCGGGACTCACCGATTGACCGAGGCCTGCCACCCGTCGTAAAACGCAGCCGTCGTAAGGAGCGAGGATCTTTGACCGAACGACATCACGCTCCGCGGCGCTGAGATCGGCATGGGCTGCGGTCAGGTTGGCGGTGGCTTCCTTCAACTGTGGCTTGCGCCTGACGAGGTCGCTGGGTTCATCGGTGTAGCCAAGGTCCCTCCAGTCGAGGAGCGCCTGCTCGGCGCGGGCCTCTTCCTGAGCTAGGGCCGCTTCAGCTCGGGCGACCCGTGCCTGGGCGGTGGCTACCGCTGCGTTGAAGTCTGTGGGATCAAGTTCCACGAGCACGTCATTCGCTTTGAAGAAAGCGCCATCTTCAAAGCGCTCGTCGATTTGGTGAATGCGGCCCGAGACGCGCGGGGTCAGGGAGGTCGAATTGTGGGCGCGCACGATTCCATTCGAAGTGATGATCACTTCGAAATCGGTGCGGCGCAGTTCCATCACCTTGATCTTGGGCAAATTGCCATTGCCCCGCCGATCATGACGGACTGGATCCTTCTTCTTGCCCGCGAGCAGGTCCATCGTGAACCAACCGCTCGCGATGATGAAAAGGGGGATAAGGAGGCGTAATGCGATCTTCACTTGAGCCGCGGGAGTTTACGTGGATTTCGGAGCAACTTCTAACGAAACTTCCAGTGAATCGTGCGAAGTTTTGCCCAGTCTACGCCGCAATCCCGTTATTTTTGCAACGTTTCGAAGTCTCCGCCGAGGGCCAGGTGGAGATCGAGGCGATTCTGGATTCTCTGGTTGCGAAGGCGAATCAGGCTCCCCCGGGCGTTTACAGCCCTCCGCTGGGCTTCCAGGATCTCGAGCACGCTGGAGCCCTCGATGCCGAGTCCCAGGTCGCGCTCGGAGGCGGCCTGGGCAAGGCCGGCTTGGCGCACCTCGATGAGGAGGAAGGACTCCTGCTCAAGAAGGGAGCGATCGGTTTGCAGGGCGGACTCCACTTCGCGGAAGGCCCGGAGGACACTCTGGACGTAGTCCTGGATGGTGGCCTTGTTGCGCTCGAGGGCGGCCCGGGCCTGGGCGGAGGGAGCCCCGCCGCGGTAGACGGTCTGCGCGAGCGAAGAGGCAATCGACCAAGTGAGATAGGCGGGGTCGAGCGCGCGTTTCAAGTCGCCCGCAGTATTGCCACCGGAACCGGTAAGCCGGAGCGATGGTAGAAGGTCTTTGCGGGCGGCGTCAGCGCGGCGGGCGGAGGCGTAGATGCGCGCGCGTCCGGCGACGAGATCGGGCCGGCGGGCGAGTAGTTGGGAGGGGAGGCCTGCAGGCACCGCGTGTTTCAGGACGGGAAGGTCCGAGGAAGCCTGCAGTTCACCGGATGGATAGCGGCCCAGGAGGAGTTGGATGGTGCGGGCCGCCTCGTCGCGTTGCAGCGTGCGGCTGCGTAAGTTGCGCTCCGCACCGGCCACGTTGTTGCGGCCCAATTGCACGTCGACGGCGCGGAGCAGCGCTTCCTTCTGGCGCCGGCTGATGAGGGAGAGGCTCTTCTCGAAGTCTGTCAGCGTCTTCTCGGCCAATTCAAGTTGTTGCTGCGCCTCGGTCAGGTTGGCCCATGATTGGGCGGTGTTGACGGCGAGCGAGAGCTGTGCCCCACGGAAGTCCGCCAGGGCGGCCTCATAGTCGGCGCGGGTGGCGTAATCGAGATCGCGAAGGCGACCCCAGACATCGATTTCCCACGACGCTGAAAATGTGAGTCCGTAGGAGTCGCTGGAAACCCCCGGCGCAGGTCCAAGTCCGGAATAGCTCCGGGAACTGGAGCCGCTTGCATTGACGCTCGGGAGTCGAGCCGAGCGGCCGACAATGGTGCTCTCGCGGGTGGACTTCAGCCGGTAGGCTGCGGCCTGCAGGTTGTTGTTGCGGCGAATCGCTTCTCGGACGAGGGAGGTCATCCGCGCATCTCCGAACTCCGAGAGCCAGCCGGTGGCGATTTTCCGGTTCCGCCCCTGGGCCGCCTCATTCCAGAGCGAGGGGACATCGATCCGCGCCTGTTCCTGCGGCCGGGACCATTTTTTCTGCAAGGCACATCCTGGCAGGAGGGTCGCGATGGCGAAGGGCAAAAGGAGAGCGAGGCGGGGCACGGCGGAAGTGTTGGCGGTTAGGTCTTGGGATTCAAGTGGGATCCACGCGGACCGGAGATCGCATCACTGCCCATTGGTGTTCGAGAGGATAAAGCGCAATTTGCAACGGATGTCCGCATTTGAGGGCGGAATGCAGGACCAGGGCATGTTTGAGAATTGTGCCGCAGCGCGGCACCTTTGAATTGGCTGAAAAAATGCGGTGATCGCCGGTCGTGGTTGGATGGGGCCCCAGAGAACGGCGGCCCATTGCTCTGCAGACTTCGTTCCAGCTCCCTGGAAGGTCTCGACCTACTCATTCGCTGCGTCTCGCCTGCAGGGAAATGGTCTCGCCGCGCGACCCGACTCAATTTTCGAACATGCCCTAGAGGAGCGCCTCCTTCAGCGTGGCCGTCGCGTAGTCACGGTTAAGCTTGGCGATGTTGTCCGCGGGGATGGATTTGGGGCAGACCGCTTCGCACTCGTACTGGTTGGTGCAGTTGCCGAAGCCCTCCTTGTCCATGGTCTCCACCATGTGGAGCACCCGGCGATTCTTCTCGGGCTCTCCCTGCGGGAGGCGGTTGAGATGGGAGGCCTTGGCCGAAACGAAGAGCATCGCGCTGGCGTTCTTGCAGGCCGCTACGCAGGCGCCGCAGCCGATGCAGGTGGCAGCGTCGAAGGCGAGGTCAGCCTCATCCTTGGCAATCGGGATGGCGTTGGCGTCCACCGCTGCCCCGGTCCGCACCGAAATGAAGCCGCCGGCCTGGATGATGCGGTCGAAGGCAGTGCGATCGACCACCAGGTCCTTGATGACGGGGAACGCCTTGGCACGGAACGGTTCGATCCAGATGCGTTCTCCGTCCTCGAAGTGCCGCATGTGAAGCTGGCAAGTGGTGGTCGCTCGTTCGGGACCGTGAGGCACTCCGTTGATGGTCAACGAGCACATCCCGCAGATGCCCTCCCGGCAATCGTGGTCGAAGTGAATCGGGTCGCCTCCGTCCGTGATGATGCGCTCATTGACGATGTCGAGCATCTCGAGGAAAGAGGCGTCCGGGGGGATGTCCCTGGCCTCGTAGGTCTCCATGCGACCGTGCGCCTTGCGGTTTTCCTGGCGCCAGACTTTGAGAGTGAGGTTCATGGTTTGAACGGGAGGGGAGGGAGATGGGAATGGGACAGGAGGGGGAAGGGCGGAGTTTCTGGAGGGCGACTTCGCCGTCTGTAATTGGGACTGGCTTGGGAGGGGTTTGCTTGCGCGCTACTTGTAGCTGCGAATGCTGAGTTCCACGTTTTCAAATTCGAGAGGTTCCTTGGACAGTTTTGGCTCATTGCCTACCCCGGTGTGCTCCCAGGCGCTGACGTGACAGAACTTGTCGTCGTCACGCTTCGCTTCGCCGGGTTGGGTGCGGCCGTCCTTCACCTCGGCGTCCTTCTCAGAGAACTGGTGTTCGAGACGGAAGTGGCCCCCGCAGGATTCTTCGCGGCTCAGGGCGTCGTGGCAGAGGAGTTCGCCGAATTCAAGGAAGTCGGCGACCCGTCCGGCCTTCTCGAGTTCCTGGTTAAGGTCCTGCCCCGCTCCCGGGACCCGCACATTGCTCCAGAACTCATCGCGAATCTCCGGGATGCGGGCGAGGGCTTCCTTGAGGCCTTCCTTGCACCGCGTCATGCCGCACTTGTCCCAAATGAGGAGTCCGAGCTCGCGATGGAATGAGTCCACGCTGCGCTCGCCGCGGATTTGAAGGAGCGAGTTGACCCGGTCGTGAACCTCTTCCTCACAACGCTTGAACTCAGGATGTGAGTCGGTCACCGATCCGGGAGTTTGCGTGCCGAGATAGTTCGCAATGGTGGCGGGGAGGACAAAGTAGCCGTCCGCAAGTCCCTGCATCAGGGCGGATGCCCCCAGGCGATTGGCGCCGTGGTCCGAGAAATTCGCTTCTCCTGCGACGTGGAGTCCCGGCACGTTGGACATCAGGTTGTAGTCCACCCAGAGGCCGCCCATGGTGTAGTGCACGGCGGGAAAGATCTGCATGGGTGTCTGGTAGGGATCCTCGCCTTTGATCTTCTCGTACATCTGGAAGAGGTTCCCGTAGCGCTCCGAAATGGCGTCCCGTCCGTCGCGCTGGATGGCATCGCGAAAATCGAGATAGACTCCGAGCCCGGTTGGCGCCACGCCCCTGCCTTCGTCGCACACCTCCTTGGCGGAGCGCGAGGCGATGTCGCGGGGCGAGAGGTTTCCGAAGGAAGGATACTTGCGCTCGAGGTAGTAGTCCCGGTCCTCTTCGGCGATATCCCGGGCACGGAGCTCACCTTGCCGGAGTTTCTCCGCGGTCTCCTGGGAGGTGGGGACCCAGAGGCGTCCGTCATTGCGGAGCGACTCGGACATGAGCGTGAGCTTCGATTGGTAGTCGCCGCTCACCGGAATGCAGGTGGGGTGGATCTGGGTGTAGCAGGGATTGGCAAAGGCCGCGCCGCGTTTGTGTGCGCGGTAGGCGGCCATCACGTTGCAGCCCTTGGCGTTGGTCGAGAGATAGAAGACGTTGCTGTAGCCACCGGTGGCGAGCACCACCGTGTCGGCGGCATGGGAAGTGATCTCGCCGCTCACCATGTCGCGCACGATGATGCCCTTGGCGTGGCCGTCGACCACCACGAGATCAAGCATTTCCGTGCGCGAGGACATCTGCACCCCACCCCTCGCGATCTCCTTGGCGAGGGCCTGGTAGCAACCGAGGAGGAGCTGTTGGCCGGTTTGGCCGCGCGCGTAGAAGGTGCGCTTGACCTGCGCGCCCCCGAAGGAACGGTTGTCGAGCAGTCCGCCGTACTCGCGGGCGAAGGGGACTCCTTGCGCCACGCACTGGTCGATGATGTTGAGAGAAACTTCGGCCAGACGATGGACGTTCGCTTCCCGGGAGCGGAAGTCGCCGCCCTTGATGGTGTCGTAGAAGAGCCGAAAAACGGAGTCACCGTCGTTCTGGTAGTTCTTGGCCGCGTTGATGCCGCCCTGCGCTGCGATGGAGTGGGCGCGCCGCGGGCTGTCCTGGTAGCAGAAGCACTTCACCTTGTAGCCCAGCTCCGAGAGGGTCGCGGCCGCCGAGCCACCTGCCAGTCCGCTCCCCACCACGATGACGGAATACTTCCGCTTGTTGGCAGGGTTGATGAGCTTGGACTCCATCTTGTGCCGCGTCCACTTTTGCACGAGTGGTCCGGGGGGGATCGAGCTTTTGAGATTCAGCGGCATTGGAATTGATCAGGAGGGGGAGGTGACGGGAGGAAGGTTGGGTTACCGGCCATAGCCGAAGATCCAGATCGAGATCGGGATCGAGATGAAGCCGAGCCACATGACGAGGGCGTAGGCCCAGCCGAGTCTCTTGATCAAGGTGCTCGTTTTGCTGGAGCGGACGCCGAGAGTCTGGAGGACGGAGGCGAAGCCGTGGGAGAGGTGCGAGCAGAGGAGGGAGATGGCAATGATGTAGAAGAGGGTGGCGGGAGTCCACGAAAAGCCGTCGATCATCATCTTGTGGACGTTGTGTACTTCTCCCTCATGACCAGGGAGGGTGGTCATGTAGCTTTCGCCGTCGTACTCGTTGCTGACCTTGAAGGTAAAATGGAGGAGGTGGTAGATCACGAAAGCAAGGATCGTGAGCCCGCTCCAGATCATGATTCGCGACGAGCGGCTGGCCTGCACCGTGCTGGGATACGCGTATTCCGATCGCGCGGCACGATTTGCGACGGTGAGTTGGATGGTCAACACGATGTGGAGGACGAAAGCGGCGAGGAGGCCGATGCGAGCAATCCAGATCGCGGCGCCGTGACCAAGGTCATGCAGCCAGACCCCGTATTCGTTGATCGCGTCCTGCCCGGCAAATACCAGGAGGTTTCCTGCGAGGTGACCCGGGAGGAAGAGGAGAAGGGCGATCCCGGTGAGGGCGACGAGAAACTTTTTGCCGATCGAAGAGTTCCAGAACGATCCAATCGTACGGGTGAGGGCTTTCATGCGGCGACCGAAGCTATCCGCGGGCAAACCTAGGAAGGTCGCTCTCTAATTCAAGAGGCAATCGGACACCTGATACGATTTGGGAACAAATCGCGGACAACTGCGTGCCCCAGCAAGAGCCCGCCGATGATCAGGGATTCTCCACGGGCGGAACGCGGACCGGAGGGGTCACCGCACTTGGGCGGGCGCCGCCGGGAATCAGGCCCGGGGGGAGACTGCCGGGAAGACCGTTCGGAAGACCGGCGGGGGGCGTGTCGCCTTTGGGAGAGGGCGGGGTCTTGGCCTTGACGATCTGGTCGCGGGCCTTGTTGAGGCTGCTGATGGAGAACTGCGCGAACTCGAAGGTGTGCTCCTCGTAGGGCTTTTCGTTCTCGAGCTTGAAATTGAGGTTATCGAGCTCGGTCGCGAAGGCCAAGTCCAGGGCCTTCGCCTGCTCGGCGGTCTCGCTTTCGCCTTTCGTTCTCGTTTCCTGAAACTTGGCTTCAATTTTGACGGTCCCAATGTAGTTGGAGAAAGTGGTAGAGGGGACATCGTCACCCTCCTCTTCCTCGACCTTCATGGGTGTGAGATCGAAGGTGTAGGTGAATCCATCGAAGGTCGTGATGACTGTCTGGCGGGCGTTTTCGCGGTCCTTTTTCTTCTCGGCCTCCGCAGGGTCGAGGACGTCTTCAATGTGCAGTTTCTCAAAAAGGGTTTTGAAGGAACTGGTGCCGCTGGTGTCCATTTCCTCGTCCTCTTTGAGGTCGCCGGTGGTGAAGTCGCCCAAGGCGGTCTCCCGGGTCACCGTCCAGGCCTTGAATTCCTTGTCGTTGGGAGCGCTCAGCGAGATGCTCTTGATGTTCTCGACCTCGATGAACTTATAGGAGAGCCAGGCTTTGGGGTCGCTGAGTGGGCCACGACGGACATCGTTGGCGCCAGGGGTGGCCTCGCCCGTGCGGAGAGTGAGGGTGCCCAGGATCCTCCAGATGCCCTCGTGACCCGTGAGATTGCGCAAGATGAGGCTCTGCTGCCGGTCACTAGTGTTGCCAAAGGA
>JAYGGC010000189.1:0-53685 GCA_046581525.1 Roseibacillus sp. | reverse complement strand
TACACCCGCCTGCAGCCGCGCTACTACAACTCCTTCAGCACCTACTTCGGGCACGGATTCGGTCGCCACGGGCGGAGCTACCATGGCTTCGGATTCTCACCCACGATCGAGTATGTTCCCTATCGGTCCGCGAGCGTGATTTTTCGCCGGGAGGTGGTGGATTCGTGGGAGCGACTTGGTCCGCAGCGCTATTGAGCAGCAAACCGCTCCAAATCGATTTCATTTCCGCACGTTTGATATTTGCGCGAATTCAGCTTCAATGCTTTCCGAAAAATCGCACAATTACTCAATGAAAAATCTACTCATTCTTACTGCAGCGGGCGCTTGTCTCGCGCTTGCATCCTGTACAGCTCCCCCAGGAGGTGCCGGCGGCTCGGGCCGCTACGCCGCATACGACCTTCCCTCCTCCAAACCAAACAAACCAAGCAATGTGCGCGTCAAGGTCTCCATCCGGAACCAGGCCGCCTATGTGATGGAGGGGAATCGCCCACTCCTGGTCATGCCGATTTCGGTGGGGACCTCCAGCAACCCCACTCCTCGCGGCACTTTCCGCATCTTCAAAAAGGAGCACCGCCACCGCGCCAACAGCCACGGCTACGCCTACAACGGAAGTTCATCGGTGAAGACCTACCTTGCGAAGAAGCCGGCCGGCTGGAAGTTCAAAGGCACGCCCATGCCCTACTGGTGCGAATTCAAGTCCAACTACGGATTCCACACCGGCTGGATGAAGCCCTATCCCTGCACTCACGGCTGCTTGCGCATGCACGAAAACGTGTCGCCCAAGTTCTTCAGCCTTGTGAGAGTGGGCACTCCGGTGACCATCAGCACCACTCAACCGGAAGACGCCACGATCGGGCGCAATATTCCGCGCCCCCCCGACGCCGGTCCCCTCCCCGATTACCCGCCCTCGTTCTACCTGGGCGACGGCTACTTCACGAAGCACAATTGAGGATTTCAAATATCAGATTTCAGAGAGGCGGCACGGCGGTGCCGCCTTTTTGGTGGGTTGATGGCCGCTCACCGCAACTTTACCCTTTCACGATGAGCAGCACCGCGATGGTGAGGAGGCCGATACCGAACGCCGCGTCAATCCACGGTCCTGCTCGTCGGTAGCCCCGCTGGAAGGGCGGGTACTGGAGGAACCACACGTAGGCGCCCCAGAGGATCATTCCTTGTCCCACGATGATTCCCCAAAGCGCCGCCGACCACCAGGCGGGCCGGTCGTCGCCGACAAACTTGGCAATGACGGCCATGAAAAAGAGAACCGCCTTCGGATTGAGAAGATTGCAGAGCAAGCCCCGCACATAAGCGGAATGACCACCCAACGCCAGCGCCTGAACCTGCCGCTCCCGGCCAAGGGCAGCGTAGACACCACGCAAGAGCAGAACGCCCAACCAGGTCAGGTAAATGGCTGCGGCCCACTTCATGCCGGAGGCCAGCGGCCCTCCGTTTTCCACCAACCAGCGCGTAAAGACGATCGCGATGGCCGCGTGCACACAAAGCCCCGTCGTGATCCCGGCGGTGGTCCACCACCCGGCAGTCCGCCCCTGCGCCAGCGAAGTGCGCGTCAACAAAAGCATGTCGGGCCCGGGGCTGAATTGCCCGAGCGCCATCACTCCTGCAAAGGCTAACAGATCTCCGGTCACGGACATCAGGAGAACAGCCCGATCACCATCGCGCAACTTCAACGACGCGCGGCCCGCAGGTAGGCGAGCACAGCGCCCTGCTCCGGGGAGGAAAGCCCCGCATTCCATGACATCCCATCGAGGACGGGATGCCAACCCGGATTGGAGTGATCCACCGGCACACGGGCTTCATGACACTCGAGGCACTTCCGCTGAAACATCCGGTATCCCATCCCGATTCGTTCCAACGACTCTCCCTAACGCCCTGCCATCCCGGCGTTGGGCTCGGGAGCAATGCGGCGGGTCTCCAGGAAACGCTCTTGGTCGGTCGTTTGGGTCACGCAGGCCGAAAGGAGAACTCCGGCAGCAAGAACCGGCAGGAGGCTCAGGATCAATTGCGTCTTCGCTGTCATCGGGTGCGGCCATGTAGCGCAAGAGCTCGTATCCTTCAATCTTGCTGATTTTCGCGCAGGCATCCATGGAGGTCTCGTCCCCGCACGATTTCGTGTTCGCCACGCAGCCCCCGACCCACAGGACCGCCCAACCCAGGATCAATGTTCTCACCGCCCCTTTCTTCCCCTGCTCGCATTTCAAACCCTTTCATTCTTTGACATTCCCTCCGCACTTTCTACGTTCACCGCTTCTCTGCCACCCACCATTCGCACTCCGAGCCCTGAGAGGCGGCGGCAGAGGCGGGACCCTCGCTTTTCACTGACCACTGACTATCGATTATTCGCTCCATGGATACCCTCCGCACTTTCTCCACCGGCGCCGGCACCGAAGGCCGATTCTACTCCCTCCCCGCTCTCGCGGAGGATGGCTTCCCGAATCTTTCCCGGCTCCCGGTTTCGATCCGCATCGTCCTTGAGTCCCTCCTTCGCAATGTCGACGGTAAGAAGGTCACTGAGGAGGACGTGCGCAACCTCGCGAACTGGAGCGCCGAGTCCCCTGGCAACTACGAGATTCCCTTTACGGTCGCCCGCATCGTCCTGCAGGACTTCACCGGCGTCCCTCTCCTCGTTGACGTGGCTGCGATGCGCGATGCGGCCGTCGCTCAAGGCGCGCCAGCCGCTGCGATCGAACCTCTCGTCCCGGTCGACCTTGTCGTGGACCACTCGGTGCAGGTCGACTTCGCGGGCTCCCAAGTGGCTCTCGATCGCAACATGGAGATCGAGTTCATTCGCAACCGCGAGCGCTACGAATTCCTCAAGTGGGGACAGCAAGCCTTCGATACCTTCTCGGTGGTTCCTCCCGGCATCGGGATCGTTCACCAGGTCAACCTCGAGTATCTCGCCAAGGGTGTGCTCACGGACGGGGAGCTCTACTATCCCGACACCCTGGTGGGCACCGATTCCCACACCACCATGATCAATGGACTGGGCGTGGTGGGCTGGGGCGTGGGCGGCATCGAAGCGGAGGCCGGCATGCTCGGTCAACCGGTAACCTTCCTCGTTCCCGAGGTGGTCGGGGTGTGCCTGCATGGTCAGCTTTCTGAGGGCGTCACCGCCACCGATCTCACCCTGCGCGTCACCGAGATGCTGCGCGCCCACGGCGTGGTCGGAAAGTTCGTCGAGTTCTTTGGTCCCGGCGCGCAGGCGCTCACCCTTCCTGATCGCGCCACCATCGCAAACATGGCTCCCGAGTACGGCGCGACCATGGGCTTCTTCGCGATCGACGACGAGACCATCCGCTACCTCCAGGGCACCGGCCGCAGCCCTGAACTCTGCGAGACGGTAAAGAACTACTTCGTGGCCCAGGAGATGTTCGGCATCCCCGACAAGGGCGAGTGCGACTATACCGATCTCCTCGAACTCGATCTTGCCTCCATTCAGCCTTCCGTGGCCGGACCGAAGCGCCCGCAGGATCGCATCGATGTTCCGGACCTGCGCCAGAAGTTCGACGACCTCTTCAGCACCTCCGCAAACGAAGGCGGCTTCGGCGAAGCGCCTGAGAAGCGCGGCACACGTTGCCCCGTCCATCTCGACAGTCCAGCGGGTGAGTTCGACTCCCCCATCCTGGAAGGTGAAACGATCACCGCCATCGACACCGACACCACCATCGGTCACGGATCAATTCTCATTGCCGCGATCACGAGTTGCACGAACACCTCGAACCCGAGCGTGATGCTCGCCGCCGGCCTCCTCGCCAAAAGGGCCAACGAGAAAGGGCTCACCATCGCGCCCTACGTGAAGACCTCGCTGGCCCCGGGTTCCCGGGTGGTCACTGACTACCTCGACTCCACGGGCCTCACCCCGGAGCTCGACAAGCTCGGCTTCCAGACCGTGGGCTACGGTTGCACCACCTGCATCGGAAACTCGGGCCCGCTGCATCCGGCCATCGAGTCGGCGCTCAAGGAGGGTGATCTCGTGTGCGCCTCGGTACTCTCCGGCAACCGCAACTTTGAAGCGCGTGTGCACGGAGCGATCCGTGCCAACTTCCTCATGTCGCCGCCCCTGGTGGTGGCCTACGCCCTGGCTGGTCGCGTCGATCTCGACCTGACGGCGGAGCCGCTCGGCAACGACACCGAGGGCAATCCGGTTTTCCTGAAGGACCTCTGGCCATCGCAGGCAGACGTGAAGGAGCAACTGGACGCCGCCCTGAAGCCGGATGTCTTCAACGCCCTCTACGGCGACTTCGATTCCGCCAATCCCAAGTGGTCACAAATTCCAGGCAAGGCCGGCGCCACCTACGAGTGGGATGAGGCCTCCACCTACATTCAGCATCCGCCCTTCTTTGAGGGCTTCACCGGCACGCCCGGCGATATCAACAACGTGGTCGATGCCCGCGCACTCGGCATCTTTGGCGATTCGGTCACCACCGACCACATCTCTCCCGCTGGTGCGATAATGGAAGACTCCCCCGCTGGTCAGTATCTCCTTGGGAACGGAGTGGCGAAGGCGCAGTTCAACTCCTTCGGCTCTCGCCGCGGCAACGACCGCGTGATGACGCGTGGTACTTTTGGAAACGTGCGCATCAAGAACCTCATGGTGCCCGGAACAGAAGGTGGCTACACCGTTTATCACGGCGAGAGCGACCTCCCTGACCTTGCGCTCCCCAAGACCACTCCGGAGGGAACCACCACCCACATTTACGATGCTGCGCAAGCCTACCAGGCCGAGGGAACCTCGCTCGTGGTGATTGGCGGCACCGACTACGGCATGGGATCCTCTCGCGACTGGGCTGCCAAAGGGACGCGTCTGCTCGGAGTGCAGGCGGTGATCACCAAGTCCTTCGAGCGCATCCACCGATCCAACTTGATCGGGATGGGTGTGCTTCCGCTCAACTTCGTCGATGAGTCCGACTACGACAAGGTGGCCGGTCTCCACGATGCGACGTTCTCAGTCACGGGCCTGAGCAACGAGATCGCCCCGCGCAGTGAAGTCACCCTCACCGCAACGAGCGCGGACGGATCTACCGTCGAGGTTCCCGTCGTGGTGCGCCTCGATACCCCGGTGGAGATCGACTACTACCGGGCCGGAGGGATCCTGCCATACGTGCTGGCGCAGATTTTGAAGGGGTAGCACTCGATTTTCGCCGCTCGCACTCGATCAGGAATGTGGTAATGTTCTCGCATCTACCATGGCCGAATCCGTCCCCAAGAAAGACCGCTCCGATTGGCCGCAACGCAAGTTCCATTGTTTCGAAGAAGCGCGAACGAGGAAGTTGAATACCTGATTGTTGGAGCCTACGCGGTAATCCACCATTCGCAGCCAAGCTCCACCAAGGAATTGGATATCTGGCTTCGGGCCAGTGCTGACAACGCGAAAAAAGTTGCCCGGGCATTTCGGGAGTTTGGAATTCCCCTCATCGAAGTTACGGAAGAGGACCTTTCCCAAGAGGGCCTCCAGTATTTGATAGGAGTGGCGCCCAGCCAGAATTGACTTTCTGACTTCCATCCCAGGACTGCCATCATTTGAAGATGCATGGCTCCGTCGCTCCACCGATTCGGCACGTGGGATCCCAGTACATTTTCTTGCGAAGAGTGATACCATCACTGCCAAACGGACCGCTGGTCGTCCGCAAGACCTTGCCGACCTCGACGAAATCGAGCGCGCTTCGAGCCCTGAAGAGGAATAGCCGCTCGCCACGTGGCCGTTCGACATTCCCGGCCTCCTCGGGTATAGAGAATCACCCCACGAATGATTCCCCCCACCCTCAGGCACCAAATCGGGCTGGCGCTTCTTGCATTTCTGTTCTCGTGCCTCGCCCACGCAACTCCGCTGCGCGTTGCAACCCTCAACGTCGAACTCGGCCTGGGCGCGCCAGGAGGAGCAGGCCACGATGCGGCCAAGGACATCCTTGAGCGCATCGATGCGGATGTGGTCGCTCTCCAGGAACTGCGGAGCCCCGATCTCACCGGGAACCCAAGCGCCCTGGAGAGCCTCGCTGCCGCCCTGGGATACCCAACCATTCACGTCGCCACTACCACCAACGTTCTCGACACTGCTTCCCGGGTCGGATTCCTGAGTCGCTATCCCATTAGTTCCGTCACCAACATCGCTTCCCCGCCAGGCGCAAACGACATGGTTCGCCAGATTCCGGCTATCGTGGTGGACCTTCCCGGACTCAATGCCGATCCCACCATCCTGACCTTGCACCTGAAATGCTGCCTCGACATCGATGATCCCTTTCGCCGGGCCGTCGAACTTCACCGCGTGACGAGCTATCTCCAGTCGTCGGGCCTGACCTCCGCGGACAACGTGATCGTGCTGGGCGATTTCAATCTGATCGGCAGCGACCGAGTTTACAACTCGCGGCCCGCGGGTCTCCCGGTCAGCTACGTGCTGGGCAACGACGTGAGCTTTCCGGTCAACTACTTCATGGCGCCCGCCACCTACTTCAATGCCTGGTCCCTCACCGCCCTCGACGCGCGTCAGCTGAATGGTTCGAATGCCACCTCGAGCTCGAGCGTTCTCGACTACATCCTCGCTACCTCGGCCCTGACCAGCCGGCCCCATGCCAGCGAAATCTACAACAGCGCACGTGACACCGCCAACGGGCAGGGCCTCCCCAAGGCAGGTTCTCCGCTCCCGGCCGGAACGAGCGGCAACGCTTCCGACCACCTCGCGGTGTTTGCAGACTTCGAACTCGTGGTCCTGTCCCCGCTCACCCTGACGATTTCGCCAGGAACGGTCTCCGAGTCTGACTCGAGCGGCGCCGCCGTTCTCACGATCACCCTTCCGGCCGCGCCCAGACCTGGAGAAACCGTAGAGGTCACGCTCAGTTCCTCCGATCCCAGCGAAGCGATCCCTGTCCAATCGATGGTTACCTTCAGTTCCGGCATGACGACCCGGACCGTCGATCTCATTCCGCAACTCGATGCGCTCCTCGATGGCTCCCAAAACGTGACCTTCACTGCCAGCGCACCGGGGTTCGGCCCCGACGATGTGAACCTCACGGTCACCGACACAAACACCCCCTTTTTCACCTTCAGCAGCGTCGGCCAAACGATCCAGGAGGACTTCGCCACCTTCGACGGCTCCGCCGATCCCGCCCGCTGGCCAACTTCGCGGGGCACCTGGCTGGGAGCTGACGATGGCAGCAGTGGTGGCAGCGGAAACTACTCCTACGGTCCCGATCCTTCCCTCGGGATCCTCTTGGATAGCGGCCCTGTTTCCACCACCGCAGAGTACCTCAATGAGACGGGTGGTCCGATCACTGCGCTCCAGATCGCCTACGATGCCGAGCAATGGCGATCGTCGCAAAATGGCGGCGCGGACCAGATCCTCGTCGAACTGCTCATCGACGGCGGCTCCACTCCGCTTCCTGGCCTCACCTTCACAGCGAACACCTCCCTGCCCTCCGGCCCGATCGTGGGCGGGGCCTCCACGGCCTTGACCACGGTCGTCTCGGCCCTCTCCATCCCACCCGGCAACCCGTTTCAATTACGCTTTACCGCCACTCCGGGTCCCGGCGGCGGAGGCTCCAGCCCCGATGACATTTTCCTCAACGAATTCCACTACGACAATGTCGGGGGCGACTCCAATGAGTTTGTCGAAATGGTGATCGGCCCCGGGTTCTCCGGCCCCCTCTCCGATATTTCAGTGGTCTTCTACAATGGCAACGGAGGCGGCACTTACTCCACTCACGTGCTGGACACCTTCACCCTGGATGTCACCACCGCTTCCGGACACCGGGTCTACTCGAAGCTGATTCCCGGCATCCAGAATGGAGCTCCCGACGGCATCGCGATCGTGGTGTCGGGCGTCGTGCTCCACTTCCACTCTTACGAAGGCGTGATCGTCGCGTCCAACGGACCCGCCAGCGGCATGAGTTCCACCAACATCGGAGTGGCGCAAGCCGGTCTGACCATCCCGGCACCAGGAGTGGATAGCCTGGGTCTCACCGGGAGCGGTGGCGAGGCGGCTGACTTTACATGGACGCGGTTTTCCGGCCCCTACACCCGTGGCTCCGGAAACGACGGGCAGACCTTCACGGCTCCGGCGGGCTCACAGGGCATGGCGCTCGATAACGTGGCCGTCACCGTCCTGCTCGACACCGATCTCGACGGCGACCCCGACCTTTTCGATCCGGATGACGACAACGATGGGCTGCTCGACACGGTGGAAGCGCTCCTCGGGACCAATCCACTCCTCACCGACAGTGATGGCAATGGCACTGCCGATGGTGCCGAGGACGCCGATGGTGACGGTCAGTCAAACCTCGCCGAAGTGACTCTCACCCTGACTGATCCTCTCGATGGCAACTCACGGTTCTTCATCACGGTCGCAGCCGACCCAGGCAATCCCGACGGGGCGCACCTTTCCATGCCCACCCTGACCGGCCGCTTCTATGCGATCGAACGGAGCCATGATCTCCTCATCTGGAGCCCGCTCTCTGTCATCGTTGGCGACGACACCACCCGGCTGATCCCGGTAGCGGGCGATCCCCTGGAGCGCGCCAACTTTTTCCGCGTGGAAGTGAGCCTGCCCTAGGGCATGCCTGAAAATTGTGTCGCACCGCGACACCTGTGAATTGGCTGAAACCATGCAGCTATCGCCGGTCGCGGCAGGATGGTGCCCAGAGGGCGGCGGCCCCTTTCGCCGCGGACTTCGTTCCAACTCCCCTCGCAGGCCTCGACCTGCTCAATCGCTGCCCCTCGCCTGCAGCGAAACGGTCTCGCCGCGCGACACAACCCAATTTATAAACATGCCCTAGTATTCCGTTCGCCGCGCGCGACTTGTGACTTGTGTCTGGGGGATTCCCGCCCATCCTCCCGCCCCCTGCGAGAGCCCGCGCGGGTCCCGCCGCGATGGACATTCCTCCCTTCAGCAAACTCGGCCTCCCCGCTCCCCTTCTCGAAGCGGTGGAATCCCTCGGCTTCGAGAAACCCTCCCCGATCCAGGCCCTTGCGATTCCACCGGCCCTCGCCGGAAAAGATCTCGTCGGGCTCTCCGAAACCGGCTCCGGCAAGACCGCGGCCTTTGTGCTCCCGGCGCTCGCCAAGATCAATCTCGATCACCATGTCCCGCAGGTCCTCATTCTCTGTCCCACCCGGGAACTCGCAGTCCAGGTCTGCGAGGACGTGCACCGCCTCGGCACCAATCTTCCCGGTCTCCATGCCATCCCGGTTTACGGAGGAGCGCCCATCGACCGCCAACTCCGCGCCCTGAAGAACGGAGTCCACCTGATCGTGGGCACTCCGGGCCGACTTCTCGACCACCTCCGCCGCAAGTCGTTCGACCCCGCCCACATCAAGATCGCGATCCTCGACGAAGCAGACCGCATGCTCGACATGGGATTCCGCGAGGACATGGAGCTGATCCTCGGTGCGATCCACGACGATCACCAGACCCTCTTCTATTCGGCCACCATGAACCGCGGAGTGGAGCACCTGATCCGCGCCTTCGGAAACGATCCCAAAACGGTCAGCATCAAGCGCAAGTCACTGACCGTTGCCTCGATCGAGCAGCGCTACTACGAGGTCCGCCACCGCTCCAAGCTCGAGGTTCTCTCCCGCATCATCGACACCGAGGAGCCCCGTCTTGCGCTCGTCTTCTGTAACACCAAGCGCAGCGTCGACGAGTGTACCGAAGCACTCGTCGCACGCGGCTACTCCGCCGACCGGCTGCATGGTGACATTACGCAGCAGCTTCGCGAGCGCACCCTGCGACGATTCCGCGAAGGCAAAGTGGAACTCCTTGTCGCTACTGATGTCGCGGCCCGCGGTCTCGACATTGACGACATCGACATCGTCTTCAACTACGATCTCCCCCAGGACCCCGAGGACTACGTCCACCGCATCGGGCGCACCGGACGGGCGGGGCGGGCCGGGCGCGCGATTTCCTTCGTCTTCGGCCGTGACATCTATCGCCTCCAAAACGTGGAGCGCTACATCCGGCAACCGATCGCCCACGCCCGGATCCCCTCCCAGGAAGAAGTCGAAGGAAAGCGCGCCGACATCATCTTCGAAACTCTCAAGGATCTCCTCGAATCCGGTGCCTACGATCCCCACGGATCCCAGATCGAGCGCCTTCTCGATCAAGGGCACGCCGCCACCGACATCGCCGGCGCCCTCTTCACGCTCGTTCGTGGCGCTACCGGCCGCGAAGGAGAAGAAATCGCAGAGGACCGCCCAAAACACGAACATAGGAAGAGCTTCGATCGCGAAGACCGATCCGGATCTCCTGACCGGGAGGACGGCAAAAAGAAGAGGAAGAGGGAGCGAATGTCTCCCACTCCCGAACAAGGCATGACTCGCCTCTTCCTTTCGCTGGGACAATCGCAGGGTGCCCAGCCTGGCGAAATCGCGGGCATGCTCTATCGGGAGGCCGGACTTCCGGACGGCGCGATCGGCAAGATTGCCCTCTTCCCCCGCCACTCCCTGATCGACATCCGCAGCGAGTTCGCGGAGTCCGCCATCGAGTCCACTCGCCACGCCAAGCTGCGCGGCAAGCCCTTCAAGCTTGCTCACGACCGGAAGTGATTCCAGGCGGCGGCCTCTTCCCGCTTGAGGTCGGGGGTGACTTGATGGGATCCTCCAACCGCATTGTGAGCCAGGAACTTTGGGACGCCGGCGGATCCCGACACCGACGACCCCAACCTCCTGGGCATCCGCAAACTCTTCGAGCTCATGGCCCGCGAGCCCCGCATCGACACGCCACCGCATTGCAGACCGTGGGAAGCAAGGGCTACGACGGATTCGCGATCGCGCTGGTGATCGAGCAGTTTGACGGATCGGCGCGCCGGAGAGCACCCTACCGGAAGCCCCGCGCGATCGCCTCACCCGCGATGCGACCCGTGGTCCACGCCGACTGAAAATTGAACCCGCCGGTGATGCCATCGATGTCGAGGACCTCGCCGGCGAAGTAGAGCCCGGGCACGAGCTTGCTCTCCATGGTCTTGAGATTCACGTCCCGCAGGCGCACCCCGCCGCAGGTTACGAACTCGTCCTTATTGAGGCTCTTGCCCCGGACCGCAAAGCGTCCCTCCAGCAACTGACCTGCCAGGCCACGCTCCTGATCCCTCGTCAGATTTGACCACGAAGTTGCCGCAGTCACTCCGGCGGCGGCGGCGAGGCGCTCCCACAATCTCCGGGGAAACTGCTCCAGGGGGCTGCGGGTCATCACCTTGCGCGCGCCGTGCTCCCGACGCTCTTTCAGGATCATGGCAGCAAAGCCCTCCACCCCCTTGCCACCCGTCCAGTCCACCCGTAGCTCAAATTGGTAGTCCTGTTCCGCGAGTTCCCGCGCCCCCAGCGCAGACAATCTCAGAATCGCGGGCCCGCTCAGGCCCCAGTGCGTGACGAGGACCGGCCCATCCGAGCTGAGCTTTCCGGCTCGCACCGAAGCGTGCCCGACCGAGACGCCCTGCAGCCCTTCGAGCCGCACATCCTCAATGTGAAAGGTAAAGAGCGAGGGTACCGGAGGTTCGAACTCGTGTCCCAGATCGGTGAGCGGCTTCCGGGCGGCCCCGCTCCGGATGCCCCCGGTCGCGATCAAAAGCGCGGCAGCCTCCAATTCCTCGCCGGGGGCGGTTTCCACCCTGAAGCCTCCACCCGCCCTGAGGCGCACCGCCTGCACTCCGCACCTCGTCCGCCACCGCACCCCTGCATCGCGCGCCGCTCCCGTCAGGCAGTCGATGATGGTCCGCGAATCGTCCGTGACGGGGAACATTCGCCCATCCGGCTCGGTCTTCAGGATCACTCCGCGGGACTCGAACCACTCCACGGTCTCACTCGTCTGCCAATGGTGAAAGGGTCCCAGCAGGCTCTTGCGTCCGCGCGGATAGCTCTCGACCAACTCGCCCGGCTCAAAACATGCGTGCATCACATTGCATCGTCCTCCGCCCGAAATCTTCACCTTGTCCAGCACTTCCGACCCCTTTTCCAGAATCAAGACCTCTTCCAATCCATGGTCTGCGCACGTGATCGCGCCAAAAAATCCTGCGGCCCCTCCTCCAATCACGATCACCCTGCTCACTAGGGACAGATTGAAAGATACAAGCGACTAGTATCAAGACCGTTTTGCCGTTCTTCATCAGCCTCAATTCCTGACGCCACAAACAACAGCTCTCGCTCGCGTCTTGCCTCTTGCCCCTTGCCCCTTCCCTCTTCAGTCTCCCGACGTGCAGCCCCCCCTCCCCGGCCAGCGATGGATCAGTGGTTCCCAACCCGAGCTCGGCCTCGGACTCGTGATCGCCACCGATGGTGATCGCGTGGAAATCTGCTTTCCCGCGGCGGAAGAAATGCGGCAATACGTGTTTTCCTCTGCTCCCCTCATCCGTGTTCAATTCAGACCCGGCGATCGCATCAAGGATCAGTCGAACAACGACTTCACGGTGGAACGGATCGAGGAACGCGACGGCCTCCTGGTGTACCACTGCGGCGAGGACAAGGTGCCTGAAGAGCAATTGTTCGACTCGCTGAGCTTCATCAAGCCCGAGGAGCGCCTCCTTGCCGGGCAGTGCGACGACCTGCGCAGCTTCGATCTGCGGGGCCAGGCCCTGGAGCACAACGCCCGCCTGCGCCAATCGCCGGCGCGTGGCTTTACCGGAGCACGCATCGACCTCATTCCTCACCAGATCGCGATCGCCTCGGAAGCCGCCAACCGCCTTGCCCCGCGCGTGCTCCTCGCCGACGAAGTGGGACTCGGCAAGACCATCGAGGCCTGCCTCATCCTGCACCGCCTCCATCTCACCGGGCGGGCCGACCGGGTCCTCATCCTGGTGCCGGAGCCCCTCGTGCACCAATGGTTCGTGGAGCTCCTGCGCCGCTTCAATTTTCTCTTCTCCCTCTTCGACGAAGAGCGCTGCGCCGCCATCGAGTCGAATGAGGAAGCAGGCAATCCCTTCCTCGACAGCCAGCTGATCCTCTGTGCCACGGAGTTTCTCACCGATCATCCCAAGCGGGCCGAGCAGGCGCGGGGAGCGGAATTCGATCTTCTCATTGTGGATGAATCCCATCATCTCGAGTGGCACCCGGCCGAGCCGAGCGCGCCCTACTCCATGGTGGAGTCCCTGGCCAAGATCACGGATTCCGTTCTCCTCCTGACTGCTACTCCGCAACAACTCGGGCCGGAGGGACACTTCGCACGACTACGTCTCCTCGATCCCGACCGCTACTCCGACCTCGCCAAGTTTCAAGCCGAAGCGAAGGGCTACGAACCGCTCGCCGAGCTGGTGAACAGACTGGTCGATGGCGAGCTTCCCACCAAAGACGATCTTGCCCTGATTGCCGGTCGCTCACCGCGCGCTGAAGAGGCCGCAAAACTGCTTTCTGCGAACGACGAGCACGCGCGCGAAGAACTCATTGGCGACCTCATTGATTCCTTCGGAACGGGACGGGTCATGTTCCGCAACACCCGCGAACGACTCACGGGATTCCCGGAACGCGAACTCCACCTCGCGACCATCAAGGTTCCGGCTGGTGAAGACGAAATCGAAGTTCGCATTGGGTGGTTGGCCGACTTTCTACGGGAAGATCCCGATCGCAAAGTGGTCCTCATCTGCCACGCGGTTGAGATGGCCGAGACCATCCGCGCACTGCTTCTCGACGAAATTCAAGTCGAGGCCGCGCTCTTCCATGAAGACCTCACTCTCCTGCAGCGCGATCGCAATGCAGCCTGGTTCGCGGAGGCGGAGGGAGCCCGCATTCTCATCTGTTCCGAGATTGGCTCCGAGGGACGCAATTTCCAGTTCGCGCATCATCTCGTTCTCTTCGATTTGCCGGAGGATCCCGAGCTCCTTGAGCAGCGGATCGGTCGTCTCGACCGCATTGGGCAGACCGAAACCATCAAGATCCACGTCCCCGTGGCACAAGGCAGCGCCCAGGAGCTGCTGGCCAGGTGGTATGCCGAGGGATTGGACGCCTTCGAGCACTCCCTCAAGGGGGCCGCCACTCTCGCCGCGGCTCTCCGCCCGGAACTTGCGGAGCTCCAGGCCCATCCCAAGCAGGACGCCTTCGATGAGTTCCTCACGCGCTCCCGCGCCATGCGAGAAGAGGTCGCCCAGGAATTGGCCAGCGGCCACGACCGCCTTCTCGAATTGGGCGCCCCCTCACCGCACAAAACCGCGCAGCTCATCCAGGAGATCTCCGACACCGATCATGATCCCGCCTTCGAGCAGTTTGTGATTCGACTCTTCGACCACCTGGGCCTCACCATCGAAGACCTTTCTCTGCGCAGCTACGTGTTCCAACCAGGCGAGCGCCTGAGCGAAGCCTTCGCCAACTTTCCGGAGGACGGCCTCTCGGTCACCTTCGACCGCGACTGCGCCCTTTCCCGCGAAGACATCACTTTCATGACGCCCGACCATCCGATTTTCCGTGATGCGCTCGGAGTCCTTCTCAGTCGCGAGCAAGGCAACTGCAGCTTCGGCCACTGGAAGACGGCGCGCGGCAAAACGATGTTACTGGAGTGTCATTACGTCCTCGAATGCCTCGCCCCCTCGCGTCTGCACGCCGATCGCTTTCTTCCTCCGACCGCCTTTCGGGTGGTTGTCGATCACAAGGGCGTGGACCACAGCGATGACCCCGCCCTCCTCACCGCCACCATCGAACCGGGCCGTCCGCGCAAACTCGTTTCGCAGCAAGTCTTCCGGCAGGAGATTCTGCCGTCGATGTTGAAGACTGCCGAGAAAATCATCAGTGGACAGGCTCGACTGCAAATCCGCGATGCGGAACGCAATGCCAAACACAGCCTCACCGCCGAACTCGAGCGACTGGAGGATCTCAAGCAGCGCAACAGCCACATCTCTCCTTCCGAGATCGAAGATCTCACCCACTTCCGCGACGAACTTTGCAAACTCATCGGGCAGTCCCGGCTTCGTCTCGATGCCCTTCGCCTGATCTGGCGCGCGCCAGGCTAGTAGTTGCTAGAGCCCGCTAGGGCATCAACCGGCTTTGACTTGAAGAACTGTGGGGCAGCCGCTCCGGCTGCCGATTCCGGGAGCCATTGTATCTCGCTCGACCTCGGCAGGCGGAGCGCCCGCCCTACAATTCGCTCTTACCCCGCCCCCGAACCGTGTGCCTCTCCCGGAGCCTCCCATGGAGTGAACTCCCGATTCCGCTACTTGATTCAGATATCCTAATCTTTAGGAGCTATGAAAGTAATCGGTGTCCTTCCCCGCTCCTGCTCGCTTTCGCTTCGCAGAGATTCTCTTCAAACCCGCAGACTATTCATAATTCCTGAAAGCTCGCCTATGATGGTCGTCCGGTTCACCCCATTATGAAAGTCCATCCCCTGCTCGTTGTGTCCCTCGTCGTTGGCTTGCCCCTCACCGCCCAAGCCGTTTCCAGACCAGCCGACGACATCCCTGCCCTGATCGAGCAACTTGTCGAAGTCGAGTCGCCTCAAACCTTCTACGCGGGCACCTTCCGCTTCACCGAGTTTCCTCCTCTCGATGAAGCCCCGCTCCGAGCCTTGCCCCTTCCGGCGAACACCTCGCCCGCCGAGGCCTCCTTCCGCGCACTGATTCGCCTCATTGAGTTGGGGCCTGAAGCCCTTCCCCTCCTTCTCGAGCATCTCGATGACAAGCGTGAGACCAGGACCCTGGTCACCGATGAATATGCCACCTCGATGGGTCCCTCTGCCTTTGTCGATTTTCGGCCAGGCGATCCACGGGATGAATTCGCCATCGAGAAAACCGGCTTGCCGAAGAGCAATCCCGGCCCGGACTTTGACGAAATGATCAAGGACTACACCCTCACGGTTGGCGACATGTGTTTCGCGTTGATCGGAATGATCACTAACCGGTCCTACTACATCGTGGTCGATGAGTTCGACGCCCAGCTCAACAGCCCAACCCATTCGGAAAGGATCGCCATTGCAGTTCGCGAGAAGTGGGGCGTGGCACCTGAGCGGGTCGAACTCTATACCCAGCTCAAGATGGACCTTGAGCAAGGTCAGCCACGTTATGCGGAAGCGGCCGCTCGTCGACTCCTCTACTACTTTCCCGGGCATTCCGACCAACTTGTCATCGCGCATCTCGGGAAACTGATGAAAGCGCACGATCCGGGCAGTGATGAGTTGGCTGACTTCCTCAAGGCCATCTCGTGGAGCCCGGACCCGCGCATCAAGAGCACCCTCCGTCGCTTCCTGTGCACCGCCACTGATGCCACCCAGATTTCCGCAGCGGCGACGGTCTACGGAAACAGCCCGGACCCGCGGGGTCACGAGCAACTCCTCCAGTTGGCCGACAAGCTGAAACTCCGCCGCGATCCGGGCCACGTGAAAGCCAGCCGCATGATCCTCGGCCTGAACATGCGTAGCTTCCCGGACAAGAGGGAGGAAACCGTTCGCCGCTTCCTGAAAGGGGCCGGGGCCTACGCCAATACCAGCGCCTGCCTGGTCTGCGAAGGAATCGAGGGGGCCCCGCTTGCCGCCCTCGCTCCCCTCCTCAAGCTGACGAGCAGGAGCACGGGTGAGCGATACCTGATCAAGGGTGAAGGCGCCGAGAAGTGGCCGGAGGACGACGACTTTCTCCCCTACCGCATCTGCGATCGCGCCTATGAAACCATCTCGCGCCTGCTCGGCGACAAGGAGACCCTCGCGGTGGGATCGCGCAAGGCCATGGATGACAAGATTGAGAACCTTCGCGAGCGCCTGGCTGGCAAATCGAAATCGTGGACCTTCAGCGCCTCCGAGATCGAGATTCGGCAGAAGGTGCAGAACAAGCACCGCGCAAACAACTAACGCGGAGTTAGCCAAGCAAGAATTACTTTGCTAGGAGAGGGCATGCGACGCCCTCTCCTTTTTCTTGCCCTCGCCCCCGCGGTTTTTGGCGAACCCCTGGCCTATCCCGAGACCCGCCGCGAAGCGGTCCGGGAGACGCTCCACGAAGTAGAGATCACTGACCACTACCGGTGGCTGGAGGACGACAATTCCAAGGAAACGGCTGCGTGGGTAAAAGCGCAGAACAAGGTCACCTTCGACTTCCTCGACGCGATCCCGGCCCGCGAACGGATCGCGAAGCGCTTGACTGAGCTCTACGACAACGAGCGCTACGGCATCCCATTCAAAATTGGCGGGCGCTACTTTTACTCAAAGAACGACGGCCTGCAGAACCAGAGCGTGCTCTACACCACCACCTCGCTCAGCGGGGAAGCGCGCGTCCTGCTCGACCCCAACAAGCTCTCCCAGGACGGCACGGTCGCGCTCTCCGGCTACGAGGTTTCCGATGACGGAAAGCACCTGGCCTATGCGATCTCCCGCTCAGGCTCGGACTGGAAGGAATGGCGTGTGCGCGACATCGAGACCGGCAAGGACTTTTCCGACGAACTGAAGTGGTCGAAGTTTTCCGGCGCCTCGTGGTCGAAGGACCACAAGGGATTTTACTATTCCCGCTATGCCGAGCCCAAGGAGGGGGAAGAATTTAAAGGGACCAACTTCAACATGAAGGTCTACTATCACCGGCTGGCAACCTCGCAGGCGCAGGACGAACTGGTCTACGAACGCCCGGATCACCCCAAGTGGGGACTCGGAGCCTGGCCCAGCGAAGATGGCAAGTACCTCCTGCTCGAAGTCTGGGAAGGTTCTGCCAACAAGAACGGGTTCTTCTATCGCGACCTCTCCAAGGAGGACTCCCCGTTCGTGGAACTGCTCAAGGACTTCGACGCGCGCTATGAGTTCATCGACAATGAGGGCGCGCGATTCTGGTTCCAGACCGATCTCAAGGCGCCGCGCGGCCGCATTGTCGAAATCGATCTCAGCAATCCCAAGCTCGCCCATTGGAAGACGCTCGTTCCGGAATCAAAGGACACCCTGCGCGGCGTGAACCTGGTCGGCAACGAGTTCCTCTGCTCCTACATGCACGATGCCCACAGCGTGGTGCGACGCTACAGCCTGACCGGAAAGCTCCTCGGAACGATCGAGACTCCGGGCCTGGGATCGGTGCGCGGACTCCGTGGAAAGCGCGAACACCGCGAGACATTTTACTCCTTCAACTCCTATACGGATCCCTACAGCATCTATCGTTATGACTTCGAAAGCGGAAAGAGCTCGGTGTTTCGCAAGCCGAACGTGAAATTCGATCCCTCCCGTTTTGAATCCAAGCAGGTGTTTTACAAGAGCAAGGACGGCACCAGGATTCCCATGTTCATCGTCTCCAGGAAGGGCCTCGCTCTGGACGGAAACAATCCCACCCTGCTCTACGCGTACGGCGGTTTCAACATCAGCCTCCTGCCACGCTTTTCGAGCTCCACGATCGCCTGGCTTGAATTGGGGGGCGTCTACGCGGTGGCCAACCTGCGCGGCGGAGGCGAGTACGGCGAAGCCTGGCACGAGGCAGGGAAGAACCACCGGAAGCAGAACGTCTTCGACGATTTCATCGCGGGCGCCGAGTGGCTCATCGAACACAAATACACCTCCTCGAAAAAACTCGCCATGGAAGGTGGCAGCAACGGGGGGCTGCTTGTTGGCGCCTGCATGACGCAACGTCCCGAGCTCTTCCAGGCCGCGCTGCCCGCAGTCGGGGTGATGGACATGCTGCGCTTCCACAAGTTCACCATCGGCTGGGCCTGGACCAAGGAGTACGGCACCCCGGACACGGCGGCGGACTTCAAAGTCCTGCACGCCTACTCGCCCTACCACAACCTGAAGAAGGGCACGCGTTATCCCTCCACCCTGATCACCACCGGCGATCATGACGACCGCGTGGTCCCGGCCCACAGTTTCAAGTTTGCGGCCGCCCTGCAGCGGGCCCACCTGGGGGAGAACCCCGTCCTCATTCGCATCGAGACCAAGGCGGGACACGGCGCAGGAAAGCCAATCGCCAAGCGCATCCAGGAGGCCGCCGACAAGTGGGCCTTCCTCGTGAAGGAACTCGGGATGGAATAGCGCGCCTTGCAATCACCCTCTCTCCCGCTAGTTTCCGCCCATGCGCACATTTGCTTCGATCGCATTCGGTGTCCTGCTTTCGGCCGGACTGGCTCACGGTGAAGAGAAGGAGCCGAAGAAGGGCCTCATCGTGCACGTGGATGCCGCGGCCGCCGCCAAACTCCTCGCGGGGAAAGACGAAAAACAGCGGCCCATCATCATCGATGTCCGTACCATCCAGGAATTTGACGAGGGACATCTGAAAGGTGCCCGGCAGATCGACTATCTCAACGATGACTTCGACCTCCGGATTGGAAAGCTCGACCGCAACAAGGCGTATCTCGTTCATTGCCGCAGCGGTGGACGCAGCACCAACTCGCTGGGAGTGTGGAAGAAGCTTGGGTTCAAAAGAGTTTACCATCTCGACGGCGGGTTCCTCGCCTGGCAAAAGGCCAAGCTTCCGGTGGAGAAATAGGACTCACGCGCAATTCCCATGCTGAATTCTCCCATCGGCCGCCTGCGACTCGCGGGCTTCCTCGAAGGATCTTCCTTTCTCTACCTCCTCTGTGTGGCCATGCCGCAGAAGTGGATCGGAGGCAACGACGAAGCGATCAAGATCCCGGGGTGGGTTCACGGGGGACTCTTCATCCTGCTTTGTGGCGCACTCTTCCTGGCCTGGAAGCCGGCTGGCTGGTCCGTGAAACCCTGCGCGAAGGTGTTCCTCGCAGCGCTCCTTCCCTTCGGTCCCTTCGTCATCGAGCCGTGGCTGCGGCGCGAGGAGCGACGGGTGCGGGGAAGTTCGTAGTTTCCGATTCGAGCCGGTCGGCCGCGACTTGCAGGACGGTCGCCTCGCCGTCACCTGTCCACCGCTGGTTGGGCCACCACCGATGCTTCGCTCTCACGAGTGGGTCCCAGGCACAGCACCACACCGGCCGCAAGGAACGAGATGGCACAGACCGCGGAGCCTCGCTTGCGAGTCGCGATCGCGAATTCGTTTCGGACAGCTTGATAACTTTTGGAAACTCCCCAAGAGATCACTCCTCATCTGGCGCAGTCGCCACAGAGATTTGCTTCCGGCCGTTGCTCCAGACGGGCGTAGGCAATCCACTCTCCGCATCCCTCGCAAATTCCGTACCCTCCTTCGTCCATCCTGCGAAGGGACTCCTGCAGTTCGTGGATGCGCAAGTTGCGCAGGCGGGTGGCAGCCTTGCGCACTTCCTCCATCTGCATCGAATCCAGGCGCGAGAGCCGGCCGATCGCGACATCCACCGCGACCGCCTGCGGATCGACTTCCTCGTTGTTCGCTTCCGCCCGCAGCCGTTCGAGTTCCGCGCGTGCTTGAATCTCAAGCTCGATCTGTTCATCCACGCTCAGCACCCCGATACCATGCAGGTCCTTGGGTCCGCTGGCAAGAAGGGGCACAGGAATGGCTCGCCAGCTCGCTTCCAACTTGAGAATCTTGCCATGATGAACGCCGCCCGCCTGCTCACCCTCGCGACCCTCGCTGCCAGCGGATACGCAGGGGCTCATCCCGAGCACGAATTCATGGCGGGGCTGAGCGCCCCCTCACCTGCCACCGTGCTCCTGATCACCTCGCCGGAACTGGTGGAGGCCTGGAAACCATTCGCACAATGGAAGAAGCGACTCGGCAAGCCGGTGCGGATCCTGAGCACGAAGCAGATTGACGATCGCTACGAGGCTCCCGACCTGCAGGAAAAGATCCGGCGCTGCGTGCGCAATCACACCGATCACCTCGGGACACGCTGGATCATCCTCGGCGGTGACAGCGAACCGAACGGGAAAGGCGTGGTGCCCGATCGCGACACGGTGCACAAGACGAGGTGGGGTGACTACCAGCACATCCCCACTGATATTTTCTATCTCAGCAAGAAGGATTGGGATGCAGATGACGACGGCATTTTCGGTGAGTGGGAGGAGGATCGGGATTCGATCGACTATCCCGACGGCGACGTCGGCCTGGGCCGCATCCCGGTGCGCACCGCAGCCGACGTGAAGGCCTATACCGAGAAGGTGATCGCCTATGAATCCCAGTATCCCGAGAAGGGATTTGCCACCACCATGGCTTATACCTGCACCGTCCCCGCCGCCTACGCGAAGGTCCGGCTCAGTTGGGATAGCCATGTCTCCAAGGTGTTGAAGGGAGGAACGGTGCATCGCTTCTTTGCAGACGAGACTCCATGGGACCAGAAGAGCCCGGGCGATTATGCTCTCAGCCCCGGGAACTGGATCAAACTTCTCAATGACAAGAAGGCCGGGAAGCTCCACATCCACGGTCACGGCTTCCTTCCCTGCTGGGTCCTGGAGGACAACCAACTGGTAACGGAGGAGCACGTCAGCAAGCTCACCAACGACAAGGCCTACCCGATCATCACGACGGTCTCCTGTTTCACCGGTCAGTTCGATGCGGCCAAGGACCCGTCCATTGCGGAGTCGATGTTGCGCCAACCGAGAGCCGGTGCGATCGCAGTGGTGGCGCCCGTGCGGGAAGGCAAGCCGCACTTCCACGACCCCAAGCGCGACTTTCCGCTCATGGTGGAGAAGGGGAAGCTCGACGGCACCACCCGCACCATGACCCAATTCTGGGAATTTGGAATCGGCCAGAAAGTCAGCGCCGGGGCCGCCATGATGCTGGTCAAGGCAGGCATGGCCAAGGATGCGCAAAAGGCGGCCACCTTTCATCTCTGCCTATGCGAGTTGAATCTGTTAGGTGATCCCACCTTGAGCCTCCGCGGCACGAACCCCAGGCGGCCGGATGTGGCGGGACCAAAATCGCTCGAAGCGGGAAACCTCAGTCTCATCATCGAGTCCGATGCGCCCGGGGCGATCGTCTCCCTTCTCGACACCCACGGTCTCTACGCCGTGCAGGTCGCCGACGAAACCGGGAATACGACCTTCCCCCTCACCGTGGTGAAGGACAGCACCCTCACCATCACGGTTTCGGGTCCGGAGCTCAATGCGGTGACCCTCGAGATTCCGGTGAAGTAAACCGGCGGCCCGGTCCTCCTCGGTCCGGACGCACGACGGGCCTATACCGGAATCCCATCCCAGGCGCGTTTCTCTACTTTGGACCGGAAGGCCGCGACGCCATCGCCGACCTCATTGCTGCCTGGCGCGCCCCGCTCCTCGAAGCCGCAGGATGCAAACCGGACCTCCGCGTTCCCCTCCCTCATCTCACCATCGCGCGCCCTGCCCTCAAGCATCCCGAGTTCAGGGCCGGTGACGTCGTCCGCTGGGCCAAGTCACTCGCACCGCCTGCGGCCCGCGTCGCCATCCTCCCGCCGGTCCTCTACGGCTGGTCGCCAGAGCGGACCACCCGACAGTTCCAGGTCATCGAGCCCTGATCAATCACCCTCCGAGAAAGGCGTTCCAACCCAAATAAGCACCACGACCTGGCGGAGCAAAAACATCCGTGCCAAGAACGCCGTATGCCGCTAGCACTGTCCCATGCGCCCCGCCCTGATCCTCGTCCTGATCACGCTCGCTCCTATTCTGGCTTCCCGCGCCGCGGAGTCGCCCTTCAGCGTTCCCGAGGGATTTGTGGTCAGCAAGTTTGCCGGCGACGACCTGACCCACGACACTTGGGCCATGACCATCGCCGACGACGGCCGGGTGGCGGTCTCCGGTCCGGGATATATCAAGATTCTCCTGGATCACAATGCGGACGGAGTGGCCGACGACATGCACCTGGTCCCCGGTGACGCCCGCAATGCACACGGCCTCCTCTGGATCGGCAATGACCTCCTCAGCGTGCAACCACACGGCATCTTCCGGCATCGTGATCGAGACCGCGATGGACTGCCCGAGAGCAATCCCGAACTCTTTTACAAACTCCCCGGTGGAGGCGGCGAACACGGGCCGCACGGAATTCGAAAGGGACCCGATGGCTGGTTCTATCTCGCCTGCGGCAACAACACCAGGATCGGCAAGGGCGCCATCACGACCAAGACCTCTCCGATTGTGGAGCCTTCCCAAGGCACCGTTCTCCGCATCTCACCGGACGGCAAACAGAGCGAGGTGATCGCGCACGGCTTTCGCAATCACTACGACATCGCGTTCAACAAGCACGGCCACCTGTTCACCTTCGACTCCGACGGCGAACGTGACCACCAACTTCCCTGGTATTCGTTCTGCCGCGTCTTCCACGTCCGCATCGGCGGACACCACGGCTGGCTTCTTCCCGGTCATCAGCGCTCCTTCAATCGTCCACCCTACTTCTTCGACTCCGTCGATCGCCTTGCAGAAATCGATCGCGGCTCGCCTACCGGGGTCGAGGTATACCGCCACACTCAGTTTCCCAGGAAGTACCGCGACGGCCTCTTCTTCGCGTGCTGGACCTACGGACGAGTCTACTTCACTCCGCTTGTCCGCGAGCGCGATTCCTACCAGAGGCACGTCAGCGAGACCTTCCTCAGGACCACGGGAAACGTCGGATTCGCCCCCTCCGACATCGCAGTGCATCCTCCCAGTGGCGACCTCTTCGTTGCGGTCGGAGGACGCGGCACCCGAGGAGCGGTCTATCGCATTTCCTATCCGGCCCGCAAAGGCTCGGAGGCTCAACCCGCCTTCGAGACGCCAAGGGACTGGTCGATTCACAACGATCTCATCAGCACGCCCAAGGCCCTTTCTCCCGAAGAGGCGCTCGCTCTCTTCAAGAAAAGCAAGGATCCCAAATCACAGCTCACCGCGATTCGTCACCTTATGCTCGCACTGGGAGACATCAGCACCAGCGAGGCAAAGCGAAGAATCGACGCAGGCTACACCGCCAACAAGCCGGAGGGGCTGGACGCAGCACTGCGCAATGAAGCGATTGCTACAATCACGCCGGCCTTCAATTCCCTCACCCCGACGAGCCGGCCTCTCAACGATGAGATTGCCCGGCTGCTCGCCATGCTTCACGCCGACGACAAACGCGCAATCCACTCCCTCGCAGTCGCGGTGAATCCCAAGTCCCACCCCGTCCAGGATGCCCACCACCTCTTCTGTCTCGCCCAGATGCCGGGGGAGCGTTCAAACACCGCGCGCGGTATGATTGCGGAGGGGTTTCTCAGGATCGACTGGAAGATCGCAAGGCGCAGACTGCTCACCGATCGCAACTGGACGATCAACATCCGCGATGCCCTGCAGGCTCACCTGAAGATAGATCCCCTCCTCGTCGACAAACTTGCCAAGCGGAGCGTCGAGATCGGCGAACCACGCAATTCCTACTTGTTGGGCGTCCTTCCGAAGGAAGCTCAGGTCGCCGCTGCCAGGGCGATGCTCAAGGCCCGCGACGGGTGGGCGCCCGATTCCATTTCCTTCGCCCGGCGGCACCTTTCTTCAGACGACCTCTTGCCGCTCTTCCGAGCCGAATGGAAGCATACCGAACTCCGCCCCACCCTCGCAGAGTTCCTCTCCAAACACGGCAACGACGCTGACAAGCAACTCGTTGAGGAGTTCTACCGGCCTCCTTCAGCGGACATCGATCTTACCCCCTTCAATGAACGGATGAAAAAAGTCGACTGGTCCAAGGGGGATGCCACGCGCGGTCAGGCCGCCTACGCCCGCTTCAACTGCGTCACCTGCCATACCGGACGCAATCGCCTCGGACCCGCCCTGAAGAATATCGCAAAGCGCTTCAGCCGGGACGACCTCTTCCGCCACATCAACGAACCGAATCTCGCGATCTCCGATCTCTACAAGGCCACCCAGATCACCACCAAGGACGGCACCTTCGTCGGGGTGAAGGTCTACAGCTCGGAAGCCCAGACCATTCTGGAAACCGGCGCCGGAGAGACGATCCGCTTCTCCCGGCACGACATCCTCAGCGAACGCCGCCCCAACCAGTCGCCCATGCCACCGGGATTACTCCTCCCGGCAAGCGCCCGGGACCTGGCGGATCTCTACGCATTCCTGAAGACCTTGTAGTCCCCCTCAACGGTCGGGTCTCCGGTCTCCGGGCTCTTCACCCTCAACTCGCCAGGAACAACAACGAGTCCGCCACGTGATTCAAGGAACGCCTGGCTTCGGGCAGAACCTGCGTGAGGGTATCCAGCACCTCGCTCATCCCACAACTTCTCGCAATCGCGCAATCGCTGGCCTGGTGAAACGACGAGCGCGCGAAGCTCTCGTAGTAGGCAATCCCCGGCGCACCGTGCCGCTCGCTGCGCTGCAGGATGTAGTCGGGAAAAATTCCGGTCAGGATGAGGAACTGGTTCCCGGCCGCCACCAGCAATTCATAACGGGTGTTGCCACTGGCCTGATCCAGGATTCCCAGGAAGTCCACGGTGTGGACGAAGCCCGCTGGAATGCCCCTCAAGGCATCCGACGGACTGACTGCAACCCGCTCCGCGAGGAGCGAACCGAGGTAGTCCGCCAACGCAAAGTCGTCGAGGCTGCTGCGCTTCAGGCTATGGCGTACCAGGACGTAGAAGTAGAACGAGGGACTGACATTCAACAGTGTTGGCGCCTCCAGGATCGCACGCACAACTCGCTCGTCATCCATGATCCCGAGGAGCTCTTCGCGGTCTGCCACGAACCTCCGAAACGCTGAGTCCTCGGAGTTTCCTGCCACCACCGAAGCGAGGAACACAAAGTCCCGTTCTTCGAAGCGGCCCGTGCAGGTGAACAGATTGGGGGCTTCCATTATGAGATAGTATAGCAGATCTCCGGCCATCCCGCCAGTTGGTTTCGAATATTGCTGCAGGCCCCGTGATTTCAGCGATGTAACAATGATTCGCGTAATCAGTTCAGCACTCCATTGACGCCCCCGCCGTCCCCCCTCAATCTCCTCGCACAATGAAAACGATTCTCGTCACCCTCGCGTTAGTCATCACCGCCATGAGCTCAGCCTATGCCGATCACCACGAGAAGAGTGGTCCTTACCGCCACGTCGTTTGCTTCAAGTTCAAGGACGACGCGACCAAGGAACAAGTTGCCTCCATCGAAAAGGCCTTCACCGAACTCTCCAGGAAAGTCGACACCGTTACAGGATACGAGTGGGGAACCAACGTGAGTCCCGAGAACCATGCCCAGGGATTCACGCATTGCTTCATCGTGACCTTCAAGGACAAGAAGGGCCTCGACGTCTACCTCCCTCACAAGGCGCACAAAGCTTTCGTCGAAAAACTTCTCCCCAGCCTCGACAAGGTCTTCGTGATCGACTTCGTGGCACAGGGGAAGTAGCGGCAATGCGCGAGCTCTCCGTTGTTCGCTCCTCGCTACTCGAAATAGGTATCGTCGTGCGAATACGGCGGTGCGCAGCAACACAGAAATCTCAGAGCGGTCCTGGCCCTGATCTCGTGCCACGCTCCGGCCGGAATCAGGATGGCATCTCCCGGCCCCACCTCGCGGATCTCCCCGTCGATTTTCATCGTCCCCTCGCCCTCTAACAAGAAGTAAAACTCCTCGCTCAGCTTGTGGTGATGCCGCTCGGTCGCTCCCCCGGCCGGCACGGTTGCCTCCGCGAGGCTCTGCTTCTCCACCGGGGCATTGGCGCAATCCAGGATGCTCCGAATGGTGGAGCCGTCCCTGGTCGTAAAGGGCTCCCCCTTCTCAAGCTGCCGAACCTCCATGACCTGATGATGGAGATCGCCCGAGCGGAGTCAACGCGCTGCTCCATCTTACCCTCCCTCCTGCCAGGATGCTTGCCAACCCTCATCCCGCCAGTCAGAACGATGCACTGTAATGCCGGAGCAGGAAGAGGGATCCCCCATCCACGAGAAACAGGCCACGCTTCCCGGTTGGGCTCCGCGCCGCAGGCTAATCTTCGTTGCCGTCGCCCTGGCAGCCTTTGCCCTCATCTACTGGCTCGCCCCCATCGATGCCCCGGAAGGCAAGACCGCCACCCAGGTTCGCACCGGCCTCGCCATCCTCGCGCTTGCCGCCATTCTCTGGCTCACCGAGGCCATCCCGCTGGCGGTCACCGCCCTGCTCATCCCGGTGGTGGCCGTGCTGAGCGGCGTCTTTGCGGGCAACCCGGCAACCGTCGTGCCGCAGGCCTTCGCCGGATTCGCCCATCACCTGATCTTCCTCTTCCTTGGCGGCTTCGGCATCGCCGCGGCCCTCACTCGACAGGGTCTCAATCGCTGGCTCGCGGACCGCATCCTCGCCCTCGCTGGAGGACGGTTCCATTTCACCGCGATCGGTCTCTTTGTTGCCGCCGCCTTTACCTCGATGTGGATCTCAAACACGGCCACCACCGCTCTCCTCTTTCCCGTCGCCCTCGGTCTCCTCGCTGATGTTGAATCCAAGACCGGAGCGGAACGCGCCAGGACCCTGGCCCCTTTTCTTCTACTCGGTCTTGCCTACTCCGCAAGCATCGGTGGACTCGGAACAATCATCGGCACCTTCCCCAATGCCATCGCTGCCGAAAAACTCGAAATCGATTTCTTTGAATGGATGAAGTTCGGCATCCCCTGTGTGGCGATTCTTCTTCCCAGCCTGATCGCCCTGCTCTTCCTGGTTGCGCGTCCCGGCAAGGTCCCCAATCTCTCCGCCGATGCCGAGCCCTTCGCCTTCACGCCCCAACGGGTGGCAACCCTCGTCATCTTTGGCCTCGCCGTCGCGGGCTGGCTCAGCAGCGCCTGGCTCAGAACCTACTTCGATGTCACCACCGGATTCGACAGCATTGTCGCGATCCTGGCTCTCGTCCTGCTCGCCGCCCTTGGGCTGGTCACCTGGAAGGACATCGATCGCACGACCGACTGGGGCGTCGTCATTCTCTTCGGCGGTGGACTGACCCTCAGCAAGATTCTCGGCCTTACCGGCGCAAGCAAGTTTCTCGCCAACCAACTCGGAGTCATCACTGAAGGGTGGCCAATTTTTCTTGTTGTCGGTGCCGTGGTCCTCTTCGTGATCTTTCTCACCGAACTCTCCTCCAACACCGCGATCACGGTTCTCTTCGTCCCGATCTTCTACGAGGTCGCAGTTAAGATGGGAGTTCCTCCCACCAAGCTTGTCCTTCCCCTGACGATCGCCGCCTCCTGTGCCTTCATGCTCCCGATCGCCACTCCCCCCAACGCCATCGTCTTCGGCTCCGGCAAGATCCCCCAGCGCACCATGATGCGCATCGGCCTCGTCCTGAACCTGTGCTTCGCTGCAATCCTGACTGTGCTCAGCGCGGTGCTCTTCTAGCAAGGACTCTCCGACCACAGCCTGCCCCTCAAGCTGCGCAATATTCGTATAAAGGAGCTCTAGAGAACAGCTCGCCGGTCAGGATCCCCCCTAGTTCCAAGCTGAATTAATGGCAATCGTATGTTTGACGCAACCCTACGATCCTTCATCTCATGAAAAGCGCCCTCGCAATCCCTGCCCTCCCCCTTGGTCTCTCCCTGACTGCCACGGCGGCCCTCCCACTCATCGACGATTTTAATGACGGCAATGACGATGGCTGGACCCAGGTCGATGCCATCGGAGATGTTCGGTGGTCTCGCCCGCATCACTGATGTCGGACTGGGAACGACCGATGGTTACGGATTCGTCTACCGCAACGGATCGCTCGATATCCTCCCATTCGTGGATGAGGGGGGTTGCCGGCCTTGTCGCTCCAACCCTCTCGGTCACCCTCAATCCACTCAACGACTACCGGTTTGTGTTCATCCTCGAGGGAAATGTCCTGACTGGCGAAGTTTTTGACCTCACCAACCCGGGGCCCGCCGTCGCAACGATTTCGGGGTCGGATATGGACCCGAGCCCCTTCACGACCGGTGTCACCGGCCTTCTTGCCGCAGCCGGTAATGACACTTCTGCTGCAGACGCCACCTTCGACAACTACAACCTCGCCATTCCCGAACCAACTGGCGCCACCCTGGCCCTCCTCGGACTCGCACTCTTCCTGCGCCGCCGCCGCCAGGCACCCTGTCGCTTCCGACCTTCGACTTGCGACCCTACCCCAAGAGATCCCGCACCACCTCCCCGTGCACATCCGTGAGCCGGAAGTCCCGGCCCGCGTAGCGATAGGTCAGCTCCAGGTGATCGATCCCCAGCTGGTGCAGGATCGTGGCGTGTAGATCGTGGAAGTGCACGCGGTTCTCAGTCGCGTAATAGCCGTACTCGTCGGTGGAGCCATATTGCAGGCCCGCCTTCATTCCCCCCCCGGCCAGGAACATGGTAAAGCCATGCGGGTTGTGATCGCGGCCGTCCCGTCCCTGCGCCACCGGGGTCCTGCCAAATTCGCCACCCCACAGCACCAGGGTTTCATCCAGCAAGCCGCGCTGTTTGAGATCGGTGATCAAGGCCGCCACCGGTTGATCCATTTCCGCCGCCAGGCGAGCGTGATCCTTCTTCAGCCCATTGTGCTGGTCCCAGTAGCGGTGAGTGATCTGCACGAAGCGGACCCCCGCCTCACTGTAGCGCCTGCCCATCAGGCACTGCTCTCCAAAGGCCTTGGTCTTGCTTTGATCGAGTCCATAGAGCTTCTTGATCGACTCCGGCTCGGCCGAAACATCCTGCACGCGAGGCGCTTCCAGTTGCATGCGGAACGCCAACTCGTAAGAGGCGATCCGCGCTTCCAATTCGCTGTCCCCACCATGCTGCGCCAGGTGATCTCGATTGATCGCGTGCAGAAATTCGAGTTCCTTGCGCTGCAGGTCGCGGTTCTTGAGCGGGCTCTCAATGAAGGGCACGGTCATGCCCTTCCCCTTCCCTCCGATCCGGGTGCCCTGGTAATGCGCCGGCAAAAAGGCGGAAGACCAGGCGTTCGATCCGCCGTGAGAACCCGAAGGATTGATCGTGATGAATCCAGGCAGGTTTTGATTCTCAGTACCGAGACCGTAGTTGATCCACGATCCCATCGCAGGCCGGGTGAAGGTATCCGAACCGGTGTGCAACTCCAGGAGCGCGCCGCCGTGCCGTGAGTTCGATCCATACATCGAGCGCACGATACAGAGGTCATCCACGATCGAGGCGAGGTGAGGCAGGAGCTCACTCACCTCCGCGCCGGACTCGCCGTGCTGCTTGAACTTCCAGGGCGACGCGAGAAGATTGCCGGTCTTGGCCGAGACAATGCGCGGCTTCTCAAAGGGCAAGGGCTTGTTGTCATCGCGGGTCAAGAGAGGCTTGTGATCAAACAAGTCCACTTGGGAGGGACCGCCGTGCATGAAGAGAAAGATCACGCGCTTTGCTTTGGGCAACACCGGTGCCGGCTTCGGAGCCAGTGCCGATGCGGCCCGCACCTCATCCGTCATCAAGGCGTGAAGCGCCAACGCACCAAACCCGGCGCCCGACGTGCGCAGCATCTCGCGACGCGTGAGCGGCCGGGGCTGGCAGCTGTGGCAGAGATCACTCATCGAACCGGGCGCTCAACGAGGAGCAAGGGAGACTGTATGGTCAAACGCACGAGAGGGTTACGGCTGCATCAGGCCAAAATGTCATGAATCACCTCGCCGAAGTCCCGCTCCAGGCGTTTGTGTCCGGGCACCCACATCCGATCCGACTGCAGCCCCATCTGGTGCAGAAGCGTTGCGTGCACATCAGTGACGTAGTGCGGATTCTCCACCGGGTGAAAGCCGATCTCATCGGTCGCCCCGTGGACCACGCCCCCTTTCACTCCACCGCCCGCCATCCACACACTGAAACCGTAGGGATGGTGATCCCGACCGTCCTTACTCTGCGTTCCCGGGGTGCGTCCAAATTCCGTCGCAAAGATCACGAGGGTCTCATCCAACAACCCCCGCTGCTTGAGATCCTGCAACAAGCCCGCGATTGGTTTGTCGACTTGTCTGGCCTGCTTGGAGTGTCCCGCCTTCAGGCCCGAGTGCTGGTCCCACGCGCCCGCCGCCCCACCTCCGTGCATGATCTGGATGAAGCGCACCCCCTTCTCCACGAAACGCCGTGCCGCCAGCAACTGCTCCCCGAACGGCTTGGTGGGAGTCTCATCGAGCCCATAGAGCTTTCTGGTAGCCTCGGACTCGCTTGTGAAATCGATCACTCCCGGCACCGAAGTCTGCATCCGAAAGCCGAGTTCGTAGGACTTGATGCGCGCCTCGAGCGCAGGATCGTGGGGATACTTGCGGCTGGTGAGCTTGTTGAGCCGGTCCACGAGGTCGAACTCCATCCGCTGTTCCTCACGGGGCAGATCCCCCTCGGGCTTTGCAAAATCGAGGGGGTTGTTTTGATCGACCTTCAGCTTCACCGGATCGTAGGCTGGCCCCAGGTAGTGCCCGTCACCGCGATCGAAAAAGCGCGGGCCCATGCTGATGAACTGCGGGAGGTTCTCGTTCAGGGTCCCCAAGCCGTAGCTCACCCAGGCCCCAATCGTGGGCACCGGCGGATCGAGCATGTGACGCCCCGAATGAAACTGGACCTGCGCGCCGTGATTGTCGTCGGTGGTCCACATCGAGCGGATCACCGCAATGTCATCAATACAACTCCCAATGTGGGGAAACCAGTCGCTCACCTCGATCCCGCTCTCCCCGTACTTCTTGAATCCGACCTGGAGCGGATAGATCTCGTTGCGTTGCTGACCATTCGCGTCGTTCACCACCACCACCCGCACTTTCTTCAAAAGCTCCGGATCCTGCACCGACGCAAACTCTGTTTCCGCGATGGTCTTGCCCTCTAATTCGGTGAGCTTCGGCTTGGGATCGAAGCTCTCCATGTGGCTCACCCCGCCGCGCATGAAGAGCCAGATCACGCTCTTCGCCTTCGGTGCAAGGTGTGGTTTCCCCGAGGGCGGAGCCCAAACCTCCGCCGCATATCCATCCTGCTGCAGCAGACTCCCGAGCGCCAGACCGCCAAAGCCGAGGGCGTTCCGCTGGAGGAAGCGCCGGCGGCTGATCGCATTCTGGAGATCGGGGTCCATACTACCTGATGGTGACAAAGTCGTTGTAGTTCAGCAAGGCGAGGACCAGGCGCTTGCGCACCAAGTCATCAGGATTCGATGCCTTTGTGATCGCTCGTATCCGATCGCAGAACTCCTGGCAGGCTACCCGCTCTTCCTCATCTGGCCGCCGACATACAATTGCCTCGAACGTTTTCCCGATGAACCCGTCCAGTTCCTTCTCGTCAAATCTCGTCGCGATCTTCTCCGCCATCTCCAAGGCAAGCTTGCTGTTGGACAACGCGAGAGCTTGCTGCGGGACGATGCTCTCGCTCCGGCGGTAACAACGCAAGTGATCCGCACCATTGAACATGCTGAGAAACTTGTCCCTGTCATCGCGTGAATGCCGAAAGTAGAGGCTGCGCCGCGTTCCTCCCTTCTTGGGATCAAGCGAGGGCCCGCCTCTTTTCAAATCGAGCACCCCTGCCAACTGCAACAAGCTGTCGCGCAACACTTCTGACTCCATGCGCCGCGGATTCATCCGCCAGTAAAACTGATTCGCCGCATCAAGTTTCATGGCAGCTTCCCCTCCGGCATTCGAAGAACTCATCCGGTAGGCTCTCGAGGTCACCATCAGGCGGTGGAGATGACGAAAACTCCACCCCGACTCCATGAACTCCGCGGCAAGATAGTCGAGCAGTTCGGCGTGCACCGGACGCTTGGCCCGCCTCCCAAAATCGGACACCGACTCCACCAGCGGCTCTCCAAAGTGCCGCATCCACACATGGTTCACCGCCACCCGCGCAGTGAGCGGATTCTCGCGATTGGTGATCCACTTCGCCAACATCGTGCGTCGGCCCGAACTGCGCTCCGGCCAAGTGCTGGGATATTGCTCAAACTTGTGCGCGGGAGTTTCGAGCGCCTTTTTCGACGCGCGCAACGGCTTGTAATCTCCCTTGGGCTCCTCCTTCCCCGCCGCCCTTGCACGATCAGTTGCAATCGTGAATTCCAGGGCCTCAAGGGTGGCCTGCGCACCTTTCAGCTGAGCCTGCGCAGCCTTTCGAGTCACCGGAGCGGCCTTTCCGGCTGGCTGCAACACCACCTCGTCGGGCAGCTCCCGCAACTTGAATGAATCAAAAGCCACCACCGCATCGAATCCTGAAATCGCCAGGTGCCCGTCCGGGTGGCGCTTCGGCAATTCGTAGGCCAGGACGAACTCCCCGTTCAACCACACATTGAGAAGTCGATCCCGCACCGCAAACTTCAGCTCGTAGGCTTCGCCCACTTTGACAGGCTTCTTCACCTTGCCCTTGGGCGGATACTGATCTTTCCCGTTCACGGTGTGCGAGACCTGCACCTTGGGATCCGGCTCGTGGGCGCTGGTGTAAACCTGGTTCTGATTCGCCCCCTCGTCGATGCGATCAAAGCGCACCCCGACCGACTTGAAAGTCGTCCCGCTGGTCACCGTGTAGCAGCAGGTCACTTCGAAATTATGCGGATGAGGCTTCCGCATGCGCACCACGTTGTTCGCGCGATTCGCCTCCGTCTTGTGCAAGGCCCCTTCGCGATAGGCCCAGCCCTCGCCAATCACCTCCCACACTTCCTCATTCGAGCCATCAAACTCGTCGACGATCAGATAGGCTGGATCATCCCCTGGCCTGCTCTCCCGCTTCTTCTCTTCCGCACTATCCACCTGGGCCAGCGCCCGTCCCGCCGCTTCCACCTTCCTTCTCGCCGCTTCCAACCGGGCGTCCTGCACATCTCTTCGCGCACCCGGCACCCATGCCGTGTAGGGTAGGGCGACCTCCTCGATCTTCGGAGCAAACCCTGCAAAGAGAACCGGCACCCCCGGTTCGATGGCTTTCTCCTTGTCAGGATTCTTGGGATCCCCCTGCAGGTGCAGCCAGGTCGGCGTCTCGAGATGGTTATCGAACACGCGCGGAATTCCATCCTTCTCGAAGTCAGGCTCTCCCGCCACCTCGTCCAGCCGCACCTGGTGGGGTTCGAAAATCGCGCGGAATCGGTAGTAGTCCCTCATCTCGAGGGGATCATACTTGTGATCATGGCACTTCGCGCAGTTCATGGTGAGCCCGAGAAAGGCCTTCGAGGTGTGCTCGATCGTGTTGTCCAGCCAACTCGTGCGATTGAAGAGGTAGTAGTTGCGCGCCAGGAAGCCGGTTGCCCGCACCGTGTCCATGTCTTCCGGTGCCAGCTCATCACCGGCCAGCATCTCGTGAATCATGCGATCATATCCCTTGTCCACGTTCAGCGACTCGACGATCCAGTCCCGCCAATGCCAGATGTGTTTCTGGCTGTTGCGCAACTGCTTGTTCAATCCATACCAATCACTGTAGCGCCACACATCCATCCAGTGCCGCGCCCAGCGCTCTCCGTGTTGCGGATTCTCTAACAACCCGTCGACGATCTCCTCCCAGGGGCGCTCGTCCCGCAACTGCTCGCGCGAAGGCGGCAAGCCGAGCAGATCGAGGTAGAGTCGACGAAGCAGCAACGAGCGCTCCGCCTCAGGCTGAGTTCTGAGCGACTTCTCCGCCCGCTTCCCTCCGAGAAACGCATCAATCGGATTCCCCCCGCTCGAACTCGGAACTGCCGGCCGCTCAATCCGCTGAAAGGCCCAGTGCCCCTGCGGATCATCTTCGCCGCCCTCCTCGGCCCGCCCGACTCCAGACAAAACCAGGATCATCCCCACACCCAGGGTAAATCTGCACCGCTGTCCGCTTCGGGCCATTCCGGGTATAAGAACGGAAACCGGAAGGGGAATCTATTCGATATACAAAAATTCGTTGCTCGCGAAGAACGCCCTCACCAGGGCCGCCCAAGCTTTGTCCTGGGCCCTCTTGCCCGCCTGTGCCGCATAGGAACTCACGAAACCCTCGGCCCGTGCGATCTCCCCGGGGCGCGCCGACCGTCCGAAAAGGTGCAGAATCATCCACCCCACCCGGTCACCATCGGTCGCCCCTTCGGTCGCTCCCAGCATGATCTCGGACAGCTGGTGGGACGATTCGTGCACCAGGGGACTGTTCATCAGGAAGAGCGCCTGCGGAGTCACGGTCGAAGTTCGTCGATTCCCGTCTGTCACCGAGGGATCGGAAAAGTCGAACGCTCCCAACCCATCATAACCTGCGCTGCGAATCACTGGAAGATACACGGTGCGCCGGGGGCTCTTGATCCACTCCCGCAATTTATCCTTGGCGATGTATTCGGTCGGTCCCTTCTTGATGATCCCACCCCCCATCGTGAGGTCGAGGCGGTTGGACTTGAACAGGATGGAATCGCGCAACACTTCAGCCTCCACCCGGCGGGGCTTCCAGCGGGCAACCAGTTTGTTTTCTGGATCCACCTCGCGGGCTCGGACCGACCTCGAGCTCTGCCGATAGGTTGCCGACCTCATGATCTCGCGCTGCACCGCTTTCAGCGACCAGTCGGAGGCCACCAGTTTCTTCGCAAGATGATCGAGCAACTCGGGATGGGTGGGCCGTGCTCCCAACTCTCCGAAGTTGTCCGGCGTTGCCACGATCCCACGTCCAAAGTGCCAGCGCCACAAGCGGTTCACGATCACCCGAGCCGTCAAGGGATGATCCGCACTGGCAATCCAACGCGCCAACTCGAGCCGCCCACTCTGCTTTTCAGGTAACGGCGGTTGATCGAATCCTGCGATCACAGGCAAGACCCGTCGCGGGACTTTTTCGCCCAGGGTCAGGTAATTTCCACGAATGTGCACCTTGGTATCCACGATCGCATCTTCCGTGACCCCCATCACCATATGACGCTGCGACAGGTCCTTGCGCAGTTCTGCGAGCTCGCTCTCCAGCACCTTCTTCTCTTCTCCCGGAGTCTTCTTGTCCCCCTTCCGCTTCTCCAGCTCTGCGATCTTGTCCCACCGCTTGCTCACCTCCGGCTCGGTGAGATCATGCACGTGATACTGCGCCACCACCGTGTACTTTGTCAGCGTCTTGGTGGAGAGGAAGATTCCCGCCAGTCCATAGTAGTCTTCGGTGGAGATCGGATCGAACTTGTGGTGATGACATCGTGCACATCCCAGGGTCATCCCCATGAAGGCCCGCCCGGTGGTGTCGATCTGTTCATCCACGATGTCGCGACGCATCTTGTCCGGATCGTCACAGGCGAGCATCTTGGGCCCGATCGACAAAAACCCGACCCCCACCGTCTTCGTCCGCTTCTCCGCCATGCTCTCGCCCGGCAACAAATCCCCCGCCAGTTGCTCAACGATGAACTGATCGAACGGCTTGTCCTCGTTGAACGACCGGATTACATAGTCGCGATAACGCCACGCATGCGGGTGCGCGATGTCCTCGTCCATCCCGTTGGAATCTGAATAGCGCGCCACATCGAGCCAGTGCCGCCCCCAGCGCTCGCCATAGCGCGGCGAGGCCAGCAACTCCTCGATCAATTGTTCCCAGGCGTCAGGACGCTGATCGAGGACAAACGCCTCGGTCTGTTCAGTGGCTGGTGGCAAGCCGTGGAGGTCGAGGTAGGCACGGCGCACCAGGGTCCGCCGATCCGCCTCCACCGCAGGCTGCAAACCCGCCTTTTCGATTCCGGCCAGGACAAAGCGATCGATCCCGGTTCGCGGCCACCCTTTCTGCGACACCTCCGGCAAAGCGTGCTCTCGCGGGGGCACGAAGGCCCAGAATTTGCGCCCGGCTTGGTAGTCGATCCCCCGCTCCACGGCAACTTCACCCACCGGCATGTCCCGGGGATCGGGCGCACCCTTCGCGATCCACTCCCGCAGGAGATCGATCAGCGCGTCATCGAGTTTTCCGTCCGGAGGCATCTGCAAATCGGAATCGCGATAGGACAGCGCCTTGATCATCCGACTCTCATCCGGTTTTCCGGGCACGAGGACCGCTCCCGAATCTCCCCCTTTCCTCACTCCCGCTCGCGAGTCGAGCAACAATCCACCCTTCAATTTCTTGGCCCGCACCGAATGACACTCGTAGCAGTGTTCCGCCAAGAGCGGCCGGATCTTGGCTTCAAAGAAGGCCACACCGTCATCGGCCCAGGCACTCGAAGGCAGAACGGCCATGAGCCCAAAAACATGTAATTCCAATCGCATGAACCATGGAACGGCTGCGTCTCGCTGCCGATATGGGCAATCTACGTCACTAAAACGCTCTCCCATTCATTTGCCGGCAATCGGTCTGATCGCAGGCGGAAGACCCTTGGCGAGGGTGTCCTCATCTTGAGCGAGGTGATCGCGGAATTCCCAACAACAAGGCGACAGCGGCCACGCCTCCGAACTCACCTGGCTGACTTCTGCCCGCCGCCCGGGCCTCGCCGGATTCAGGAATACAATCTCGATCGATCAACTCATCGCCAATGAGATCGGGAAACAACACCTCATCTACGAGATGATGGCCCTCGCCCTGCAGACCGACTCGACGCGCACAATCACCTATTCCCTGAGTGGCAGGAACGCGGTGCCCAGCAATCTGCCCGGGGTCAAGACCGACTGGCACAATCTTTCGCACCACGGCAAGGACGAGAAGAAGATCAGCGAGCTCAAGCTGATTGAGGAAGCCGAGTTCGAGGCCTTCAACGGGCTTCTCAGCAAGCTCAAGGGAATTGCGGAAGGCGACCAGAGCCTCCTCGACCGGACCGCCATCCTCTTCGGCTCAAACCTCGGCAACGCCAGTGCCCACGATTGGCACAACCTGCCCATCGTGGTGGCCAGGGGCGGCTACCCGCACGGCGCGCACCTCGCCCACGACAAGAAGGACAACACCTCCTTTGCAAACCTGCTCGTCTCCTTCGCCCAACACATGGGACTCGAGATCGACCGGTTTGGCAGCAGCACCGCCGCTGGAATCACCGGCCTGGAACGGAGCTAGCATCCCGCGAGATCGATGATGGGCCGACGAGGGCCCGTTCCTGGGCCGGCTCCGCCCCGCACCGATTGCGCTACTGATCGGCAGCCTTCTTGCCCGGCCGCTTCAAATCGTGCTTGTGGTAGAGCCGCTGCCAGAAGTCGCGCCAATACTTGTCGTAATAATCGTAAGCCGCGTTCTCGATGTGAATCGGATCCACCACCTTGGGAGCCTTCTTCGGATCGAACCCGACGAGGTGATCCGTCCCGGCTCGTTCGCGGGGCGAGACAAACCTCCACTCCGTCTCTCCAAGCACTTCGGCACAGAGCTTGGCCAGCCCGGGATCGTATTTTTTAAGCTGGTCCCGGGTGTGGATGTGGTTGTGATCGTGATCCATGGTGCGATTGGTGTCGTACCAACACTGCACCCCCTCGGCCCAGTATTCGGAACGGTTCAAACCCGCGTAGCAGCGCTTCTCACCACCAAACACGATGAGCACCTCGTCCTCGCCAGTGACCTTCACTTCGGCCTCGGTCGCCTTGCCGTTCACAAGAATGTCACCGCTCTCAAGGCACTTCAGGATGAGCTCCGGTGACTCATCGGCGAACCATTTCACGAGCGCATCGTAGAGACTCACCGGCGTCTTGCTCTTGATCCGGCGGAAGCGCTGCGCGGCACGTCCATCGTTCCAGATCCCCTTCTCCTTCGCTGCCTTGAAGGTGGCGGTCAGCCGTTCCTGCTGCTCCTTGCTGAAGCCTGCACCGTGAATCACGTGCCCGAATTCGTGGATGAGAATGCTCTCGATCTGCATTCCGCCCTCGTACTCAAGGACATCCTCCTCGGCGAAGAAGACGATGGGGCCCCCGCCCTTCCAGGTAAGGAAGCCCCTGCTGCGCCAATTATAGTAGTCAAGTTCCTTGCCAGTCTTGTCCGAGCCGAACTGCGGCATCTCGGAGGTAAGCTCCTGATGTCCGACCAGGAGACAGAGCACCTTGCGATCCCGCACGCGCTGGGCCACCGCTTGGTCGATGCTCTGCATGATCATCTCGAACTGGTAGGCGGCCTCCAGGTGGGTGTGATCGCTGACCTTCGCGGAGGTCGCGATCAGGATGTCCTGCACCAGTGTTCCCTTTTTGTAGAACTGCGGATCGAGTTTGTACTCTTCACACTGCGCCTTGGTCAGGGGCTTCACTTCGTGGGATGCCGCAAACGGACTCCCCGCGAGCAGGATCAAGAGAACGGCGCGCATGACAGATCGGTTGAACCCCTTCAGAATGGTCACTTCTCCGTGAAGCACATCAGGTGCGTATCGCTCCGGAGGAGCATTTTTTCCCCGACCGGCACGGGGGAGGCGATGATGCGTGCACCAAACTTCCGTTCAAAGAGCACCCTGAGGTCCTTGTCTAGGTCGGCGACGAAAAACATGCCATCCTCGCGCGCAGCATAGATTTTTCCGTCCGCGATGGTGGGCGAGGAGTAGTAGCTTTGGGCCCCGCGCGGCAACTTGTTGCTCCAGATCGTCTTGCCGGACTTCGGATCGATGCAGTGCACCTCACCGCGGTCGCCCAGGATGTAGACCTTCCTGTCGTAAACCGCCGGAGTCGGAACAAAACACCCCGACTTGTCGTTGCGCTCCCAAACCCGGTGGGTCTTGGTCACATCGCCCTTTCCATCCAGCTTGACACCAGCAAGGCATTTTCCCCGCCCGTAGGGAACGATCAACGTATCGTCCACGATCACCGAGGAAGCAACCACCACCCAGTTGTTCTTTTTCATCGGATTGAATCCGCCGCACTCGGAGATGAGTTTGCCGTTTCTCGCATCGTGGGTTGTCACCCGCTCCGCACCCCAGACCACGAGCACTTCACGACCACCCTGTTCGATGACATGCGGGGTGGCGTAACTATGATCGCCCTCCACCGGCGTTTTGTAGGTGCGATCCACCTTCCACTTCTCCTCCCCGGACACCTTGTCAAAGGCCACCAGGAATCCTTTGCGATCATTCATGACCGCCACCAGGACGTGCTCCCTGGTGAGAACCGGAGAGGTCCCGATATCCCAGTAAAGGGTGTCCTTGCCGTAAAGATTCTGCAGGTTCTTCTCCCAAAGCACCTTGCCCTTGAAATCGAGCGCAGCCAGATTTCCGCTCTTGAAGTAGGCGAAGATGGATTTCCCATCGGTCACCGCGGATGAGTTGCTGCTGGAGCCGTTGCGATGCTTTCCCTTGCGCAGCGGACCAAACTTGGCCTCCCAGACTTTCTTCCCGTTCCAGTCATAGGTGATCACCCCGTCCTGGCCACCAAGGGGGGTGGTCAGGATGATGAGGTCGTCCCACACGATGGGCGTCGAGCACCCCTTCCCCGGAAGCTTGGTCTGCCAGACGAGATGCTCATCATCAAGCTGGGCGGGATAGGATCCACGCGGCGTGGAACCGGAATCGCTCGCTCCGCGCCATGAAGGCCAGCGCAGGTTTTCTGCGTTCAACGAAATGGTGGCCGCGGCGAGAAGTCCCAAGGTAATAATCGATTTCATCGGATGAGGGGATTGAAATCCCTGCAGAGAATATTCACCGATGTCGCCGGGCGGCAAGACAACTCGGCCCGACAAGGGAGGGGCTCTATCTCCCCGCTGGCGAGCTCGCGGGATCGATCCCCGGCTCCAAGGCCCGAATGCCAAGGCCGTAAATTGATCGAAACGCTGGAATCAGGCACGCCGTTCGGCGTCACTTCAACCACTTGTTGGACATCCTCCGCGTTCACTCCTGACCCCAGCGGGCGCTCACTTCCTGGAGCCAGTTGCGCGCAATGAGTTCGTGACCTTGGGGCAGGGGATGCACGCCGTCCCAGATCCATTGCCCAGGGGAGGCTGCCTGGGCGGCGGCATCGAATACATCCTGGGTCTTGATGTGAACGGCGCCATAGTCCTTGGCCAGCTGACCGACGATGGGTATGAGGCGGTCGACCTGGCCTCGCCATTTTTTGTAGGATTCTTCATTCACCAATCGCCCGGACGCCAGCACAAAGGGATCGAGCAGGACGAGTTGCAAGTTGGGATCCGGATTGCGGCTGGCATCAAGAAGGAAGCGGTAGTCGGATTCCCAGGATTTGAGGTCCACTCCGTCGAGATTCCGGCCGACATCGTTGACACCGATCAGAATGCTGAGGAGATCGGGCTTCATCTCGATCGCGTCTTTCTGCCATCGCCTGCGGAGGTCTCCGACCTTATGGCCACTCATCCCGCGATTGTAGATGTCGAGTTGCGCCTCGGGCAGGTCAACACCCAGTCGCGCGGCGATCAGGTAGACGTAGCTGTGCCCGAGGTAATGGTTGCGGTCCTTCTCGTTGCGTCCCCACTTCATATCGGTGATGGAGTCGCCCTGGAAGAGCAGACGACTGCCCTTCTTGAAGGCTGGCAGGCGATAGCTGTAGCCCGCGACCCCGGAAGGGTTGGCACGAGATTCTCTCGCTTGAATCGGGGTGGAGAGCGCTGCAATGCCCGCTGCGGCAGCACTGCCCTTGAGAATAGCACGTCGCCCCAACATCAGGATCTCCTCGCTTCCAATTTCATTACCCAGCCTCATAGCAAAGTGAGCGCGGGGTGGACACTCGAATTCACCGGGGCTGGAAGTCAACCCGACCGCCTGATTGCAACGTCACGCGAGCAGCATCAAATGGTATGTGCCCAGCACGATCCATAGGACGCCACCAATCATGGACGCCAGGAAGGTGAGCCGCGTCGGATGACCGAGGCAGGACAACAATAGTCCGCAACTGGCAATCGTCGTAATGGCATTATGAATTTCAAAGATAGCAGTGGGCGAGTGCACGAATGCCGCGAAGGGTCCGAGCAGAACCACGCCGTAGAAGAACGAGGCGGAAAGCAAGCTCATGGAATAGGACCGTGCCGTTGAAAGAGTGATAAACCCACCAAGAGTGAAGAGCAGGGCCACAACCCACCCGAATGCAAACCGATGGTTGCGCCGTTCCTCCATGGGCATCTGTCTTGTTGGCTCCGCGTAGCTAGTCCTCCGCCTTCGACCACTCCCTCAGGGTGCTGACCGTCTTCCAGTTTCGCGTAGTGGCTGAGGTCTTGAGCTTCCTCTCGAAGTAGGAATTGCTGATCTTCGTTCGTCCGTATCCGCTTGGACAGTAGAGGAAGTAGTGCCCGTTTCTGAACAACGCCTCCTCTCCCTCGTTTGTAGGCAGCTCCTCGTCAGGGATCGGGCTTACGTCCGAATTGAAGAGAAAGGTCACATGCAGAAAAGACTCGTCTCTCCCGCTTCTTTCGAGGATCGGGTTTGCAGATGCGATCTCATTGAATGCCGGGCCGGAGAAAACCAGCACTTCAACCTCATGGCCAAAAGTCTCCTTGATCGCAGAAGAAACTCTGGATGCGGGATCGCCGCTCGAACCCGACGGGCCAAACACAACATTTCCGCTTTGCAAATAGGTCTCCACGTTCGGGAAGCCCAAATCCGCGAACAGGACCCTGAGATCCTTCATGGGGACCCTGCGATGTCCGCTCACATTGATTCCTCGCAACAAGCATACGTGGCGACTCATGAGTTTCCGATCTGAAGCTAGAGCGCAGACAGCGGGCTTGCAACCGGCCCTTGCGGCCTCTTCCGATCTGCGAAGCTTGCTAAAGATATCGAGGATTTCATTCAGACTCGGAGACTCTCAGGCTTTCCATAAATCATTCAAACACTAACAACCATTGTTTTGGTAGTTCCAACATCCCGGCTCTGTTAAGGTCTTTGGATCCGACGCTTCACCCTTACAGCCCTCGGAACGATCGCGACTGCCACGGCAGCTCCGCTTTCGTATTTCCTGCCCGGAGACGACTACCGGGAGGAGATTCCCGTGCCTTCATCCGTCATCGGCCACGAAGTCGGGGAGTGGCATCTGCGGCACGATCAACTGGTCACTTACCTGAGGACCCTGGCCGAGAAGAGTGACCGGGTGCTCTTTGAGGAGATCGGCCAGACCCATGAAGCCCGTCCCCTCGTGATGCTCACCATCTCATCTCCCGAGAACCTTGCGCGGCTCGAGGAGATCCGAAAGCAACACCTCACTCTTTCCAATCCCGCGCGACAACCGGCCAAGCCGCTTGAGGATCTGCCCGTCATCGTGAACATGGGTTACGGAGTGCATGGCAACGAGTCGAGCGCATCCAATGCCGCACCGGTGGTGGCCTACCACCTCGCGGCCTCTGAGTCTGACGAGATTCGCAATCTTCTCGCCAACTCCGTCATCCTCCTCGATCCCTGCCTCAACCCGGACGGCTTCAGCCGCTTTGCCCAGTGGGCAAATTCGCATCGCGGCAAACATCCCATTGCCGACTCGGACAGCCGCGAACACAACGAAGTGTGGCCGGGAGGACGCACCAATCATTACTGGTTCGATCTCAACCGCGATTGGCTCCTCGCCCAGCACCCCGAGTCCCAGGCCCGTCTGAGAAAGTTCCACGCCTGGCGGCCCAACGTGCTCACCGACTTTCACGAGATGAGCAGCGACTCGACCTACTTCTTCCAGCCCGGAGTGAAGGCCCGCACGAATCCGCTCACGCCGGACGGGAATGTGGAACTTACCAGGCGCTTTGCCGAGTACCACGCGAAGTCCCTCGATGAGATCGGCACCCTCTACTACAACGAGGAGCGCTTCGACGACTTTTACTACGGCAAGGGATCCAGCTACCCCGATGTCAACGGCGGGGTGGGCATCCTCTTCGAGCAGGCGAGCTCGCGGGGTCACCTGCGCGAGTCCATTCATGGGGAGTTTGATTTCGCGTTTACGATCCGCAACCAGGTCCGCACCTCCCTGTCCACCCTCGCCGGCGCATCCGCGATGCGGGTCGATCTCTTAAAGCATCAGCGCGCCTTCTACGAGTCCGCCCTCAAGCTGGCCGACGACGACCCGGTGCGCGGATACCTCTTTGGACATTCCAGGGACAGGGTGAGCAACTTCCGCATGGTCGAACTGCTGCGCCGGCATCACATCGCGGTGCGCCCGCTGACCGCCGAGCTCGAGGGCTTCTCCCCTGGTTCCGCTTGGCTCGTGCCAACCCGCCAGCCACAGTATCGCCTTCTCAAGTCACTCTTCGAGAAGCGCACTGAGTTCGAGGACACGGTGTTTTATGATGTGTCGGCCTGGAATCTCCCACTCGCGATGGGCATTCCCTACGCTGAGCTCGCGGAAATCCCGGAGGGAGTCCTTGGAAAACCCATCGCCAGGATGCGCTTTCCCGCCGCCAAGGGCCCGCCCCGCTCGGAGGTTGCCTACGCCTTCGAGTGGCACGGCCAATATGCCGCACGCGCCTTGAACCGCCTGCACAAGGCGAAGATCCGTGCCAAGGTTTCGCCCCGGCGCTTCTCCGCCCAAACGGCGGACGGTATCCTGAAGTTCGATCGCGGGACGATTGTCATTCCCGTCGGCCTGCAAAAGGAGGTGCCCGCCAATACAGTCCATCGCGTGCTCAAAACCATCGCAGCGCGGGACGGCATCGTGGTGCACTCCCTCACTTCGGGCCTCACTCCCACCGGCAATGATCTCGGCAGTCCCAGCATGCGCCCTCTGATTCAGCCCAAGCCTCTGCTGCTCGTCGGCAAGGGAGTCAGCGCTTACGAGGCGGGCGAAGTCTGGCACCTTCTCGACCAGCGACACGACCTCGAGGTCACCCTCGTCGACCTCTCCCGTCTCGGCTCCGTCGACCTGCACGACTTCACCCATCTCCTCATCGTGAACGGCAAGTATGACCTCGGCGAAAAGCGAGTCGCTGCCATCAAGCGCTGGATCGAAGAAGGCGGCATCCTGATCGCCACCAAGGCGGCTGCAAAGTGGGCCAGCAAGAGCGGGATCGGCGCCACCAGGTTCGTCGATGAAAAGGAGGAGAAGAAGAAGGACGAGGAGTTTCTCAGTGAAGAAGACAAGGACCTTCTCCCCACCCGGCGACTGCCCTACGAGGACCACCAGCACGACCGCGACTCCAAGCTGACCAAGGGAACCATCTTCGCGACAAACCTCGATCTCAGTCATCCGCTCGGTTTCGGATACCTTGCGAAGGAGCTCGCCGTCTTCCGCAACAGCAACCTCATCATGCGTCCCAGCATGGATCCTTACGCCACCGTGGCGCAGTACACCGACAATCCCCTTCTCGCCGGATACGTGCACGAAGAGAGACTCGAGAAGATCAGCGGCTCAGCGGCCATCGTGGTGGAACGCCTTGAAGACGGCGCGGTGATTTCCTTCGCGGACAACCCCAACTTCCGCGCCTTCTGGACCGGGACCAGCAAAGCCTACCTCAATGCCCTTTTCTTTGGCTCGACCATCGAGAAGACCGAGCCGGAGGACGACAAGGCCGTCGACTCGGATCAGCATAAGCACTAGCAGTCTGCCAGCGGGTGCTCCGACTTCCCTTCTTCGTCTCCCTGCGTCAACGATGGGCAGGCGGCAGCTCGACGAAATTCCCACTTATCAATTTCCAAATAAATTTCGGCTCCAGAGTTCAGGACCCCATCGCCGTCACCTGGCTTCGACTTGGGATTTGGGACCTGGCTCTGAAATCTTTCTGGAAATTGGCCGGTCGAGTTTTCGCCCTAACCATGCGAGCCCGACTGACTGAGCTCCCGCCCTACCATGGGCCACCGCCTCAGGAATCCGTCACCGCACCCAACTCGCTGGGCAGCGGTTGCCCTGGACGCAGGTCGAGGTAGTCGGCGGCATGCTCTCCCCCCTCCCCTCGCACGAGGTAAACGGGCACCCAGTGCTCGGTGGTATCGACCGTGACGGTCTTGGCGTTGGCGTAGCGCATGGTGTAGGCCGCGCGACGCCGATCGCTGGTGTTGGGATCGCTGCCATGGAGGACGTAGGAGTCGTGGATCGACATGCTCCCCGCTCTCATTTCGAGAGGCACCGCCGCGGCCGCCATCTCATCCGTCACCTCCACGGTGAGGCCTAACAGATCGTTTGCTCCGGTGGAGAACTTCTCCATCTCGGGATAGCCTTCATGGGTGCAGGGAATCACCTGCATGCAGCCGTTGGCGAGATCCGCGTCGTCGATTGCCAACCACACGGTAGCCACTTCGGTGCCCTTCACCGAGTGCCAGTAAGTGTTGTCCTGGTGCCATGCCACCGGCAGGCCATCGCGCGGCGGCTTCACGATGAGGTGCGACATGATCAGGATGAGATCGGTCCCGAGCAGGGCCTCCACCGCGTCGAGCACGCGCGGATGCCGGCATAGTTCAAGCCAGCAGGCCTGCTTGGCATGGGGCTCGGTCAGATACTCCGGCCGCGCCGCCACCTCCTTGTGCTCGCCGTCCTTGTAAACCACCATGGTGTCCGGCATGTCGCGGACCAGCTCGTCGAGGTCGGCACGAACGCCAGCAATCTCCTCGGCCTGCAGGACCTCCTCAAAGAGGCAGAAGCCGACCGCTTGGAAGTCGTCTGGGTCGGTGTTCGGAGCGCTCATTTACTCGTCTTTCCGTCCTCAAAGGTCATCGTCAGCGAGGCCGCGAACTTGGCCACGGAGTCCTTTTCGACACGCACTGCTTCCGAAATCCCCTTGGTCATCGCCTTGAACCCGGGCTTCGACGCGACCTTCTCGCGCGCGGCCCGGCCCACCGCCTGGAGATCTTCGTTGCTCTGCTCCATGCGGGGATAGAGCGCCCGCATTTTCGCCTCAGCGATTTCGCGATTCGCAACCACCACTTGATAGGCAGTGGCATTCTGCGACGCCTCACGAGCTTTGCTGAGCGCCAGATGATACTGGGCTTCCGGCAGCTCTTTTAACTTGGGATGGAGCAAGTGGAGCATCTCCACCTCAGCTCGCTTGAGCTTGTTGATCGCATTCCGCAGAGCTTTGTAAACGGGATCCTCCTTGAGCAACCGCTTGCGTTCCTCATCGATCTTCTTGCGGTGCTCCTTTACGGACGCGAACACTTCAGGATACTGCTGGTAGGCTTGGCCTTTGAGATCCTCCACGCGTTTGACCTGTTCCCGGAAGTCATCATTGCTCCGATACAACTTGTCCCGCGCGATGGTCTCCCGAATTTTCTCCTGTTCCGCGGGTTCGTGCGCCAACCAGGGCCGGAGCGATTGAATCCTGCCCAGCTTTTCCCGGCGGGAAGTCCATTCAGCCGCCTCCCCGCCAGCCGCCGTGATCCGCACCTCATCAAAGGCCGCGGACGGCTGATCGACCTGCAACGCAAAGTAGTCCCGCTCCCGGGCGAGGATCGGATGCCGCCCAACCACGGCATGATCGTGGTCCTCAACACGTACCAGGATCTCCTCCCCGCGAATCTCCATCATGAGAAAGTAGAACCGGTCTGCCTTGAACTCAAACGCACACTCTCCGTGAATACCCGAAAAGTGGGGCACGGTCTGATCGCGCGCAGTCGTCACGCGAAAGCCGTGCGGCCAGAGGATCACCACCGCATTGTACTTCCCGGGAGTGCCTGTCATCACGCGAATCTCCTTGGCGCCGCGAAAGGCGAACTTGAGTTCGATGATGCAGTCCCCATACGAAGGCTTCTTCACGAAGACCCGTCGGTTCGCCCCCGCGATTTCTGTTCGGGTCATCACACCGTCCGCCACGGTCCAATGTTCGCGGAAAAACCAGCGGTCGGGCACCGTCTTGATGTCTTCGAAGTCATCGGAGACGAGAACCTTGCCGCGTTTGCAGAGTTGCGGTTCGAGATCGGCGTGCACGAAGGGAGCGACCGCGAGCAAACCAAGTGCCGTTCGCAAACCCCACGTGGCTGAACAAAACAGCCGTGAAAATCTGTGGTAAACTGTGCTCATCCCTGTTCGATAAGAACCGCTGCAGATTCAACACAGATGGGCACCGATGTCCACAGGTGATCACGGATTGGGGATCCTGAATCTCAGCCCTCCGCTACTTTCCAAGCGTGGTCAAATAGCTCATCAGATCAACCAATTCGTCGCGTCGAAGGGTCGAGGTCAGCCCCGGAGGCATGAGGGAGACCGGGCTGGTATCGATCTTGGCCACCTCGCCGGTCGGAATGGAAACTACACTCCCGGAGGGATCGCGCACCAGCACCGCGGTGTCGGTCTTGCGCTGGAGCAAGCCACTCACGAGGGTCTGGTCCTTCCTGGTCACCAGTACGGTTTCGTAACCCTGCTTGACGTCGGTGCTGGGATTGAGCACGGATTCGAGAATCGATTCGGGCGTCATGTAGGCTCCCAGGGTGCTCAAGTCGGGTCCCAGCTTGCCACCCTTGCCGTTGACCAGATGGCAAGTGGTGCACGCCATGGCCGCCCGTTCGTAGATCTTCTGCCCCTGCGCTGGATCTCCCTTTTTCCTGGCGTCGGCCAGGAGAACACCTCGCTCATCGGCAGAGAGCGCCTGCGATATCGGCTTCAATCCGCCCGCCTTGTTCAAGGCCGCGATCAACTGCGGAACGTGGCGCCCGGAAATGGAAACTGTCTTGCTCCCCGCCACCGCAATGGGCTTGGGCAACGAATTTCCTGCAAGAGCCTTCGCCAGAGCTGCGGGTCCCTCTTCCCGCCCGAGAAACGCCTTGAATACCAAAGCGGCAACAGAGGCGTCCTTGAGTCCTCTCAAAATTTTCGCCGCACTCGTCGCCGTCTTTTCCGGGTTCACGCCAGCCCACGCTGCGATCGCCAGGGCTCGCAGCTCCACAGGAGTCCCGGCGTCCGACAACCTTGCGAGGGCATCCATCGCTCCGATCCTGGCCAGCGCAGTAGTCATCGCGAGGACTTCGCGCGATGCCTTTGCTGCAATCGCGCCGCGGATGAGTTCCTTCTCGGCGCCAGTCAGCTTCCACGCCCCGCACAAGGTGGCCGCCGCCATCCGGACCATCGCTTCCTCGGACTTCAGGAAGGGGACCACCTTCTCCTTGGATTCCGGCGCGACCTGATTGAATGCCGCTCCGCGGGCAATGGAGGACAGCCAGCGGGGATTGTTCTCGGCGAGGTCCAGGAGCTTGCCCACTTGGGCGGGCGTTCCCAAGGAAGCGATTGTCGAGAGCGCATTCCCCAAATCATCTCCTTTCAAAGTCCCGGAATTGATCACCTCCGCCAACGCTTCAATCGCCCGCGGATCGTTCACCTTGCTCAAGGCGTAGGACAGGCGGTTCGCCTTCCCCCCAAAGACGGTCTTCCCCGCCTGCATGGCCGGCAGCCATTGATCACGCGTATCGCGCACCGTCATTTCCAAGGCGAAGTCGAGATTGGTATCGACCTCGTAATCGAGGGCTCGCAAGGCGAGGTCCGCCGCCTCCTTGGTGCCCAACCTCCGCAACGCACTCACCGCTTCCAGGCGCACGCGGGGGTGTTCGTCTTCGACCGCGATCGCGAGCTGAGTCAATCCGGCGGTAGTCCGCCCCACGGTGCGCACCGCTGCGGCGCGAATACGCGGGTCCGCGACGGTCAACAACTGCAGGAGACCGTCTGCCGGCGTATGATTGAGTGCGGTGGACAGCCACAACGCCTCCAGCCGATGGTGATCGAAACTCGGATCGTCCGCTTGAAGATGACCTACCATCCCATCAACCACTGCAGCCGAAATCCCGCGCTCAACCAACTCGCGATTGGCCTGCGTGCGGGTGTACTGCTCCGGTGCCTTGAGATGATGCAGGAGCTCCCCGATCGTGGCCTCCGCGATCTCTGGACGCTCCACCAATTCCCGATCCCTCACGGTGAGACGCCAGATCCGTCCGTGGGACTTGTCGCGAAGCGGATGGTGGAAGTCGACTTCCCCATGGTCGATGATGGGATTGTACCAATCGACCACGTAGATCGCGCCATCCGGTCCCATCTTGATATCGACCGGCCGGAACGAGCGGTGGCTGGAGTGCAGCACCGTTTCCACTTCCTTGGCCTTGAATCCGCTTCCGTTCTCCTCCAGCTGGTAGCGCACCGTCCGGTTCGCGCGAAAGTCGTTGGCGAGCATGCTTCCCTGCCAGTGGGTGGGAATATGCCGACCCGACATGAACTCGGCGGCGGTGTTCTTGGGCTTGCCCGGGATCAGTCCGCCCAAAACGCGAGGCGCACCCACCGCAGTGCCGAAGGCCGACCCTGGAAAGACATCGTGGGGACCAGATCCTCCCGCACCATCCGTTCCGAAGCCCCGTCCCCAATGATCAAAGGCCAATCCCCAGGGATTCACCATTCCGCGGGCGAAGACCTCCAGGCCTTCAGTCTCAGGTCGGAAGCGCCAGATCCCGCTGCCGTTGAGACGCCTCGGCCCATGCACGGTCTCCACGAAACTGTTGATGTAGATCGACTGCGTGAAGAAGAGATCGCCCCACGGCGACCAGCGCAGGCCATGGATCATGTGGTGCACATCGGCATTCCCGAAGCCCGAGAAGATCACGCGTTTCTCATCGGCCACATCGTCGCCGTCATGATCGGCGAGGAAGAGGACTTCGGTGGTGCTGCAAACATAAGCACCACCCTTCACCGGCATCACGGAATGCGGAACGGTGAGCCCCTCCGCGAAGACGGTCGATTTGTCCGCCACCCCATCGCGATCGGTGTCCTCCAGGATCACGATCCGATCGTTGGGGATGCGCCCCGGCTTGATGTGCGGATAGGTGGAGGAAGTCGCCACCCAGGCTCGGCCGCGATTGTCCCAGTTCAGGTTGATGGGATTGAAAATCATTGGATTCTTGGCGAAGAGGTTCACCTGGAAGCCCTCGGCCACCTTGAAGGCCTTCAACTCCTTCGCGACGTCGGGCGCGGGAATGTCCTTGGGCACTTCGTGATCGGGATAGTTTCGCGGAGACTTCCACTCCTGGGGCCACTCGATTTCGTAGCGGTGGGTCCGAGGCACGCGCAACTTGGCAATGGCCTGCTCCCGCCCCTTGATCAACTCGTCGAAATCTTCCAATTCGTAAGCGAGGTGCCCCATCTCATGGCGCCGAAAGAGAAAGATGTAGGCCTTGTTGATCGGGTTGAGCTTGTAGCGATGCAGCTTGTTCTTCTCGATGATGACCTGGCGCAGTTGCTCGGCCTGGTCGAAGTCCGGCCCCGAGCGAATCAACTGTTCCTGATCCTCCTGGACCACCTCGACTCCATCGATCCAGACTCGCGGTGCGTCCTTCCAGGTGGTGGGGACCACATCGTCGTGGCAAAGCGGCGGGAGTTGGCGACGCGTGAAATCATAACGGACTCCCCGCTTGGTATGCTCGGTATTCTCCTGCCGTCCCCGACCGGCCCGGTGCATCGGAAATTTCCAGATCACCCGCATCCAGTCAGAAGGAGACTGCACCCCTAGCTCAAGCGCGAGGTAGCGGGCGAGCCCACGGTAGCCGCGATCATTGAGATGCACGCCGTTCTCCAGGAACGGATTGCTCTCGCGAGCAGTGAAGTCACCCCCAAAGAGAAACGATGGCTTCAGGTGAATTCCCTGGTGGCCACGCTCCTTCGCCAAGGCCAGGATGAATTTGGCGGCCTGGTCGAGCCTCTTGTTTCGCTCGGAGGGGTCGTCGAGGACCTTTCCATGCCGGTATTGGTGGATCGGAGTCATCAGGATGATCGTCGCCCCGGTCTTCTCCAATTCGCCGATTAGCGCCCGATAGCTCGCCTCGAAAGTCTTCATGTTCTCCTCGGTGTCGGCGTAGGCAGCCTCGGCACCGTAGCCCACGATGAGCGCGGAGGGCTGCGCCTCGGCAAGCTGGGCCTTCAACTTCTCAAATCCATAGCCGTGCTGCCCTTTCGGGGGTTGCCACGAACGGGTGTTGTGGGCGGATCCAAACTCGCTCCGCGCCGTTCCAAGCACATCGTCGGCCGGCCATCCGAGATTGCGGAAGCTGATGTCGTGCTGCGGCCAGCGCGTGGTCACCGCGGTTTCGAAGTAGCCATGCTTGTCCATGCGCGAGATCAGGGTTCCGCCCAGCAGCACCACGCGATTGGGAGCGGCCTCGGGCATGAAGGTGGCTTCGTTCTCGATCGTGCCATCAAACATCCAGTGCGCCACCGGGTTGGGTAACAATTCCTCAATATTGCCCGAAGCAATTGCGGCAATCACCTCTTCGCCGAATCCGTGCGCATACACCGCGAGTTCATCGATCGCTCCTTCGAAGTGCTCTTCGCGTCCAGAATAGGAACCGATGTAAGCCCGCGCGGTCCCGTTGCTCCCGAGGGCGCCGGGCCGCTTCTGCTCCCCAATCTTCCTGCCATCCACGAAGAGACGCAGGTGGGTCCCGTCAAAACTCACCGCCACGTGATGCCACTTCCCGTCTTTCAGCTTCTCGCGATCATAGGGCGCTCCAAACTCGACATATTTTCCCGCGATTCCGAATCCGCACCAGAGGCCCCAGGAGGTGCCATCCTTCCCAATTGCGAGGAGCCGCCGATCATCCCCATCCTCCTTTCGATAGATACACTGCCAGCCATCGCCCACCTGATCCGGCTTGATCCACGCCACGATGGTGATGGCGCGGGTGGGACGCAGCCCTTCGTAGTCCTCGCTCCACACTACCGCGCGGCCGGCTCCCAAGCGCAGCGCCTTTCCATGGTGCCCCTTCACAAAATCCAACTTGCCCCCCTGCGATCCGGTTGCCCGGCGCACCCGTTTCGCGGTCATCTCCCTCTTCGGCACGTCGATCTTCTGCGGCTGACTCCAGCCTCCCGATTCATCCTTGTCATCCCACACTCTCACCTTCCACCACACCGTGTCCCCGTCCTCGAGCGCCGGGATCCCTCGAAACCGATTGCTGCCCACTGGATCGAAATCTCGACGTCCGCTGTCCCAGAGGTCACCCACATCTGCCGCAAGCTTGGCTTCATCACTTGCGACGAGCATCTGGAACGTCGTCTGATCTTCCACCTCCCAGGCAAACGAGTATTCGTTGAGATGAAGACCAAGTAGGTTATCGACGAGTTCGGAAGCCAGGCCGGAGGGAGCCGGCGCCGCCTTGGCGGACGACATCGCAAGCACCGCCACCAGCGCGAGGGCAAAACACGAGGAGAGTTTCATGACTCGCAGTTAAGGAGAGCGGACTCCACTTGAAAAGCCCTTCCCACCGTCCTGCACAACAATTAGAGACAGTTCTTGGCAGGGCAGTGCAATTGCGCATCATCGCAACAATGTCGGTAGATCCTGTAGCAGCGGAGACTCCGAAGAAATCGGGCTGGCTCGACCGGATCGAACGCCTTGGCAATCGCCTGCCCCATCCCATGACGCTCTTCATCGCCGGAGCGATCCTGGTTCTCGTCCTCTCGCAAATTGCCGACTCCGCCAACTGGTCCGTGGACAAGACGGTCATGGCGCCCAACGCGGAAGGCGTGGAAGTGAAGACCGTCGTGCCCGTGACCGCCAAGGGCTTGCTCGCGGGCGACGGGGCCTACTGGGCGCTTGATTACCTGGTCAAGAACTTCACCGGCTTCGCGCCCCTCGGCGTGGTCCTGGTCGGAATGTTGGGAATCGGAGTAGCCGAGCGCAGCGGGGCGATCGGGGCGATGCTCAAAGTGGGCATGCTCATCACTCCCCAGGCGCTCCTCACGCCCGCCATGATCTTCCTGGGAGTGATGTCATCGATGGCTCTCGACGCCGGCTATGTCGTGCTCCCGCCCATCGCGGCGGCCCTCTATAAATCGGTCGGCCGTTCTCCGCTGGTTGGGATCGCGGCGGTATTCGTGGGTGTCTCAGCCGGCTTCAGCGCCAACCTCTCCATCACGGGACTCGATCCCCTCCTCGCAGGATTCACCTCGGAGGGCGCGCAAATCCTCAATCCGGACTACGAGGTAGCCGCCACTGCCAATTGGTGGTTCATGATTCTCTCCACCGTGGTGCTCACCTTCGTGGGCTGGGCGGTCACTTCCTGGTTCGTGGAACCTCGCGCCATCCAAGTCGAAGACCGGCCTCAACTGCTTGCCAACCCGATCATCGATGGTAGAACTGCTTAAATTCTCTCACTTCGAGTGGGCCAAAAACTGGAAGCAGGTCACAACATTGGAGGAAGGCAGGAAAAGTTCTTTCGGGGCGAGGAAACTGTAGCGTTTTCTGGGGCGGCGATTGAGCTTCTCCGCAATGAGATCGCACTTCCACTGCGTCAGCATGCGTTCGCCCTTCGGTAGGTATTGGCGGATGAATCCGTTAGTGTTCTCGGCCGCACGGATCATTCGCCGTCGGATATGAACTGAACCACCGGTGATGACTGAGGGTGGGATGGAGGGCGCCTGGATCAGCGCTCCTCAACGGGGAGCCTTCGTGAAGCAAAA
>JAYGGC010000127.1:0-38272 GCA_046581525.1 Roseibacillus sp. | reverse complement strand
CTCCGCTCCGGCCATCCAAAAGCCTGAGCAATTTCACCCTCGCTCCTCGACAAGCGCCTTTTCGTGCCTATTCTCCGCGCCCGCTCCAAAAAGCACGATGGGATCAACCTACCAGCCACTTCCAGGATTCCGTGACTTCGCGCCACGGGAACGTCTGCTGTCCCGCTATCTCTTCGAGGCGTGGAGCAAGGTGGCCACCCTCTACGGGTTTTCGGAGTATGAAGCTCCCATCCTCGAGAGCGCGGAACTCTATCTGAAAAAGTCCGGCGGGGAGCTCAGCGGACAGCTCTTTCGATTCGAGGACAAGGGAGAGCGCGACGTCGTTCTCCGCCCCGAGCTGACCGCCTCCCTCGCACGCATTGTGGCCGGCCAGCAGCGTGACTATCCGAAGCCGCTCAAGTGGTTCCAGATCGGGCCCTGCTTTCGCTACGAGAAACCGCAACGCGGTCGCGTGCGCGAATTTTACCAGTTCAATGCGGACATCCTCGGTGAGGGTTCCCCGGCTGCCGATGCCGAACTGATTGCGCTCTCCATCGATGTCATGCGCGAGCTCGGCTTTCAACCCGGCGAGTTCATTGTGCGCCTCTCCGACCGCGAAGCCTGGCAGAGCTTCTGTCGCGAAAACGGAGTGTCTGACGAGCAACTCGATGCCTTCCTGCAGGTGGTCGACAAGATCGAACGCGACCCGGATGAGAAGCTCCGCGAGCGACTTGCGCCCTTCAAGCTGGACCTCGAAACAATCCGGGAATTCATCGCGAGCGCGGATGCAAGTCGCTCCGGGAATCTCGCCACCGTCCTCGCCGATCTCGAAACGCGAGGCCTGGCAGGCTTCGCTGAGATCGATCTCTCCATCGTACGGGGCCTGGCCTACTATACCGGCGTGGTCTTCGAGGTCTTCGACGCGGGCAAGTCCCTCCGTTCGGTGGCGGGCGGCGGCCGCTATGACTCGCTCATCTCCATCATCACCGACGGCTCCACCGATCTGCCTGCCACGGGCTACGCAATGGGTGATTGCGTGATCGCCGAACTGATCAAGGACACCGCCCAGGCCCTCCTGCAGTTCCAGGCCTGGAAACAGCGTCAGTCCACTTGCGAGGTCTACCTCATCATTGCGGATGACTCCAAGCGACCGGAAGCCATCAAGCTGGTGAATACCCTCCGCGAGGCGGGGATCGCCACGGATTATCCCCTCAGTCCCACCAAGGTCAACCGGCAGTTCAAGGCCGCGGACCAGACCCTCGCCCGTTTTGCCTTGGTCGTCGGCAGCGAATTCCCCGAGCTCAAACTCAAGAACCTCAATGCGCGCTCCGAGGAATCGATCGCTCCGAACGCCGATGTGATTGAGGTCCTCAAGACCCGCCTAAGCGAACCAGACGGGCCGCTCATCGCCTGATCACAGGCGCTTCGAATGAATCTCTCAGATCCCAGATTCTAGATCTGAAATCCGCAATCCGTAATCTGAAAACCAGTTCCCAATGCGATCACACACCTGCAACGAACTCCGCCCCGAACACAATGGACAGACCGCCACCCTGATCGGGTGGGTGAATTCGCGCCGGGACCACGGGGGCGTCATCTTTATCGATCTCCGTGACCGCGAGGGCATGACGCAGTGCGTCTTTCGGCCTGAGGAATCGGCCGCCGCGGCCAAGATTTCGCATACCCTGCGGACCGAGGACGTGGTGCAGGTCACCGGGGTGGTGGAACCCCGCCCCGAGGTCGAGGGCAAAAGCACCGTGAACCCGAATCTCCCCACCGGCGAGATTGAGATCGCCGCCACGGAGCTCGTGATCGTCAACAAGGCCGAGGTCCTTCCCTTTCAACTCGACAAGGAACTCTCCAATGAGGACCTGCGCCTGAGTCACCGATTCCTCGATCTGCGGCGTCCCCGCATGACGAAGAACCTGCGCACCCGGCACGCGGTGACCAAGGCCGCGCGCGATTACCTCGACGCGCAAGGCTACATCGAGATCGAGACCCCAATCCTCTCCAAGTCCACCCCCGAAGGGGCCCGGGACTTCCTCGTGCCCTCCCGGATGCATCCCGGTTCATTCTACGCGCTTCCGCAGGCCCCCCAACAGTACAAGCAACTCCTCATGGTGGCGGGCGTCGAACGCTACTTCCAGATTGCCCGTTGCTTTCGCGACGAAGACTTGCGCGCAGATCGTCAGCTCGAGTTCACCCAGGTCGACATCGAGGCCTCCTTCACGGATCCCGACGAGATCATAGAACTCATCGAGGGCTGTCTCGCTTCCATGTTCAAGGCCGGGCGCGATCTTGAGATCTCCACCCCTTTCGATCGCCTCACCTGGCACGAGGCGATCGACCGCTTCGGGTCTGACAAGCCTGAGCGGCGCTTCGCGATGGAGCTTACGGACCTCAGCGATCTCTTCGCGGAGAGCGGCTTCAAGGTCTTCTCCGGCACCGTGAAGAACGGCGGCGTGGTGAAGGCCATCAACGCCAAGGGCTTTTCCGGAATCACCACCGGACAAGTTGAGAAGCTCACCAACATCGCGGTGAACCACGGAGCCAAGGGCCTCGCCTACATCCAGGTCCGTGGCGAGGATCCCTCCACCTGGCGCTCTCCCATCACCAAGTTCTTCAGCGAAGAGGAACTCGCTGGACTCAAGGAGAAGATGAACATCGAGGAGGGCGACCTCGTGCTCTTCGCTGCCGACAAGTGGCAGAGCGCTTGTGAGATCCTGGGTCGCATCCGCCTCGAAGCCGCTTCCATGCAAAAGGTGTTGGAGGGCAAGGAGAACGAGTTCGACTTTCTCTGGGTCACCGAGTTTCCGCTCCTCGAATTCGATGAAGAGGAAGGCCGCTGGAGCGCCGTGCACCATCCCTTCACTCGTCCCATCGACCAAGACCGCGCAAAGTTGGAGGCCGGTGAATACGAAGGCCTGCGTGCCCAGGCTTATGACGTGGTGCTGAACGGACACGAACTGGGCGGCGGCTCGATTCGGATTCACGAATCCGATCTTCAGTCCACCCTCTTCAAGGCGCTCGGGATCGGCGAAGAGGAAGCCCAGGCCGAGTTTGGACACATTCTCCAGGCTTTCCAGTTTGGCGCCCCGCCCCACGGCGGAATCGCCCTGGGCCTCGACCGCATTGTCATGCTGATCGCGGGCGAGCAATCGATCCGTGAAGTGATCGCCTTCCCGAAGAACAACAGGGGATCCGACCTCATGACCGCGAGTCCCGCGCCCGCGGCGCCCAATCAGCTGCGCGATCTCCGAATCAAGAGCACCGCGCAGGAGAAGAAAACGGACTGATCCGGCATTGACTGGGTGCTTGAACTCCCTTGGATCCCGGGGCAGCGTGCCCGCCAGTTGTTCACATTGGTCCAACATTGACACTGGAGACCTGCGTTCCAACACTGCGCTCCGCCCTCCCCAGACATGAAGCACCTCTCCGCCCTCATCCTCGTCACAAGCTTGTTTAGCCCGTCCCTCAGCGCCGAGTTGGAGGGCGATATTCCCTGGGGATTGGAAGCGGTCACCGGAGCGCGGACAGGCTATGCCTACCGGGGCTTCGACCTCGCGGGACCCCTCTTCGACTTCCAACTCGAAGGAGAGCTCGTCCTCCGCGAAGACCTCAGCTTGAACGCGGGCGGCTGGTTGGCCACCGAGATCAGCGACGATTTCACGGAAGGGGCGGCCTTCATCGACATCCGCTATGATCTCGGAGAACGCTTCACCGCCGGCGCTTCCACCACTTACCGTGGCTTCGATCATTCCTTCTTTAAGAACGGGTTTGACGTCGGGGCCTTCCTCACGTGGTTCGTCGGCGAGGAGTGGGACCTCACGACGGGGGCTTATCGCGACTTTGGCGCCGATGCCTGGTATGCGAATATCGAAAGCGGCTGGTCCTATCGCCTCTCTGATGACGCCTACTTTGGGCTGTCGGGCGGAGTCAGTGCAGTCGACAGCTACTACGGTCGCTCCGGCCTGAACGACTTCTATGGTCGCGCCTCGGTCACCTACAACATCAACAGCACGATCTCACTCACGCCCTTCCTGGGATGGTCGTTCGAGATCGAAAAGGCGGATGGCGACGAGATTCTCGGCGGCCTCTGGTTCGAAATCTCGTTCTAGGGCGTGTTTGTAAATTGGGTCGCGCCACGCGACCCAACTCAATTTGCAATCATGCTTCCGATCAATTGCCAGGCAGCTTCGGGCTGGGCCCGCGCGGAATCTCCTTGGGAGGTCTTCCTTCCGACCCACGTCCCCCGGGACGCTCGCCGCCTGGACCGGGGCCTCGAGGCGGTCCCTCCGGGCGCTCAGACTCATCCAGCTTCCCGTCCTTGTTACGATCCATCCGGTCGAAGGTCTCCTTGAGACGTTCTTCGGGAATCCCTTGCCGCCGCGGGTTTTTTCGCCACTCCTCAAAGGAAAGGGCCTTGTCGCCGTTCTCATCGAGTTTCTCCAGGGTGGCGCGATCGATGTACGGTCCGCGACGGGGGCGACGAAAATCGCCGGGAGTCAGGACCCCGTCGTTGTCCTTGTCCATGCGCCTGAACATTTCCTTGCGGCGCTCCAACGGCACATCCTTGAGCCGCGGATTCTTCAGAAACTCTCCAAGGTCGATCTTGCCATCCCCATTCTCGTCGCCGCGCCTGCGTCCTCCATTCGATCCTCCGCCGTTGGGGCCGGCACTTCCTTTGGGCAACTCATTCGGTGTGATCCTGCCATCCTGATTCTTGTCGAAATGATCGAAGATGCGCTTCCCCTTGTCCACGAGATGCGCCACTTTCTTGGAGGCTTGGAACTCGGCGAGGGTCACTTCCTTGTCGCCATTCTGGTCGTAGGCCCCCATGAACCGCTCGGCATGAGGTCGCGGAGCACGCGGACCTCCCGGTCCCCGGCGCTCTCCGCGCATCTCGCCCTTCTGCCGCGGCTTGGCGGGCGCCTCGCCCTGCGGACCTGCGGGCCTGGGCTTCTCCTTGCTTCCCTCCCCAGTCTGGGCGGAAGCAAGCGCCACGCTCCCAATCAGGGCGGCCAGGAACTTCCCAAGGATTTTCATTGCTGCAGCAAAACTAGCTTAATTTTGGTGACTTGGCGACGAATTTGCGTCCCCTCACAACCGATTCAACCCCGCATCCGTCTCCCGGTTTCTCCGGTTCGACGGAATTAGCTGGACCGCCTCGCCGCTGTAGCTAGCAGGGGTCACGCCACATGCATATCTCCGACATCCTTCGATCTAGCGACCCCTCGATCTCGTTCGAATTCTTCCCTCCGAAAACGGAGAAAGCCGCCACCAGCCTCTTTGGCACGATCCGCGAGTTGGAAACCCTGCACCCCTCCTTCGTGAGCGTCACCTATGGCGCGGGGGGCTCCACCCGCGACCTGACCCACCAACTCGTTCTCAAGATCCTCAATGAGACCTCGATTCCCGCGGTGCCGCACCTCACCTGCGTCTGCCAGGGAGAGGAGGAAGTCGACCGCATCCTGAGCCGCTATGCCGACGCCGGGGTAGGAACCATCCTGGCCTTGCGGGGAGATCTTCCGCAGGACCTTCCCGACTACGACCGCGCGCGCGACGCCTTCCGCTACGCCGCCAATCTCGTGGAATTCATCAAGGCCTTCAATGACTCAGGCCGCCACCCCGCTGGTGGTTTTGGCATCGGGGTGGCGGGTTTCCCCGAGGGGCACCCCGAAACTCCCAACCGCATGGCCGAAATGGATCACCTGAAGGCCAAGATCGATGCGGGAGCCGACTACATTTGCACCCAGCTCTTCTTCGACAATCACGACTTCTTCGACTTCCGCGAGCGCTGCGAACTCGCGGGGATCAAGGTCCCCATCATCGCCGGCATCATGCCCATCAGGACCGCCTCCGGCATGATCCGGATGGCCGAACTTGCGGCCGGGGCCCGCTTTCCCGCCAAGCTTCTCCGTAAGCTGGCGGGATTGCAGGAGGACAAGGATGGTTTCGCGGCGGCAGGAGTCGACTATGCCACTGCGCAGTGCCGCGAACTCCTCGAAAGCGAAGTCGACGGCCTGCACTTTTACACGCTCAACAAGAGCGGAGCCACCAAACAGATCGCAGGCGACCTCGGACTGGCCGACTGAGCGCGCTATTGCTCGACGCCCTCGGGCTTGTCCTCGGTGGGCGTCACCGTGACGGCGGAACAGTCTGCCGTCGTTTTGGACGGCTCCGCAGGTAGATTTCCTCGGCCATGCTTGCCCCGGCATCGTAGATGCTGCCGTGCAGGGGCACCTCCAGCCAGCGCAGCCCGGATTCCTTGTCGACCGGATACATTGCATCCAACTCTTCCGACCGTTCGAAGGCTTTCGCGTGCAATCCTAAACGGAGGACTCCCTCCAGGATGGGGACCCGTAGCTGCCGTCGCCATGCCTCATCATTCAATCTAACCCCAAACACCTCCGACTGGTAAATGGTGTTGATCTTCTCCTCGACATCCGTTTTCTCGCGCGCTTCCCTGGCTACTTCCTCCAGGCTGAATTCCTTCGACTCTCCCTCATCCGGCAATTCTTCCTCTTCCTCTGCGGGCTCAACTGCGCTCCGTTCGAGTCGCACTCCAGTTTGCTCGAATTGCAGGGCGTCCTTGATTTCCTGCTCGGTCGGCGGCCGTGCCAGGAAGGCTCCCTCCACCCGCATGACATCCTTCGCGTAGAGCCAGATGTCCGAGAACACTGCCTGCCCGCCGCCGGTCTTCAATTTGAACCTGCCCGTCCGGAAGCGAACGGTCTTGTAACTGCGATGTCGGTCGACCACCGAAATCGCCTTGAACAGGTTCGGTCGGTCCAGCAGCTCGATCTGGTCCTCTGCCTCCAGCGTCAGTTCCGCCGTCACGGTGACGCCTCCCGAAGCGTAGGGAGATCCACCCAGCTCGAAGGTGCCCGAAATTTCCCCCCCGACAAACTCCCGCACCTCGGCACCCACGCAAGCATCGATCGAGACCGCACGCATGGAACCGGATCCCTTTAAGGTGGGATGTGTGGCGGGACCTTCAAGCCGGGCCGTTAGGTTCACTTCTCCCTGCCCTCGCTTGAACTTCGCCTCGCGGATTTCGATTCCATCCGGCAGGACAGCGATCTCCATCCGCACGATCTCCAGATCCTGGAGCCAGTTCTGACGGAAGAGACCACCTGTCACCTCCAAGTGCCATCCTCCATCCTTTCGACGGGCCCGGATCTCCGCGTTCTTGATGAAACCCCTCGTGACTGGCGAATAGCCCCACCGGATCGTGGCATCCGTAATATCGAGACGGGAGAACTTGAACTTGTCACTCTCCTGGAAGAGCCGCTGGTAAGTTCTGGTGCCCAGTTCGTTCTCCTCGGCTCCGGCCCTGATTCCGATATCGAGTTTCGTGATCGTGATGGTCTCGCCGTTCCAATCGGTGAGCACTCCGTCAAAGAGCCCCATCCTGGTCCGCAAGCCACGAATCTCCGCAGTCTCGAAGAAGGATTCCTCGCCTCCTGCCAGCTCCATCTGTGAAATCTCGAGATGCCCGCGCGAGCGATCGATGCCTCCTGCGGTGGCATCATCCGCTCCCAGCGCATCGGCGATGCTCACGTTGAGCTCCGACCGGAACCAACCGAAATCGACTCGTTTGATGAGATATCCCCAGAAAATGACGGCCGCAACCGCAATCAGGATGAGAAGACGCACCGCCATGCGCCCCATCCACAGGAACAAGGTGGAGTGCGCTCCTTTCACCCCACCCCCATGGGTAAGCTGAAAGATGAACCCTTGGCTCGCCACCCAGTTGCTCATGCGGGCCTGAAATTCGTCAAGCTTCTCTTGGCTGATCTTCATCGAGGGGAATTGTTCGAAAGCAGATCCGTAGCCCGAGGTTTCCCTCTTGCCAACCTCTATTGTCCTCTTCCCCAATTCGCGGCCGCCTGCGGACAAGCTTCGAGCACTCTGCCCCTTTTGCCTCGCGCCGGTCCGTGCCCTGCCCTATGCAACCGCACGTGGACGTGGATCACTACAAAGTCCGACTCGATATCTTTGAAGGACCCCTCGATCTCCTCCTCTATTTGATTTCGAAGGACGAAATCGACATCTGCGACATCTCGATCGAGCGCATCACCAAGCACTACCTGAAGTACATGGAGAGCTTCAACCTGCTGAACATCGACCTTGCTTCGGAGTTCATCGTCATGGCCGCGAAGCTCATGTACATCAAGAGTCGGGCGCTCCTCCCGCGTAGCGAGCAACCGCCGGAGGAGGATGCGGAGGAGGGTGATCCCCGCTGGGAACTCATCCGCCAGCTCATCGAGTACAAGAAATTCAAGGATGCCGCCGGGACCCTCGCGCAGAAGGCCCGGCGCCAGGAGGATCTTTTTGCCCACACTCCGGAGAAACCTGAAGTAGTGGACCCCGAGAGCGCCCCCCTGGCCGAGATTTCCATCTTCGACCTCATCCGCGCCTTCCAAGGTGTCCTCAAGCGCTTCGAAGAGGCTCACGACTTCGGTGACATTATTGATGATCGCTTCACCGTTTCCGATAAGATGGACCTGTTGCTGACCACCCTCAGTCCGGGACAGAGCATGAGCTTCAAGTCGCTTTTTGCTTCCGCCTCCACCAAGACTGAAGTGATCGTGACCTTCCTCGCCGTCCTGGAACTGATGAAATTGAACCAATTCGTCATCTGGCAGGACCAGGTCCTGGGCGATATCGAAATTGAACGGCGCTCTGGTTCCTGACCCCATTCGACCATGTCCCAGCCACTGCGCATTGCTCTTTTTGGGGGAACCTTTGACCCGGTGCACTGCGGACACCTCCGGGTTGCGCGGAACGCCCTCGAGGCTCTCAACCTGGACCGGATCATCTTTATTCCCTGTCGCCAGTCACCCCACAAGGAGGACGGCACTCTTGCTTCGGAGGATGACCGCCTTGAGATGCTCCACCTCGCCTTGGCGGATCACCCCTGGGCGGTGGTAAGCGAGATCGAGATGCTCCTGCCCCCTCCCTCCTATTCCTGGGTCACGGCGGAAGCGATGAAGGAAGTCTACCCGGAGGCCCGCCTTTTCTGGCTCATGGGCTCCGACCAGTGGTCCGTCATCCAGAGCTGGGCCCGCCCCGATCATCTCGCCGACCTCGTTGAAATGATCGTGCACGACCGCGAAAATTCGCACCAGCTCCAGCCCGGATTCCGCTCCCACTTCATTCACGGCGCCCATCCAGCTTCCGCCACCGCCATCCGCGATCAGACCCCGATATCTCTTCGTTCGGACTGGCTCGAACCAAAAGTTGAACGGTTTATCAGGTCCCACGGTCTATACGGATGCTGATCTTGACTTGTGATCCCGCGCAACCTGCGCTAGTACGACGTATCAAGCTATTCACCATGAAGCACATCCGCCCCTTCCCGATCATCGTGGCCGCCACCTTGGGCCTCAGCTCCCTGCTCACGGCCCAAGACGACGAGGACAAAGTGGTCCCCGATTGGCAAATGGCCTTCGAGAACCTCGATGCGACCCTCCGGACCGAGTACAACAATCACATTTACGAGGCTTCGCGGCTCTTCAACCAGAAGCGCATCATCGAGTCGCTCAACGAAGTCGCGGAGGCCGAGAAGATTTTCGATCAAGGGCCGGCTGCCCTCAACCTCCTGGGCGCCTGTCACGTCGAGTTCCGAAGTTTCCGCAAGGCGCGCATTGCCTTTGAGAAGGCCCTCGCACTTCAGAAGCAGTATCTCAAAGACTTGGAAGACGTGCGCGGCGATGCCCGTCTGCGCCGCATGCGCCCGGTCGTGAATATTCTCTTCAACATCGCCGAAATGGACTTCGTCACCGGCCAGTGGCAGGACTGCCACGACCGGATTGAGAAGATGCTGCCTGAAATCGAACCGAAGAATGTCTCGATGATCCGCCTCATCGAGTTCAAATACATGCTCTGCAAACTCAAGATCGACCGCGAGGACGAGGCCCGCAAGCTGGCGGAGAAGTACGACTACCTCGACGACAACCCCTTCTACTACTACGCAAACTCCGCGCTGGCCTACTTCGATAAGAAGGAGGCCGACGCTGAGCGCTGGCGCGCCAGTGCACGCCGGATCTTCCGAACCGCCAAAATCCTCGCTCCCTGGGAGGACACCATGATTGAGTACGGCTACGTGAAGAGCTTCTACGGCGGCGTCGAAAAAAAGGAGTAGCCGGTTCCTTCCTAGCGCTCCACCTATTCGACGAATTCACTCAAGGGGTAGTGCTCCACCCGCTCAAGCCGAATGCCGTAAAGCTCGGCAATTTCTGGGGCGTCTGACTTGTGGTAGATGTCGCGGTAGTAGATCTCCTCGATCCCATACGAGCAAAGGGTCTGCATGCACGAGGTGCAGGGCATGGTGGTGGTGGCCACCAGTTTGGCCTCCCCCCGCCGGAAGAGGCTGCAGAGGTTGATCTCGGCGTGCAGCATGAATTTCTGGCGCGCGTCCCGATCATCCCAGAATCCCGCGGGAGGGTCGTAGCCGGGAGCCAGTCCGTTGTAGGCAGTTCCGATCACCCGGTTGTCCGCGTCGAGAGCTGCCGCCCCCACCTTGCGATAGGGATCCTCCGATCGCAGTGATGCCACGTGGGCAAGCGCCATCGCATACTCGGCAATGCTCAGCCGTTTCCCCGCCACGGGCCTAGTCAAGAGCGGGAGTAAGGAGGTAGCAAGGCGCGAGTGCAGAACTACTTCGCGACCCCGGTCGCTCCCTCGAGAGCAGCCTTCCCGTCCTTCGCAGCCCCGGCCTTCGCCCCTTCTGCGCCGTCACCCGCTTCGCCGTCCGTGGCTCCCTCCGTGGCGCCGGTGTTATCCCCGGTTGGGGCGTCAGGATCCTCCTGCAACCAGGCGCTGAGCTTCTTGGGATCGGTCTCCGGCAGGCGGCAGGTCTTTCCGATACAGTAGTAAGCGGTGGTTTGGCCCTTCTCCTTCTCGGTAAGACTCGCGGTGAATTCAGAGACCGGACCATCTGAACTCATCACCACCAGGTTGTTGCGCAGCCCGCTCCAGGCCACTTTGAGGAACTCTTCCGCGGTCGTCCCACCAACGATCACCAGCCGGGCGGGCTTCGAAACGAAAAACTCAACGGCTCGCAAGGTCTCCGCCAGCGCGGTCGGATTCTTCTCCAAGACCGGAACTGCCGACCGCAGGGACTTCTCCGCCACCTCGCGAAACTCCTCCTTGCCCGTCATCTCCGCCAGGATGGCAAACTCCAATCGGCCCACCGAACTCGGCGTCGGGGTGGCCGAATCGAAGTCGTCCTTGATCCGGATGACGAGATCATCCCGCGTTTCTCCATCAAAGAAACTTCCGTTCACCTCATCGTAAAAGAGCGTGCGCGCCTTGTTGGCCAAATCAATCGCGAAGGTGAGGCAAGACTTGTCCAGGGTGGCCTCGTAGAGGACCCGCGATCCACGGATGAGGTAGAGGTAGCTCTCGGCCTGTTGACTCTTGACAACGTTGTTGTCTCGCCAGCGGTGATGAAGCGTCTTGCTCGGAGCGTCCCACAACTTGGCTTGCACGAAGGAGAGCGCCTTCTTGGCGGCGGCAAGATATCGGGGCTCGTCAAGAAACCTCCCCGCGCGGGCCAGCGCTGCGATCATGAGCCCGTTCCACGAGGCCAGGATCTTGTCATCGGTCGCCGGGGGAACCCGCTTGCGCCGCACTTCCCGCATCTTTGCAATCGCCCCGGCGAGTTCCTTCTTCTCCGCCGCACTCCATTCCCCGCGCGGATCGGCCAGGAAGAGCACGTTCTGATCCTTGAGATGCTCGGGATCGCTGTGATCGATGAAGTTCCCCGGTCCCGTGAATCCAAACCAGCGCTTGGCCACCTTGAACTGACCTTCCGACAGCACCGCCTTCAACTCCTTCTCCGTCCAGCACCAATACTTGCCTTCCTTGTCCTCACTTTGCGCGTCCTGGGCACTGAAAAACCCACCCTCTTTGTGCCGCAATTGGTCCAGCACGTACTCCGCGATCCCCACTGCTGCCTGGCGAAACTCGGGATTCTTGGTGTGCAACCAGGCCTCCACATAGACATCGAGCAATTGGGCCTGGTCGTAGAGCATTTTCTCGAAGTGCGGGACCAGCCAGACTGGATCCACGGTGTAACGGTGGAAGCCGCCTCCAATGTGATCGTGGATGCCCCCCTCCATCATTTTGCGGCAGGTCATCAGGGCGAACTCCCGCCCTTTTCCTCCGCTACGCATCAGGAAGCGCAGGTGCGAGGGCTGTGGGAATTTCTGAGCCCTGCCCCAGCCTCCGTTCGCCTTGTCCGCTCCCTCCAGGAACTTCTCGGGGACCCCAACCAGAAGTTCTTTGCTCAGCTTCGCGCCCTCGGTCAGCTTCTGAGACTCCCGAATCACCTCCGAGAGCCGTTTATGAATGTCGTTCGCCGACTTCAGGACCTCGTCCGGATTCTTCCGCCAGATCGTGTTCAGCTGCGTCAACGCAGTGAGAAATCCAGGCCGCCCCCCGCGATCTTCCGGCGGGAAATAGGTACCTCCGTAGAAGGGCTTCAGGTCCGGGGTGAGAAACATGTTGAGGGGCCAGCCCCCACCCTCGCCAAACATGGCCTGGAAGGAGGTCATGTATACCCGGTCAACATCGGGGCGCTCCTCGCGATCCAGCTTGATGCTCACGAAATGCTCGTTGAGGAAGGCCGCGACCTCCTCGTTCTCGAACGATTCCCGCTCCATCACGTGGCACCAGTGGCAGGTGGAATAGCCCACGCTCAGGAGAATCGGTTTGTTCTCCTTGCGCGCCTTCGCGAAAGCCTCCTCGCCCCAGGGATACCAATCGACCGGATTATCGGCGTGTTGCAGCAGATAGGGCGATTTCGACTGTGCCAGTCGATTCAGTTTCCCCGCCCGCGGAGCCTCCTCCGCGGCCTGCCCTCCCATCCGAAGGGGTCCCCAACACAACGCCGCCAAGGTGCAGGCAAATGCCAGTCTCATGCCGCACGCTATCCCTCCGCCAAACGGGTGCAACTCGCGATTTTCGCCCCAAAACTGCCAAAAATACCCAATGTGAGTGGATGTTAACAAGTTTTGAGAAGTCTAGATAACTGAACTTCAATGATTTATAGAAATAGCGGAAAAAATTACAGTATTCATCGAACAGTTTCGACCTTTAGCGGTCTACTTCAGTGAAAGCCACAACGAAAGTTGTAGCTTTCATGTAAGGGTGAACAGCAGTTGTCAGCTTCGCATCGCTGTAAAGTGTGTTGAGGTTGATGGACTCCGTAGAGGGGGGCGCAAGCCCTCCTCTACTTTTGTACCCAGATCCTCAGGGTTAGCCCAGCTCCCTCGGACACTCATCGCTCGTCCCTTGGCTGGCACCATCGCAGTTTTTGCGCGGTCCCCTTCTGCGAAGACCTAATCCCGCTTGAAGCTCCGGACTTCCCTGCTTTACTACGCGTCCTTCCAGGCGATCGTCCAGGAACCCAGACCTACTTATTCCCATGCTCGCGACCTTTCGAAAATACACGGGCCTCATGTTCGTGGTCCTCATTCTCCTCTTTGTCGGTCTGGTCTTCTTCGGCAGCTCGAGCCAGAGTCTCCTTTCCGGCCCCAAGGTGATCCACGCACACGGCCGGGGCTTCACCCAGCAGGAGTTCACCCGGCTCTCCGTGAGTCCGGGCCGCATGCTGCGGAGGCTCGCGGAAGGATTCGGACCGAAGTACCAGGCCATCGATCCCTACCTGCGGCGCATGGGCGTGGTGACCTACTCGGGCTTCGTATTCGGCTCGGAGCAGCAGATCTCCTACCTCGTCAACCGGATCAGTCTTCAGCAGGCGATGAAGGAATTTGGCGTCTACGCGTCGACGGCCGAGATCGAGACCTTCCTCAAGGAAACCATTTTCTGGGAGGGCGGCGCCTTCAACGAAATGGCCTACCTGGAATTCGAGGAGGATGAGCTCCAGCCCCTGGGCATGACGCTCAAAGACCTCAACGAAGTGATGGGAGAGATTATCGCGCTTCAGAAGTTGGAAGAGATCCTCGGTGCGGGCGTCGGGGAAGCACGCGAAGCCGTCCTCAGCGACTACCTCGCCACTACCCAGCGGGTCAGCTACAAGCTCGTCACCTTCCCCCTCACCAAGTACGAGCTCGCTCAGGACCCCAGCGAGGTGGACATCAAGACCAGGTGGGAAGAGAACAAGGGCAATTACATGTCCAAGTCCAGGCGCAAGCTCTCCTACATCCTGGCTCGCCCGGACTACGTGGCGCTGGAGAAGATCAAGAAGGGCAAGAACAAGCCCAAGGAAGGCGAGGACAACAAGCCCGAAGCTAGCGAGCCCGAGCCCATAGCCTGCGAGCCCCAAACCACCGAACCGGAAACCACCGAACCGGAAACCACCGAACCGGAAGCCACCAAGCCGGAAGCCACCGAACCGGAAGCCACCGAACCGGAAACCACCGAACCGGAAACCACCGAACCGGAAACCACCGAACCGGAAACCACCGAACCGGAAGCCACCGAACCGGATGTCACCAAGCCGGATGTCACCAAGGCCATCGGGCCCGATGTCTTCAAGCCTTTGCCCCCTACGCCCAAGGACACCGCTCTGACCCCGGACGAGCGCCAGGCTGCGGTCGTCGCACTCGGTGTCAAATTCGACCAACTATGGGACAGACTTTACGAAGATCCGGAAGCTGACTTGGCGCTACTGGCGGCCAAGCTTGGATTCGAAGTGAAAGTCACCGAACTGGTGGAAAAGGAAGCCCTCCCGGCCGAACTCAACGGGACCCTGCTCGACAAGCGTGGCAAGACCGGTGCCGACGTTATCTTTGAGCGCGAGCTTGGCGAACCTGCTGACGTCAATCGCATGGGCAATGACCAATGGCTCCTCTTCCGCCTCGTTGAGGTTATTGATCCGAAGGAACTTAGCTACGAAGAGGCCCTCACTGAAGTGCGCCTCGACATCATCAAGGAGCGAGGCACGAATGCGATGAAGGAAGCGGCGAAGGAGAAGCACGCCGCGCTCGCGGAAGCCCTCAAGGACGGAAAGAACTTCGACGACGCCACCGAGAAACTCGAGCTCAAGCCCATCGGGCGCAAGGATGTCACCCGCCCCAGAGAACAGATTTCAGGGGCGGCTCAAACCGAATTTGAACTCTGCATCAAGACCAACCCGGGCGCCCTCTCCGAAGTCTTCACCGAAGAGGACGAGAATCTCGGCATCAACCGCTCGATTTTCGTCTTCGTCGACAAGCGGGAAGTCTTCGCCAATCCGACTCTTGAGTCGGACATCGATATTCAGCTCGAAAGAGCTCGGACCCGCAACCAGAGTTTCGTCCTCGACAACTGGTTTGCGCAGCGCGCCGCCAAGGCCGATCTCACGCTTCCCGAGACCGAGTAGGCGCCTTGGCCCATGGCTGAATCCACAGACAGCACCGAAGAATTCGACCAGGGGAACGCTCATCTCGCGACCGGCGAGCTCGAGCAAGCGGTGGTGGCCTATCGGCGTAGCGTCGAGATCGATCCCGACTTCTTCGACGGCTGGCACGCCTTGGGGATGACTCTGCTCAAGACCGGCGAGATCAAGGAAGCAATCGGCTGCGGCCTGCAAGCCACCACCTTGCGCCCGAACGATCTGCTGGCCTGGACCGCCCTCTCCCAGATGTACATGCAGGACGGACAGATTGTGCAGGCCGAGGACGCCAAGGGCCGCGCACGCATCCTCTCTCTGGGTGGCAGGATCGTGAAGGAAGAGCCTCGCTCCGACGACCAGTGAGCGCGCTGGCCAACCGGAGTTTTATCAGTTATTCGTTCGCCGCTGTCAGTCACAGCAGCACCGGGCCGCTCGCATATTTGGGCGTCTCGTTATTTGGCTCCTCTTCATGAGTAACAAGTTTTTCATCACGACCGCCATCGACTATCCGAATGGCCCACCCCACATCGGACACGCCTACGAAAAAGTTCTGGCCGATGTGATCGCACGCTACCGTCGTCTGCGAGGAGACCAGGTGTATTACCTCACCGGCGTCGACCAGCACGGCCAGAAGATGCAGCAGACCGCCGACCAGGAAGGCGTGAATGTGGCCACCCTTGCCAAGCGCAACACCAAGAAGTTCATCGCCCTCTGGGAAAAGTTGGGCCTGAGGTATGACGGCTGGGCCGAGACCACCGACGAGCGCCACAAGCAATGCGTGCAGCGCATCCTCAGCACCCTCCACGACGAGGGGCAGCTCTACAAGAAGGCCTACCGCGGGTTCTACTCGATACGGCAGGAACAGTATCTCACCGAAAAGGATCGCAATGAGGCGGGCGAGTTCGGCTCCGAGTGGGGCGAGGTCGTCGAGTTGGAGGAAGAGAACTGGTACTTCAAGCTCTCCGACCACGCCGAATGGCTGAAGGAAGTTGTCTCCTCCGGCAAGTTCGGGATCGTTCCTGAGTTCCGGCGCACCGAAGTCCTCAATGCCATTGAGCGGGCCGAAAAAACCGATCTCTGCATTTCCCGTCCCAAGGAACGCCTGAACTGGGGCATCGAGATTCCCTTCGACCCCGACTTCGTGACTTACGTCTGGTTCGACGCCCTCATCAACTACATCTCCTTCGCGGGCTACCGGAAGGACGAGGGAGCCGACCTCCCCGACTTTGAGACCCTCTGGCCTGCCCACGCGCATGTCATCGGCAAGGACATCCTGGTCCCCGCCCACTCCATCTACTGGCCCTGCATGCTCCATGCCATGGGGTTCAGCGAGGAGCAAATGCCCACCCTCCTCGTCCATGGCTGGTGGAACGTCAAGAAGAAGGAGGGAGAGGAGAAGATGTCCAAGTCTCTCGGGAACGTGGTGGATCCTTCCGTGTTGGCTGACGAATTTGGCGTGGACGCGGTTCGTTACTATCTCGTGCGCGACATCGTCACAGGCAAGGACAGCACCTTCGATGCCACGCGTCTCATCATGCTCTATAACACCGAACTCGCCAACGACCTTGGCAATCTTCTCAATCGCTCGCTGAACATGACCAAGCGGTTCATCGGCGGAGAGCTGCGCGAGACAGCTTATACCGACGATGACTGCCTGGCAGTGCAGGGCTCTCTCGAGAAAACGAAGGCAGCTTACTTCACTGCGATGGACCAATACGATGTCGCGGGCGCTCTCAAAGCGATCAACGCCCACGTCGTGCACTGCAATCAATTCATTGAGAACAACAAGCCCTTCGAACTGAAAAAGGACGAAGGCCAGGCTGACCGCGTGGTAGCGATTCTCCATCACCTCTGCGAGTCCTGTGCCCATCTGGGCGTGCTCCTCTCTCCCGTCCTCCCGGAGGCGGCGCGCAAAATCCTCAGCCAACTCCGTGCTCAGGATCTCGTGCCCGCAACGGCGGATGCCCTCGCTTGGGGATTACTTCCCATCGGCCACCAGATTGGAAAACAGAAACCCGTCTTCCCGAGAATCGTGATCTCTGAGGAAGAGGACGCCTAGACCGTCGGAGGGTAGCGCGGGATCCCCGGGTTCGCGTATCCAGTGGACTTGTTGCTCCGCCTACTGCCCACTCAAGCTCGAGATCGTCTGGAAGATCGCGGTGATCATGAGATAAGCCATCGTGCCAATCAGCACCGCCATCACGACCAGGATCGCGGGCATGATCAGTGCCATGATGCGCTGCAAGGCGGTGTCAAGTTCCTTGTCATAGCGCGTTGCGGCGCGCTGCAGAGCCAGGTCGATCCTTCCGGTCTGCTCACCCACCGAGACTATATCGATGAGGAGCAAGGGAAAGACGCCGGACCGAACCATCGCTCTTGAGAGCGCCCGGCCGTCTCCGACCATCACGATCATGTCATCGAGGTGCGCTCTCAAGTGAAGGTTCTGGGTCGCGTCGCGGGTCAATTCCAACGAGCGCAGAAGAGGAAGCCCGTTGGCCACGAGGTTGGACATGGTTTCGAGGAACTGCACAAAGAAGCGCTGCTCCACCACGCGGCCGTAGAGAGGCAATTTGAGTTTGCCTCGGTCCCACTGGGGTCTGTTCGCTTCCGAATCCTTCCAAGCCTTGAAGAGCACTCCAACCGCGGCAATGAGCAGCAGCATCACGGCCCACCACTTGGTGATGAAGCCACTGATCGCGATGAGGACGACCGCTCCCATGGGCATCTTGGCACCCGGGGTGGTCTCCAGGAGAGTGGTGAGCTGCGGGATGAGCTTGGTCACAAAAATGATCGAGACGAACACCCCGGAGAGCAGCAGGAAGGCGGGATAGATCAGGGCCAGCGTGACGCGGGCCTGGAGATCCTGGAGCGTTTTGAGGTAGTGGGCCTGACGCTGAAGAATGGTGTCGAGCGCGCCACTGGCCTCCCCGGCCGCAGCGAGCGAACAGTAGAGCGGCCCAAAGCTGGGGCTCACCCGGCGCAGCGCATTCGAGAAGCTGTTCCCGTCCCGCACGATCTGGCGCAGCTTGACAGAGACTATCTTGAGACTGCCGAGCTCCTGGCGATTCTCCATCGAGCGCAGCGCCGGTTCCAATTGCAGGCCGGCCGCGAGCATATCGCTCAACTCTTCGGTGAAGAGGACCACCTCGGCGCGCTTCAACTTAATCGGTCCTTCCGGAATCTCTTTCGGATCCGCAGCAGCGGCTGCCACGGCCGCAGGCGTGCCGGGCTTGGGGTTCCCCGCCTTGGTGCCCTTGTTCGGAGGGGGAGCCTTGCTCTTGGAAGCACTGGACTCAGTGAGTTTCACCGGCTGGAGACCCTGCCGATCGAGCATGCGCAACGCCTCGCGGCGGTCACTCGCATCAAGCTCGCCGGTCGTGACGGAGCCATCCGAAATGGCCTTGTAGGTAAATACTGGCATGGTCCTGCTTTAGATTTGCGCTCTCCTATACCCCGCCCAAGTCGGATCTTGTTACGGAAATCACCTCTTCAATGGTCGTTTCTCCCTGCATGACTTTATGCCATCCATATTCGCGCATCGGCAGGTAACCCTCCTCGACCGCGAGAGCCTTGACGTCGTTCGCGCGCGCACTGTGGGCAATCATGTCCTGCATCGGCGTCGTCAGCAGAACGATCTCGAAGATCGCGAGTCGACCGGAAAAGCCGGTGTTGCGGCAGTGATCGCAGCCCACCGCCTCGTAGACCGTCCCCGGGATGTCTGCGGGGATTCCGAACTCACGCTTCTCTTCATCGGTAAGCGAAATTGAACGCCGGCAATTCATGCACAACCGGCGTACCAGGCGCTGGGCGAGGAAGGCTCGCACGGCGGCCGAGAGCAGGAAGGGCTCCACCCCCATGTCTACCAGGCGGCTGATCCCGCCGAGGGCATCGTTGGTGTGCAGGGTGCTGAACACCAAGTGGCCGGTGAGCGACGCACGGATCGCAATTTCCGCCGTCTCCAGGTCACGAATCTCACCAATCATCACGATGTCGGGGTCCGCTCGCAGAATAGAGCGCAGGCCAGTCGCAAAGGTCAGCCCGATCTCGGATTTCACCGCGATCTGCATCACGCCATTGAGCTTGTTCTCCACCGGATCCTCGATCGTCACGATGCGCGTCTCCGGTGAATTCACCGCGGACAGGAAAGAGTAGAGACTGGTCGACTTGCCCGAACCGGTCGGCCCGGTCACCAGGATGATCCCGTTGGCAAGCTTGAGAAGGCGCTGGATCTTATCGAGGATCGAGTCCTCCATCGAGAGCATCTCGATATTGAAACGCTGCTGGTTGAGGAGACGCAGGCTGACGCTCTCTCCTTCGACGGTGGGCACGGTGGCAACCCGAACGTCGATCGCGTTTCCTTCGAAGGAGAGGTTGATCCGGCCGTCCTGCGGGAGGCGGCGTTCCGCGATGTCGAGGCGCGACATGATCTTGAGACGCGCGATCACCGAACTCTGCAGCGCCTTGATGTTCTCCGGCACCGCGATGTCCACCAGCACCCCATCCACCCGGTAGCGGATGCGCAGGTTTTCGGAGAGAGGCTCGACGTGAATATCCGTTGCCCGCTGATCGAGCGCTTCCCGGATGATCTGATTCACGAACTTCACCACGCTGGCCTCTTCGTCCTCGTCCTCGTCGATGACATTGGCCTCATCCGCCTTCTCGAGGTTGTCGTAATCGAGATCGCGACCCTCCAGGATTTGCTCAAAGGTATCTGCCCCTACCCCATAAAGGCGCCGCAGGGCGTCGTGCACCCGCCGCCGCGAAGCCATCCGCCACATGATGGGCAGATCCACGGCCTGCACTGCAGCTTGCCGCGCGGCGATGTTGAAGGGATCATAGGTCGCGATCACGAGGCGCCGCGTTCCCGTTTCTTCGCTCCCTTCGAATTCCACCGGGAGGATGCGATGTCGCAGGGCAACCTTGGGACCGCAAACCTCACGCAGCGGGAGGGGCTCCTCCGGTGGTGGAATCTCGCTCAGCCACTGCATTCCCAATCCACTGCAGAGGGTGCGCATATAAGGCTCCTCATCGACAATCTCTGCATCAAGGATGTCGTCGACCGGAGAGCGCTGACCCGCCGTAGCGGCATCAATCACCTCGGACAAACCATTCAGGTCCGGACATCCTGTACTCCGGGCCGGTTCGATCAGCAGTTCTGTCATATCAACGCGTCTGTGTGAATAATGCCGCCCGGCAAGATTCCTGTCACCACTTTCGGGGGATATTCACAAAGGGGGGGGTGCAGCTCGTAGGCCGGGACTTCGGCTTTTCCATGCGAGATTCCAAGGGCTTTTCCGCAGAGTTCCTAACCTTCCAGATCCGCCAGGTAGCGCTCGGCCTCCAGAGCGGCGGCACAGCCCTGTCCTGCGGCAGTGACGGCTTGGCGGTAAAAGTGGTCCGCAACGTCTCCCGCAGCATACAGGCCCTCGGTTTTCGTGGCAGTCCTTCCGGGCACCTGCAGGATGTAACCATTTTCGTCGAGATCGGCCAATCCGTTCACAAATCCACTATTCGGCACGTGCCCGATCGCGATGAAGACCCCTTTCACTTCGAGCGGCGATTCCACTCCGGTTCCGCGGTTTCGCACGGTCACCGATGCCATTTTCCCGTCCTCTCCGGGGTGATAAGCGGTCAGCTCACTATTCCAGATCGGCTCGATCTTCTCGTGGTTCAGCGCACGCTCAGCCATGATCTTGGAGGCGCGGAGTTCATCGCGGCGGTGCAGGAGGTAGATCTTGCTGGCAAAGCGGGTCAGGAAAGTGGCCTCCTCGCAGGCGGAATCTCCTCCCCCGACCACCACCACCGGCATGTCCCGATAGAAGGCACCGTCGCAGGTAGCGCAAGAGGTCAGGCCACCCTTGCCATAGAGTTCCTGCTCGTTGGGCAATCCAAGGAGACGGGCCGAGGCCCCGGTCGCCACGATCACGGTCTTGGCTTCGATGACCTCCGCCCCGCAGGTCAGGGCAAAGGTGCCGTCCTCCCGCTTCTCCACTTTCTCCACGGTCTTGTATTCGATGCGCGCACCGAACTTCTCCGCCTGCTGCTGCATGCCGAACATGAGGGTGGACCCGTCCACTCCCTCGGGAAAGCCGGGGTAATTCTCCACCTCACTGGTGGTCGTGAGCTGTCCTCCCGGCTGATCTCCGGCAAGCACGAGGGGGTTCAAGTTGGCCCGGCCGGTGTAAATTGCAGCAGTCCACCCGGCGCAGCCGGTCCCGATGATGATGACGTCTTCCATACCTATGAGAGGGGCGAGGGCGGAGACTATGCCCGCGAAGTGCGGAGGTCAAACCCGGCGCTGAGCCAGCACCACAATCCAATTTCCAGTGCGCCAAGGAGCAGAATCCAACGGGATTCGTCCCGAACCCTGGGGTCTCCGCCCTGAAATCTGATCGGAATTCGGACCGTCGAATTTGTCGGAACCGTCCAGATTCGCCTCACGTCTCCCTACTGCTCCCTCTTCGCCTTCTCCGCCTGGATCCAGGCCCGGTCCGCGCTGGAGAGATTCTCGAGCTTGGCCTTCAGGAGCTTGCCATCCGGTTCCACCAGGATCATCTCGCCTCCGGAGTAGCGGGCCAGCTTCGCGAAGACGGTTCGCCCCTTGGTATCCTCCCACTCGCGATAGTTCCGCCTCTTCATCTTGTCCTTCCACTTCTCATGATGCCGGCGGGTCGCCTCCGTATCGATTTTCAACCGGGAGAGGTAGAAGTTGAAGTAACTTCTATCGTAGCCCCGGTAGCGCGCGGTGACAGTCCCATCCGGCGCCATCAAGAGCACCATGGGAAGACCGAGCACCTTGTAGCGCTTCTTCAAGGTCTCGAGGTAGTTCTCCTTCCGAATCTGGTCGTCCATTGCTGAATGATTGGGCCCCTTGCTCACGCCCTTCACGTTGAAATCGAGCCGCAGACGCACCACTTCGGTCTCCGCCCAGGTGCCGAAATCATTCTTGGAAAAGACTTCCGCGCTCAAGATCCGGCACAGCGGACTGCGGGCCGTGTCGGTGAACCAGACGAGGATCGGCTTGCCTTGGCGCATGGCCGCGCGACGCGCTTCCGAGTAGCTGATCAGCCACGGTCCCCGGCTCGCGCTCTTGGCCATCACTTCCTCCATTCCCTCCATCCCCGCCTCCGGGTTGTCTGGATCGGTCCACACCAAGTCCGCCTCCCGCGAGCGCAATCTCCCGATGTTGTCGGCAGTGACTGGCTGAGGCGCTTCTCCGAGGGTCACTCTCGTCACGAGACCCGAGGATCCCCCTCCCCCTGCTCGAAATTGCGCCGGAACTGGTGGCGGAGTCAGGGTGGGCTGCAGCTTCCCGGCCGCCAGGCGCTGGAGTCGACTACACGAGCACAGACCCGCGCAAAGGCAGGCCAGCAGCGTCCCTGTCACGATCCGGATCACGGCCCCAGCCTAGCTCGCATCTTCGCAGGCGCAAGAGGTCCAATTGTCATTGCTCACCCATCCGCCGCCACTAAGGTCCCCCCGCAACGATGAATCCAGTCCGTGCTCTCCTCCTAACAGCCGCCCTGTTTCTCGCTGTCATGCCGAGTTTATTCGCTGCTGGCGGAGATGGGGAGCCTGCCTACCCTAAAGGAGGTACGTATGAACTGCGTTCGGATCAGTATGCCGAGTTCCCGCTTCCCCTTGCGGTCTACAAAGATGCCGGGCACACGAACGGCGACGATCCCGAGGCGAGCCTCTGGGAGAAGCTGAAGAAGCGGGCAACCGCCCAGCATTACTTCAATCTCATTGCCACCATCATCTTTGCTTGTGCGATCCTGCACGCCTTCCTCACCGGGGTCTTCAAGGAGATGGCCCACCGCCACGAAACGGATCATCGCGAAAAAATCATCCGCGAGAAGCGCACCGCTCACGACAAACCGCACGACGATGCCAGGGACGACGTCTCCTTCCGCGGGTGGTTCCTCCACACCCTCGGCGAGGTCGAAGCGGTCTTTGGGATCTGGGTCATCGCCCTCGGGGGCGCCATCGTCTGGTGTCATGGCATCCAGGCCGGCGAAGGGTTCATGCACGGCATCAACCAAGTGCAGGAATACCTCGGACACGATGTGAGCTACACTGAACCGCTCTTCGTGATCATCGTCATGGCGATCGCGGCGACGCGACCCATCATCCGTCTCTCCGAGCAGGTGGTGAATCGCGTGGCGCAGGTCTTTGGAGGATCCCCGGCGGCCTGGTGGTTTTCGATCCTTACCCTCACTCCCCTGTTGGGCTCCGCCATTACCGAGCCCGCGGCCATGACCATCGCGGCCCTCCTGCTCGGCAAGAAGTTTTACGAGTTCAATCCCAGTCCGAAATTTGCCTACGCCACCCTTGGCCTCCTATTCGTCAACATTTCGGTGGGCGGCACCCTCACTCACTTCGCCGCTCCGCCCGTCCTCATGGTGGCCTCCACCTGGGACTGGGATTTCGGTTTCATGCTGGCGAACTTTGGCTGGAAGGCCATCCTGGGAATCCTCGTTGCCAACACCCTCTATTTCTTCGCCTTCAGGAAGGAATTCGCCAAGTTGACTCCTCCGGTGTCCCAGCGCGACATGCACCTGCCGCTCAGCTGGGAGGAACGCGAAGACGCGATTCCGCCCGCCATCACGATGGTTCACATCGTCTTCCTTGGTTGGACCGTCTTCATGGCGCACTATCCCCCTCTCTTCCTGGTCGGCTTCCTGCTTCTGACTGGCTTTACGGAAGCGACCGGACACCACCAGAACGACGTCAAGATGCGTACTCCCCTCCTGGTCGGCTTCTTCCTCGCCGGCCTCGTGGTCCATGGCGGCTGCCAGGGCTGGTGGATCGAACTTCTCCTGACCTCCGTGGACAACGACTGGTTTCTCATGATCGGGGCCACCATCCTCACCGCCTTCAATGACAACGCCGCGGTGACCTATCTCGCGTCACAGGCTCCCGACCTCGCGGCCACTGCGAAATTCGCGGTGGTGGCCGGAGCGGTCACCGGTGGCGGGCTCACCGTAATCGCCAATGCACCCAACCCCGCGGGACAGGCCATCCTGGCCCAGTACTTCGAAAATGGCGTCTCGCCCCTCAAACTCGTGGTCGGGGCCCTCATCCCCACCATCCTTCTTGGAGCGGCCTTCATGCTTCTCTAACCTCCAGCCAGGCCATGTTCACCGGACTAGTCGAAGCAACAGGTCGCGTGGTAAGTCTCGAGTCCCGCGGCGAGCAGGCCCGCCTGACACTTGAGGTGGCATTCGCCCGGGAACTCGCCGCCGGAGATTCCGTGGCGGTCAATGGCTGCTGTCTCACCGTGACCGAGCGCGACGACGCCTCCGCGTCCTTCGATGTCCTCACCCAGACACTCGAGGTCACTTCCCTTGGCGATTTGAAAGCCGGCCGCCTCCTCAACCTCGAGCGCGCCCTTCCCGCCGACGGACGACTCGGAGGCCACTTTGTCCAGGGTCACGTCGATGACACCGGAGAGATTATCGCTCTCTCACCCAAGGGTCAGGACCACCGCTACGAAGTCTCTCTTCCCGCCGGCATCCGTCGCTATTGCATCGCCAAGGGTTCCCTCGCGGTCGATGGCATCTCGCTCACCATCGCCGAATTCAACGACCACTCGGCGGTGTTTTGGATCACGCCCCACACCATTGCGGCCACCAACCTGGTTGCCGCCCAAGTCGGGCAGCGCGTGAACCTCGAGGCTGACCTCCTCGCCAAGTATGTGGAGCAGTTGGCGCGCTGATTTGGGATCGGTCGAACTACCTGGGGGCCAGCAATTCAAACGGCCACACCGGCACATTCCGCAGGATCCAGAATCCAAAGATCACCACTGGAACGGTCCACGCCCAAAATGCTGGCAAGCGGACCCGCGGACCACGGTAACGCTCCCCCCACAGCCAGGCGGATCCCTCCATCACGATGCCAACCAGGAGCAGGGGAAAGGTGACCACCAGGAGCGAATTCTTTCGAAAGGCGGTCTCCAGATCGAAGTGCATCATGGCGTGGGCCGCCCGCGTTGAACCGCAGCCCGCACAGTGAAACCCGGTCACCTTTTTGAAGACACATTGCGGAAAGAGAGCGCCTCCCTCAGGATCATTTTGCGACAAGTAAACGAGCCCAAGCGTGGCCAGGACGCCAAGCGCCAAAACCATTGCCACGCGCCGCCTCACATGCCTGCTCCGGCTACCATCAACCCGATCCAGAGCACGACGAAGACCAGGCCGGAACCGAAGGAGACCCAGGTCCAGGTCTTTGCCTTGTTGGATGAATCCAGCGCGCCTGCAATATCGCCTCGCGAGACCATTCCATCAACCTTCGCCGCGAAGACGATGGCCGGAATCCCAAAGGGCCAGCAGCAAAAGATGGTGACCAGAATGGCGGGCACCAGGTAGTTCGGAATGTGCTGGTGGGCGACCGGCGCGTGCATCGGCTGCTGCATCCCCACTTGGGGAATTCCGGCCTGCGGAATCTGCGTGCCCCCTGGTGGGACCATCGTCGGAGCCAGCGGTTGGACCGGCTGTGGATTCAATTCCGGCACTTCCTGCGCTGCGGTCCACTCGTCCATCCTCTCGTGCCAGACGAGGTCGGTGGGAGCCACCTGGCCCGAGTTCAACATCCCCTGCAGGGTGGCGAGGTCTACCGGCCCCTCCTGCTTGCCGTGCTTCGCGTAATACCATTCCATGACTTGGTGTTCTCAGTTCACTTGCTAGTGACAGCGTGGTCAAGGACCCCCGCCCATCCTGCATCATTCTTGCGCAGGCTCCATCCATACGAACAGAAAAACCGGACGGCCAGAAAGATATGCCTCCCGGTGCATGCCGCCCTTCTCTCGCTGAGCAGGGTAGCGTTCCCACCCGGGCGGACGCCCCCCGTTCAGGCGACAGCCCGCACGGACGCCCAGATGACGAGGATTACCAGCATGAGCTGGAAGAAGATCGCGAGCCAACCCATCACCAGCCCTGCGATCGCGAACCCCCGTCCCTCGACAGGCTCCGGCGACTTCCGGATCGCTTTCAGGGCCAAGTGCCCACAGACCACCGCCGGAATGCCCGCCACGGCCCAGACGTAGCAAAGAGGTATGGCAACGATCCCGCAAATCATGCTCGCCAGCGCCAGTCCGGAGGTTGGCGGCGGCGCAATGATGAGGGGCAGGCCGGCCATCGGCTGCTCCGTCATCAGGTTGCTACCAGGTGCCTCGGGCGTTTCCGGGACGGGGCTTACCACCCCGGGCCCGGCCCCGAGAGTCCCACTTGATACCGGTCCGGATTCCCCACCAAGGGCCAACTCGGAAATCTCGCCAGCCGGCATCCAGGCCGCCATCCCTTCCCTCCAAACCAAATCAACGGGCGCCACTTCCGAGCTTCCGATCTTCGCGCGGAGTTCTTCGGTATCCACCGGTCCCTCCTGCTTGCCGCCCTTTGAATAGTACCAATCCATCTCTGGAACCCTTACGGGATGGCTGGTGCCGGTGGGAGCGGGGGCGCCGGGGGCGGGGTAGGGCTGTAGACCGGTCCCGATGAACTTGAGGCCGCATCCATGACGAAGAACAGGAAAATGACGAAGCCAATCACCATCAGGACCGTCAGGACGATCACGAGGTAGCCCGTGATCAATCCGGTGAGCGCCATGCCGTCGCCGGTCTGCAATCCGCCGGAAGTCCGGATCTCCTTCCGCGCAATGTGCCCGCAAATCACGGCCGGAATTGCGGTGAAGATCCACGCCACGAAAAGCCCAAGGAGGCCCAGGATCATGCTCGTGAGGGCCATCGAGTTGGTGGGCTGCGACTGCACCTGCATGTAGGGCGCCGCCCCTGCTGCAGGCTGGGTCAGCATCCCTCCCGACACCCCGGCCATCAAATCCGGCACTTGGTTGGCAGGCATCCAGTGCGCCATCCCGTCCCGCCAGACGTTGGTGTCGAGCGCCAGTCGATTGTCGCGAAAGTAGCCCTGCAATTCATCCTGTGCAATCGGACCGGCCTGCTGACCATCTTTGGCGTAGTACCACACGGCTATACAAAAGTGTCTGGGCTCAAGCAGGGCGAACAATCAGCGCGGACCACCCACGATTCCATACCCTGCCACTGGGCGTCGATCCTAATCGCCGCTCCTGCCCGCGGATTCCTCCCCTTACATTCCCATGATCTGATAGCCACCATCGACGTAGAGAACCTGACCTGTAATGCTCGCGGACCCTTCCCCGGCAAGGAAGACTCCGGTCGCACCCAGTTCCTCCTTGGTGCAGGAGCGTCCGAGGGGTGCCCTCTCCTCGTAGTGCGCCATCATCCTTGAAAAACCGGAAATCCCCCGGGCTGCGAGAGTCAGCACCGGACCAGCGCTGATGCAGTTCACGCGAATTGCCTTTTTACCCAGGTCATAGGCGAGGTAGCGCGTGGATGCTTCCAGGCTGGCCTTGGCCACACCCATCACATTGTAGTGCGGCACCACTCTCTCTGCGCCCAGGTAGCTCATCCCGACAATGCTGCCCCCTTCCGTCATCATGGGTGCCGCGCGCTGTGCAATGGCCACCAGCGAGTAGGCGCTGATGTCGTGAGCCATCGCATAGGCTTCCCGGGTGGTACTCAGGAAATCTCCCTCCAACGCTTCCCTCGGCGCGAAGGCCAGCGAGTGCAATACCATGTCGATCTTCGGGCTATGCTTCGCCACCTTCGAGAAGAAGTCATCGATTTCCTCATCACTGGTGACGTCGCACGGATACATCGGGGTATCCACTCCGAAGGTGCCCGTCAGGTGCTCCAGGTTATCCTTCAGCCGGTCGCCCTGGTAGTTGAAAATCAAGGTCGCACCAGCTTCAGCCCACGCCTGCGCAATGGCCCAGGCGATGCTGCGCTTGTTGGCCACGCCAAATACGACGCCCGTCTTCCCTATCAGCGACTTCTCACTCATGGAGCCAGCCTCTAGCAGCGATTCGCATCATGCAAATCCCAAACTCACTCGCGACGTGGCAGCTTGTTGACTGAGAGCAGGGGGTCCTCCTCGGAATTCACGGGCACAACCAGCTCCCGCTCCTCTTCATCGTCACCTTCCACCGGCGTCTTCACGATTTCGCGATCCGGCTCTCCGATTCCGTCGTCGACCTGATTGAGGTCCTCAAAAATCGCTACCCGCTCCGCCGGCGCTTCGGTGACCGGCACCTGCACCACGAGAGCCCCGTTGTTCTGCACCGCGCTCAACAGCTCATGGTTCTCCTTGAACATGAACCCGACCGCGAAGATGGAGAGAAGCAGAATACTGCACACCGCCAACATGGCGAAATTGCTGCGGCGCGAACTCCGGGTCACGTGATCCGTGAATTCCCGTTCCGCATCGCGCAGGCGCGCAAAGGTCTCACTCATGAAGCGCCCCGAGTCCGTGACCCGCTCACCGAGTTTCTCCATCGTGGTGGCGGTCCGCCGGTTGGATTGGTCCATGCTCGAAAGCGTCCGGTCCATCAGGCTGAAGGTCTCATCCACGTTCGACATCGTATTGCCGATCCGGTTGAGCGACTTGATGACGAGGGTGTCCTTCTCGGCGCGCCGCTCAATCGTGGTCCGAAGCTCACCCAGCACCCGCCCGGTGTCGGCCTGGCTTTCGCTCATCGATTTCAGGCTCTCTACCGCGAGCGGGAGTGGACTCAGCGAGCGACGCAGACCTTCGCGGGCCCCGCTCTCATCCTCCAGGTGATCGCGGATCGACCGCATCAGGCCCACCATCTCGGACGCTCCCTGGCGGAGGGTCTCCAATTGCTGGTCACGCTTGCTCGGACGCTTCCAGAACTTCCAGCGCGGAGCAGGCCGGGACTCCGTGACCGCTAGTTCCCGTTCCGGCTCCAGCCTCTCCACCGCCGCGATTTCCATCTCGTCCTCAGACGGCAGGAAGCGCTCAGGCTCCATCGCAGGGGCCACCGCCCTCACCGCTTTGGGCAGGTTTGAGAGTTCAGGCATATCCTTGGTCGAGGCAGGCAGCGGCGCAAGGGGCTCAGTAAAGGGATCGGGTTCGGAGGACTTGTTCAGAGTGATCATGGCTAAAACGGACCTGATTTTATTAAGAATTCTTAACTAAATCAAGGGGCGATCTGCAAATCCCTCATAACCAATAGTTTACCGTCTTACTTTCAGATCCAACTGTGCGGATCGAGGCCATAAAACCCCTGCAGTTGTGAATAGACCTCCGTGTGCTCTCGCTTGAGCTGCTTCGGCTTCTCGAAGAACGTTTCGGTCGCGACCGCGAAAAACTCGGCCGGATTGGTCGCTCCGTAGTCATCGAGGACGGTGCGTTCTCCCCGGTTCACCCGCTCGCAGAGGAGGTCGAAGGAGCCCCCGAAGGCCTCCGCCCAGCCCCGGTAATCCCCTCGCCGTCTCAGGATCGGCAATCCGTCCGCCACCCCGTCGACCTGGTCGATTTGGTGAGCGAACTCGTGGAGCACGATATTCAGCCCGTCTTCCGGATTGCGGGAACCCTGCACCACGCTCTGCCACGAGAGCACCACACTGCCGGTTTGCCAGCTCTCGCCCAAGCGAATGCTCTCCATTTCGAATTCGCTCTTCACCACAAAGGCATCCGGATAAATCAGCACCGTTCGCAACTTGCCGAAGTCCGGGTAGCCGCTCTCTAACAGAAGAAGACAAGCTTGGGAGGCGATGACCAACCGCATCGTTTCGGTCACCTCCTCCACCCCTCCGCAAGGCTCAAAGGAGATCTCGTGAAGAAACACCTGGATTTCTCCCTCGAGCGCGGGTCGGAGCAACTCGGGCATCTGCCCATAAAGGGGAACGTGCGCCCGCAGAATCCCGCGCTGTGCATCGGTGAAAGGCCTCCTGCGCGCTTCTGCGCGCTGCCGCTTCCTTCTGTGCGCGTGCAGGCTGCCAATTAGCACGACAAGGGCGACCGCGCCCAGGATCAGCCAGACCGCCATCATGGGCGGGCCCCGGAATTCCACTCTAACAATTCCTGATAGCTCACCCCCGACCCTCCGAACAAGTCGAGCGCGCTGCCTACCGTCACATGCACCCGTCCCCTGCTGAGTTCCTCCACCAGGCGCACGTCGTCCATGGTGGCCACCCCACCGGCGTAGGTCACCGGCTTTCCGTCCCACTGCGCCAGGAGCTTCACCAACTCGGCATCGATTCCACCGCACATGCCTTCCACATCGGCGGCATGAATGAGAAACTCATCGCAGTGCTCGGCGAGCCGATCCAGGAGGTCGGGCGAGAGATCGAGATCCGTGAGGGTTTGCCAGCGGTTCATCGCAACGGTCCAGCCCCGCGCAGTCCGCCGGGAACTCAAGTCGACCACGATGCGCCCTGCGCCAACCATTTCGGAAAGCTCAGCCAGTCGCCCGGCCTGGAAGCGGGCCCCCTGGTCAAAGAGCCACGAGGTCACGATCACATGACTGGCGCCGGCCGTGAGCCACTCCTGCGCGTTTCCGGAAGTGATCCCTCCTCCCAATTGCAGGCCGTTCGGCCACCCCTCGAGAGCCTCCCGAGCGGCCTCCTCGTTCCCGGCTCCCAGCATGATCACGTGGCCACCTGCCAAATGATCGCCCCGAAATTTCTCCGCAAACCAACCGGCTGATTGGTCAGAAACGAAATTTTCCTGTGGTCCGGGCCCGTAGTCTCTCAACGAGCCCCCCACAATTTGTTTCACCCTGCCTTCGTGCAGGTCGATGCAGGGCCGAAAATTGGTCATAGCCAGTGTGGGGAATTGAGCATTTATTCCCCGAAAGCCAATCCACAATGCGTCTCCTTTCCACTCTGATCCTCCTCGGAATCGCTCCCGCGCTCTGCGACGAGCCCAAATCCGCGGAAAAGAAGCCCGCTCCCGAGTCAAAGACCCCGGCTGCCAAGGGCGCTCCCGGCCCGGCCCCCAAGGGCATGGTTTGGATCCCCGGGGGCAACTACATGCGGGGCGAAGCGCGCAAGCTCCCGGGAGCACGCACCCAGTATCCCGAGGAACAGCCCGTCCACCGGGTCACCGTCGACGGCTACTGGCTGGATGCCGCCGAGGTCACCAATCGCCAGTTCGCTGAATTCATCAAGGCCACGGGATACCAAACCCAGGCCGAAAAGGGATGGGATCCCCGCGACTTCCCCAACGCCCCCGCTGACCAACTCAAGGGCGGCGCGCTCTGCTTCATGCCTCCCGCCCGGAAGGTCGAACTCTGGCAACCAGGATCCGAGTGGCAGTGGTGGCGCTTCATCGAAGGCGGCAACTGGCGGCATCCCAAGGGACCGGGCTCTCACATCGAGGACAAGATGGATCATCCCGTCGTCTGCGTCACCCATGAGGACGCCGCAGCCTACTGCAAGTGGGCTGGCAAACGACTGCCCACCGAAGCGGAGTGGGAACGGGCCGCCCGCGGCGGTCTCGATCACAAGATTTACATCTGGGGCGACGAACAACGGCCCGATGGGAAGTGGCTTGCCAATGTTTTCCAGGGGGAGTTTCCCCACGCCAACCTCGGCCTCGACGGACACCGCGGCACCTCCCCGGTGAAGACCTTCCCTGCCAACGCCTATGGACTCTACGACATGGCGGGCAATGTTTGGGAACACTGCTCCGATCTCTACCGGCCGGACTACTTCAAGACCTACACCAGCCAGGACATCCAGGAGCGCAATCCGAAAGGTCCCCCCAAGGAAGACGCGGTGAGCCAACCGATGGTCCAGCGGTATCGACAGACCGGAAAGTACCCTGACGAGAAGCCCTTCCATCAACTCGCCTGGCTCTGGGTCACCAAGGGCGGCTCTCATCTTTGCCACCACACCTACTGCCTGCGCTACCGCCCCGCCGCGCGGCATTACTCCGAGTCCCTCTCGCCCACCAATCACACCGGCTTTCGCTGCGCAAAGTCGAAGTAGCAAGACCCTTCCCCGTTCGGCCGTGGCCGGAGGAGGTTCTCTAGCTCCGCACAATCCAGGCGCACTCGTAGGGGCCCAGTCGACAGGCGTCGACCTCGATCCGGGTCAGCGCACAAAGCAGATTCCGGCAAGCGCCGGCCGTCCCCAGCGCGTTCTCCAGCAACTTGCGGTTGATCGCGATCTCATTGGCCGTGAAATTGAAGAAGCAGGCCACGGTGTAGGCTCCGCAGAGCGACTTCCGCACCAGGCCAAGGAACTCCCCTCCCGTCTCCAGGATCTCCTGGGAGGCATCGGGATGAAAGGCCGGGCACTGGGCCCGTGCGCGCAACATGCTGGTGTAAATGTTGAGAATCCAAGCCTCCGATCCCTCTGGATCATCCAGTTTCTCCTCGAGATCCTGCCACTGCCACCGCTGCCGGTTGATGTCGCGATGCTCTCCCCCCTCCCTCTCCGGACCCGCGGTCCAGTTGCGCGCACCCACCACGCTCTGAAAGTAGACCGCAGGGATCCCGCGCAAGGACATCATGAGACACTGCGAACACATGAACCGGTGCAGGCTGTGTTCATCATTCTCCGGGTCCCGCAGGGCATCGCGGTAGGTAATGTTGAGTTCGTAGGGCTGCTCGCTGCCATCGGGGAGTGATCGCACACTCACGAGGCCCTCCCGCGCTCTCACTTGCTCAACCAGCCAGGCGACTTCCTGCGCAGGAACCAAGTCCTCGAGCGGGCGCACGCCGATCCCGTCATGACTGGCCGTAAAGTTGAGATAAGTCGCTTCCCCGGGCGGCTCATCGAGGGACCGGGCCCACTTCTGAAGATGGGTGGAGTCGTTCCGCAGCAGGCCGTGCAACAGGAGGGGCGGAAGGGCAAACTGGTAGATCAAGTGCGCTTCGTCACCCTCTCCGAAGTAGGAGATGTTCTCCTCATGGGGCACGTTCGTTTCAGTCACCAACACCGTCTGGGGGGCCACCGTGAGCAGCACATCACGCATGAGCTTGACCACCTCATGAGTCTGCGGAAGGTGAATGCAGTTGGTCCCCGGTTCCTTCCAAAGAAAGGCCACCGCATCCAGGCGGATGAACCGGGCACCACGGGAAACATAGGTGAGCAGGAGATCGAGAAACTCGAAGAGAAGATCCGGGGATTTCCAATTCAAGTCGACCTGGTCTTCGCTGAAGGTGTTCCAGACATGCCGCACCCCTCGTGCCGTCTCGACATCCGAAAAGAGCTTCCAGGGACGGGGGCGCACCACTGCGCTGTGATCCTCTTCCGGATCGCCTTCTTGAAAGTAGGAGTCATGGGGCGCGATGCAGTTCACGTAATCGCGAAACCAGGCACTCTCCCGGGAACAGTGATTGAGAACGAGGTCCACCATCAGTCCGTAGTCGCGGCCAATACGTTCGATTTCCTCCCAACTCCCCAGCGCCTTGTCCACCTCGCGATAGTCAATGATCGAGAATCCGGCATCCGACGATGAGGGAAAGAAGGGCAGGATATGGATCACGCTGATCGCCCCCCGCAATCGGCGATCACAAAACTCCTTGAGCGCCTTGAGAGGGACGCAGTCCGGGCGACTCACCATGTCGCCATAGGTGATGAGGACCGCATCCTTTTCATCCCAGCGCTGATGACCACCCTCTTCTTCCCCTGCGGAGGCTCCGCTTTCAGGAACCACGCCGTAGCGACCGATGAGCATGTAGAGACGATCCGCCAGTTGCTCCGTGCGATCGTGACCGTAAAGCCGGCCGAGGCGCAGCTTCATTCGATTGAAGGTTCTGCGACGAATCAGCTTCATGAGGAAATGAAGGGTTGGTCAATGTTCGGCACCTGGCTAAAGGCGGCTCTGAGCGCCCGTTTCAAGGCGTCGAATCCGTAGTGCTTTCGGGCCAGGCGGTAGTTTGTCTCCACCATCTCGTCGCGCAGATGTTCATTCCGCAACAAGTGGGCTACGGATTCCACCGTCTCGCGGGTGACATAACCATCCATCTCCACGAGGTCGAACCCCTTGGGTTTGATATCCTGCACATAGATCGAGTAGCAGTTGATCAGGACCGGCTTGCGGAAATAGAACGCTTCGAGCAAGGCATTACCGAATCCCTCATAAACACTGGGGTAGGTCACAAAGTCAGCGTGGGGGTAGATATCCCACAGGGTGTACATCTTGCGCCCCTGCGCATCACGCTGACGGCGCTCACTCACCCGGTCCGCAATGATCCGAAGATCCACCCCTTCGTCCTCTGCAAGTTGCTCGAGCATGTGCTGATACCCGAAACCTTCATCCCCGGCGTCGTGGGAGATCACGAGCTTGCACCGCGGATCCTTCAACCGACTGATGAGCTTGATCGAGTTCTCGATCCCCTTGCGGGGGACAATTCTGGTTGGCTGCAGAAAAAAGTAGTCGTCGGGAGCAAGGCCAATCTCATCCCGCACATCCGCACTATAGGAGTCACCCTGCTCGTGCTCCTCTTCGAAATTGAAGACGTTGGGAACGAGGATGGAACTGAGCCCCTTGCGAAGGGCCAACTGTTCCTGGGCAGCCTGGTTGATCACGGTATGAGCCACGTTCTGCAAGCGGGGCGGAAAGGACATGTCGAGAAAGTCGGAAACCGCATTCAGGGAGAAGCGGACCCGTTCCCAGTAAAAGTCGTGATGATGGGCGACCGCCGGCATTCCTGTTTCCGCGAGGAACTCGGTGAGGGCGACCCCCAGCGGCAGGTGCACCGGGATGGTGAGCACATTCTCTGGGACCAGGACATCGATCCCGAAGCGATCGACGAAGCGCCGCAGCATTGCTTCGAGGTAGCGGGCCACCTCATGAATACGATCGGTGACTTCGGGCGGGCGCTGGGCCGTGCCCCAGATGCGGGCATTGATCCACTCGTTCTCGGGGTGTCCGAAGAAGGCCTCGGGAACACACATCGAGAGGGTGGGATCGCGATCGCTGCGACCGCTGAACCAGAAGACCTCGTGCCCCATTTCCTCGAGCACTTGCGCCCATTTCAGGCTCTCGAGGGAAACTCCGTCGGTGCCGGCAAATCGCGTCGATACAAAGCCTATTCGCATGCCGTGAAAATGGGGGTCATTCCGAGCGCCGCGCACTATGGGAAGAAGCGATGCATTCACAATGCCAATCTCTGAGAAATTGACTGGAGCCCCGCTTTCAATTTCCCTCCACAGGGGGTCTGAGCCCTGCTTCACTGAGACCGTGAGCAACACCCCGACCAAAGCGCCCTCCGCCGCCGCTCTCCGGGAACAATTGGCCAAGGGCCGGGAAATGGTTCTCGCCAACATCCTGATGCTCGGGGAAATCCCCGCTCCCTCGGGACAGGAGGATGCCCGCGTGCGCTTTCTCGCCGACCGTTTTCGGCAGAGTTCGCTCCAGGAGATCTCCATCGACGAGATGGGCAATGTGCAGGCCATCATCCCGGGAAAAACGGGGAGCCAGAACATCCTCGTCACGGCCCGCGCTGACACTCACCTTTCGATTGGACCGGACCAGCGGATCACCATCAACGTCGGACCCGATTGCCTCCTCGGTCCCGGGCTGGCGGACAACACCCTCGGTCTCGCCACCCTCGCCTCGCTGCCTGACCTCCTTGGGCGCTTCGGGATCCACCTCGACGCGAACCTGATCCTTCTGGGCCACGTGAAGTCCCTGGGATCGAACGATCAGGCTGGGTTGCGCTTCTTCCTCAAGAACTTTCCCCGCCCTCTCAACGCCGGACTGGTGGTGGAGGGTATTTCCCTGGGTCGCCTGGATCACTTTTGCAACGGGATGGTCCAGGCGGAGATCACCTGCCGCGTGCACCAAGATCCGGCCAAGCGCTGGGAGGCCAGCGAGAACGCGATCATCATCATGCACCGCGTCATTGAACGCATTCTCGAGATTCCCATTCCGCAGGAACCCCGAACCTCAGTCATCATCGGTTCGGTGCGCGCGGGCAAGACCTTCAACCGCCCGCCGGAATTGGCACGTCTCCGCCTTGAAATACGATCCGAAGAACCGGGTCGCGCCCGTGAGATCCGTCACGAGATTTCCCGCCTCCTCGACGAAATCTCGGCAGAAACCGCCTCCGAATGCGGCATCAAGTTTCCCGCCCTGCGCAAGCCGGGGGGCATTCCCTTCTCTCATCCCTTCGTGAGTGCTGCCCGCGAAATCCTCGAGGACCTGGGCGTGCAACCAGTGGTGGGCCCATCCTACTCCGATCTCTCCACCCTCGCCTCGCAGAAGATCCCCACTCTCACCGTGGGCCTCTCCCGCGTCACAAATCTCAACGAGCCCAGCGAGCAAATTGAGATCGAACCCATCTTCTCGGGACTCGCGCAAGTGGTGAGTTTGCTGGAGAAAATGGATGGTGAGATCGAGCGTGAAAATGGGAGCTAGTGATTGGCGGAGAATGCAGGATGGCGCTTCCCTGGAGAAAGTTCCAACCCTCCCGCCATCCTCTTCGTCCATCCACCAAACCCATCACCTTCCACAATAAACCCCAGGCTTCACAGCCCGGGGTTTGAAGAGCAATCCCATCGCGGCCTCTATCGTTTCCGTCGCGCGAACAGAGCAAGCACACTGAAGGCCAGCAGAGAGGTCGTTCCCGGCTCGGGCACCCCGATGATCTCCATGCTCCAACCGGTCAGGATATGGCTGTCTCCACCGGAGAGATCTGCAGCGAAGAGGGTCCAGGAGCCGCTCGCATCAAGGCCGAGGAACCCATCGAGCAAGCCATCCCGGGGGTCGCCAGCCACCACCGACCCCGGATCGGCACTCCGCCCGTCCGAGTCGAAGGCCTCCAGTTTCGCCCTGCAACTCCTCTCCAACAATTATTGTGACCAGGCAACAAATGGGATCGGATCACGCGCAGTCGCAGAAAACTGCGACTTGTATCGCGTCACATGCCGGGCGTCACCTTTTCAATTTGGCAGGCTGCTTCGCGGGCCTCTCTTGACCTCTCGCCTCCCACTCCCCACCTTCGTCGCGTGTCCTGGCTCAAGTCCAACACCTTCCATCATGGTGACTTCTCCGACCTGGAAAAGCTCTGTGAGGCCAAAGAGAAAGCCGGCCTCACCATCTCGCTTTGCATTCCCACCCTGAACGAGGAACAAACGATCGGGAAGGAGATCGTCATCTTCAAGAGCGAACTCATGGATCGCTTTCCCCTCATCGATGAATTCGCAGTCATCGATTCGGGTTCCACCGACCAGACCGGCGCGATTTCCAAATCCTACGGCGCGGATTTTTACTACTCCGGCGACATTCTCCCTTCCCAGGGATTCAAGCGAGGCAAGGGCGAAAACCTGTGGAAGGCGGTCTACGAACTGAAGGGCGATATCATCTGCTACGTCGACGCCGACATCGCGAACATCCATCCGCGCTTCGTTTACGGTCTGGTCGCACCCCTGATCCACCAGGAGAGCATCCACTACGTGAAGGCCTTCTACGAACGGCCGATCGCGTACTCCAGCGGGATCCGCGCCACCGGTGGCGGTCGTGTCACCGAGATCCTGGTGCGCCCACTCTTCTCCCTCTTCTATCCCGAACTCACCCAACTGTTCCAGCCGCTCTCCGGCGAGTATGCGGTGCGCCGGGAGGTGCTTGAGAAGATCCCCTTCCCGATCGGCTACGGCGTGGAGACCTCCCACATTCTCGACGTCTATCTGCGCTGGGGCATGAGTGCCTTCGCCCAGGTCGACCTCGATCAACGCGTCCACCGCAACCAGAGCACCACCGCGCTCGGCAAGATGTCCTTTGGCATCCTGCAGTCCTTCCTCAGTCGGCTCAAGAAGCATGGCAAGGTTGGCGAGATGGCCGAGATCTCGAACACCTACCGCAGCCTGCAGGCCACCGGAACGGAGTACGAGGAGATCACCACCGAGATCGTGGAAGAAGAAAGACCACCCATGATCGACCTCGCGGAGTACCTCGAGCGTTACCCGCGCTAGCCTTGTCCGTCCCCCCGTCTCGCGACACCCCCCCCTTAAGCGCCTAAAACCCATGTCGGTCGCTCTCGTTCACTACCACCTCCGCGCCGGAGGCGTGACCCGCGTGCTTGAAGCGCAGTCCCAGGCCCTCAGCCAGGCTGGGATCACCCACGTCATTCTGGCCGGCACGCCCTACC
>JAYGGC010000055.1:0-29896 GCA_046581525.1 Roseibacillus sp. | reverse complement strand
AGAGTGGTCGAATGGGCGCGCCTGGAAAGCGCGTGTGGGTGCAAGCTCACCGTGGGTTCGAATCCCACCCTGTCCGCCATTTAAGGGTCAGTGAGTTACGAGGCGCTCTTGGAAAATAAGACCCTTGCTAAGACCATTGCCAGCCCTGTCCGGCGAGATCCTCCTTCGTCCTTCATGGGTCGCGCTCCGCATTCTCGCCGTCTCTCCATTCCCACACACGATCAGAATTCGGCCCCAAACTCACTCCCCCAACCGCTTGAAACCCAGCGCATTCTGTTGTAATCTAATTTCTGGACACTACGCGGTGGTGAAGGTGACCAGGCTGAGTGCCAAGGCGAAGGTGGTGCGTAATCTGTGTCTTGATTTCATGAAGGTCTCCTTTGGATCGAAGCTGGTGGGAGCAGCCCGCCGAGCGATAGCCAATGGTAATGAATAAGAGCCTTATGGTTCCGGATGGTGTTCGAAGGCAATCATTTGCCGGTAGGCTCCGGTAACAATGGAAGCATGGAGTCTCGGCTTATCGGGATTGTCGGGTTCTCTGTTGAAAAAGAGATCCGCAGGCTCGTCGGGAACGTTGAATTCAATCGTATAGGTTCCGGCCTCATGATGCTCATCCACGGGCCGCGCAACAATGAGACCGCCGGGAACATAGATCGTGACTTGAGCATTACCATCTTCAGGAACGGTATACGTGATGGTGGTGGTTCCATCGGGTAAAATTGGATCTGCAGCCAATTTGCATCGTGAATTGTCAAGCTGGGCGCGCCTCGGAGCACGAACGGGATCAGTTGAATACTTGTAGATCCGGTTGCCGATACCGTACATGACATCACCCACTCTGAGAAACTTGTTGATGGAATCGTCATAGATCGGGTCAATCTTGATCTTGTGCCAACTGGCGCCGCCATCGGTGGTTTCATAGGTGTCCGGACCGTGGCATCCGATCCATCCAGTTTGTTCATCCCAGAATCCGATCCCATTCGCGTCGCAGGAATTTGCATCATTGGTATAAACGTGGTCCGTCCAAGTTGCTCCGCCATCGATTGTTTGGATCCACTTGCCGTGATCGGGACCACTCCAGCACACGCCATATCCAAAGGTAGGAGAAGCAAATGCGAGCTTCCAGTGGTGATAGCATCGGTTCTCGTGGTGGACGGTCCAGTTTGCCCCGCCATCATCCGTATACAGCAAGAGCGCCCTGTTGCCATAATTCGCCGAAACGTATCCTCTCTCAGGCGTGAAAAAATACAGGTCGACCGCTCCATTCATTTGTCTGAGGGCGCCGTTATAGTTCGCAAAAATGTGACTGGAAGTCCAAGTCGCTCCGGCATCTCTCGAAGAGACGAAATGCGCATGGCCTGGTGCGTATCTGCCCACAGAGTGGATTGTGTCCGTGCCAACTGCCTTGATGCCGCAGAGTCCCCAACTGTCGTGAGTATGACCGAGGTCAGTGGCGGAGACGGGCGCCCAGGTCTCTCCACCATCGGTGGTAGCGTAGAGGGTATCGGTATCATCTGAATCAGACCAACCGTTGCTGCCTAACTGGCCCACCCAACCATTGTTCTCGTCAAGAAAGGTAATGCACCGGAACGAAGACAAGGGCGAAGGTTGGTAGAGGACCCTCCTCCAACTATCGCCCCCGTCGGTCGTTTTCCACACTTCTCCACTGATGTTGCACAACCATCCTGTGTTCTCATCGATGAAGAAGAGATCATCATGATGATAATAGGGCGCTACCGGAGAATTGGGCAAAACCCGCCAACCGGGTAACGTGCCCGGGGTTTCGGGATACTGCTCAACCGCGTAGAACATGGCGTCTTCGGAGGGTGAGACGCTCTTGGTGTTGGTGGGCGGAGTGGCGACGATGTCTCCCTCGACCAAGCCCCACGAAGAAATATCGCCGGTGAGATCTGCGCTCTGTCTCAGGTTGTAGAGCCAGCCGTCTTCGCTCCCCCAAGTGAGACCGAAATCCGGGCCGGGGCCGGTCTGCTCGATCGTCAGCAGGAGCGGAGGGAACACCAGCGGGGCGAGGGTGGCGGTGAGCTTGACGTCGTCGAAATGGACCTCAGGGCCTCCATTCTGCCCGCCAACTCCGTCGTTGATCGCGATGATCCGGATCCCCAGCGGCTGACCAATCAGCGGATCCCCCGCTGCAGGGGCCACGTAGTTCAGAGAAGCAGTCGCCCATGTGTTCGTCGCGGGCGAATCACCTTGGTCAAAATCGACCCTGGTCCCCCCGGCCAGAAGCTCGATACGGTAGCCAACGGTGGCCGCTCCGCCATTGGTCCCTCCCGGGTTACCGATTCTGACGCTCAGGTCGTATTCTCCCTCGGCCACCAGGACATCCGCGAGCACCTGGATCAATCCCATGTAATAGCCGCTGTAGCCCTGCACGAATGCCACGTTCAGGCCCTCATCGGCGCTACCGCCCCAGTCGTCGGAATCCGGGTTGTAGGCACCGCGATATTTCAGCGCTTCGAATGCCCAGGACGAGAGGTTGCCGGCAGTATAGTAGCCTCCCGTCCAGCCAGCGGGGCCACCGTCATTCGCTATCAATCTGCTCCCATTCGATAGGCTGTCGTCTTCGAATCCGGCATTGGTGATCGAAATGGCCACCTGACTCCAGGCCGAGATGGTCCCGGCCAGAGAAGTGAGGGACGCCAGGGCTGTGAAATAGATTCGTTTTCTGCTCATGAATTCAAGGGTTCCCTATGAGTGAGTGATCAGGCTAAGCTAGCGTTTCCGCCGGAGGAGAGCGGCTGCGACCAGAGCGAGAAGGGCCGCGAGTGATGGCTCTGGAATGGGGGAGGCTCGGTCATATGACCATGTGCCTGCGGTTCCCCCCCACTCGGTAAAGACGATATCGATGTAGATATCCTCCGCGATGACATGGAGCACCCCGGACGTCCCCACGATGTTGTCGGCAAGGTTTCCGGTCGTCCGGTCAGGAAGGAAGCCATGCCGTCCCAGAGCTTCGGACCACGGTTCAAAAGTGAGATCCATCCATTGGGAGGCCCCGAATAGAACTCCGGTCGGGTTCTGGCTGGTGTCGGGTCCGAGGCCCGCAAAGGCCCATTCCGTCCCCGCGGGACTCGTGAACTTAACGTATCTGGCCTCCTCAGTGACATTGAAGATCCCCTCGGTTACGTTCCTCGAGATCGTGAGGCTGGGGGCAATGACATCCTGCTGAGAGGGATGGGACGAATCGCGGCCGTCGCCGCCGGCACTGACAACCGTGATCCCGGGATCGCCAAATGCCCAGACCACTGCAGCTTGGAGGGGGTTGGAGATGGTCGCGAGGATTGCCAGAAGGGGTGTGATGCGGGGGAGGGGCTTCATCAGCATTTTCCTGAAGCATCGTCTCCTCAGCCAACTTGATTGGCCAGCAAGAACGCCATCCTATTTGCGCCAAACTGACGCATATTTACGACACGCAAGAGGACGGAATGGTGAGGAGGGCGATGTCCGTCACGCCTCCCCCCGCGCAATTCGCTCGGTTGAACGCGGTCATTCCTTCGCGGCCATCCCCCTTAAGGAATTGAAGCCGGAGGCTACCCTGGTTCTAATCGGTGGTTGTGATGTACTACACCAGAATCGAGGAAGAGCGATGAAGACAGGCAGCAACTCAGCAGTCGCGGCGGTCATGGCGGGGCTGATTTTCACATCAATCGGCGTGGCGGAGGAATCGAAGCCGTCTGCAGCGGAGGTGCTGCGGATCAAGTGGGTTAATCCACCCGAGAGTCCGCCACCGGGAGTAGTGCACGCCACCTTCCAGTCCAAGGCGGTGCACGCGAAGGTGGGCTACAACATCTATCTCCCGGAGGTCTATGACCAGGAATCCGAAAGGCGTTTTCCAACAGTCTACTTCCTGCATGGGAGCGGCGGTCACGAGTCCCGCAATGTGGATCTTGCCGCGAATCTGCACGCTGCGATCCTTGCGGGGGAGGTCGAGCCGATGTTGATGGTCTTCGTCAACGGTGGGAGAAACAGCGCCTACCAGGACTCGGTGGATGGGACCGTGAAGGTGGAGACGATGGTGATGAAGGAACTTATTCCGCACGTCGACCGGAACTATCGAACGGTGGCGGATCGGAAGGGCCGGGCGATTGAGGGATTTTCGATGGGCGGTGGAGGGTCGCTGCGCTTTGCCCTCAAGTATCCTGACCAATTCTCAAGCGTGGTGGTCTACGGCTCCGGCGGGATGCGTTCCCTGGAGGAGATGCCCACCGTGGCCGACATTCGCTCAGCGGGAAACAAGAAGCAAAAACTGGCCGCTCGAGTTGCGATCATGGGATCCGATCTTGAGCACTGGCGGCGCAACAACAGCTACCACATCGTGGAGGAGAACCTCCACGAGCTTCGCGGGCGGCTGGGAATCCGAATTGTGATTGGCACCGGTGACTTCTCCCTGGAAGGGGCGCACGTCACGCAGGATCGGCTCGATGAACTCAAGGTTCCGCACGAGTACCAGCTCATCGGAGGAGTGAAGCACAACATCCGCGAACTTTACAAGCGCGCCGGGGTCCGCGGGCTGCGCTTCCATCAACGGTGGTTTGGAAATGCTTCCGGAGGATCATAGATCGGCGAAATCGCATCCGGGATAAGTGCTTCCTGGCCCGAAAGCCTGACGACTCCCACTACGCCCGGTCGGGGGCGGTATCTGCCAGGTTTGGGCGCTTACTGCGGTGACGGGTTCCAAGATTACTGCAAGAGCACCGCCAGCTCTTTCTTCACTTCCAAGACCGAGTGGAATCGGTTGTGAGTTTTGCTGAGCACCTGGGCACTGGCGGCAATTCCTTTGGCGTTTGGAGTCCAATCTTCATTGGCGGATCCGGCGAGTTCAGTTTCGATAAGCTGATGTGCGGCCTCGAATCTGGCGATCGATTGCTTGGAATTCCTGGCCCAGATTTCGGCATTGTAGTGTGCAGAAGAGAGGGCGACCTTGTCTCCAAAATTCTTTGCTTCGGCCAGCAAGATCTCATACTTGGCACGAACCTCTTGAATGGCCCAGGCAGCTTCTTTTCTTTCCTCGATCAAGGTGTCGATCCCAGCGAGGAGCTCGAATACCTGCTGGTTGGGGACGAGGGCCTGCTCGGTTGGAGTTGCCAGCCCCCGACAGGCCCGGGCAAATCGCGGGGCTCGATTCTGGTCCCAGCGTGAGACCGCAATGTTTCCTTCGGAGCCCCAAATCGCTTGGATTTTGCGGTTGAAGTTTTCTTTCGCGCCGTCCGAGAGAAAGTAGAAGTTGCTTTGGTTCTCGGCGATGGCATCGCTGGTGAGAACGCCGCCGTCTGCGACGCCAAAGATGTTTCGGGTACGGTCGGAGGGGACCCCCTTCTCGCCCAGCTCATCCCTCACGCCGGCATAGTGATCCCAGAAGTATTGCGAATACCCGATCAACGCCACGAGGGTGGTCTGAGCTTGCACCTTCCGGTCTTGCGTTTTGCCGGAAATGCCAAAGCCGAGCTCTACCGCGGACTTGATGGAAGGCAGTTTGAGTGCGACATGAAACTCGGCGTCGGTGGCTTCAAGACGATTGGTATCGATGGCGTCGAGAAGAAGCTGGTTGGCCCGTTCCGCGGTCTCGAGGTCTTCATAGAGCGCGGTGGACTCGGCGAGGGCCGCCTCAAATTCCATCTTGATGGTTTCGACTAAGGCGTCCCTGTTTGCGAGGAGTTGGTCCCACGCGGCCCTCCCACGGGCCCCGAGATCGCCGAGCCCTTGATAGGCATCGTTGAGCTGCGTGAGCGTGAAGGCATCCTGATCCGGAATCCTCCGCAGGCTCTGGATTGCGGCCTGAATCTGCGCGGCTTGTCGTCTCAACCGCTTGGCGCGAGCCTGCTCCTGGATGAGGGTTTTGCGCAGCGCCAGCCTCTCCTGGGTGTCAGTCTCCGGATCCGCGAGAATCTTCTCGTATTCCTCAGCCCAAAACTGGGCGTCCTCGGCTCCCACGATGGTCTCCTGCTTCTCTCTGGCGAGCGCAGTCCTGAGCGGGGCGAACTTGTCCGGGATGACTTCAGCTTGAAGGCTCGTCCCAGCTGTGGCCAAGGCGACAACTCCAATTCCAATGATTCGTTTTAGTTTCATGCGATTGCCTGGGGTTGTCCTTCGGCGTCATCCCCTCCACGTCGCCGTGTTATACGGAACGACAGGATGCAGAGGGCGGACGCGGAGAGGATTTCCTCCCACTAAGCTGCGTTGGTTGTTTATGAAAAAGCCGGTTAATTGCGGATGTCGGCTTGCGCGATTGATACGGTGGGACGGAGAGCGAAATTACGTTCAATTCCGAGATCTCTGATGTCCCCCGTTGATTCCCGGCTGATTTGCCAAACAGTTTCGGCAACGGGTTGAAGATCCTGCTGGCTTAGGAGGGGGCCGTTGTTACTACCTTCTTCCATGCCGAGTCCGCCCACCACTTCCCTGTCGATCACAATCGTCATCACGGTCTTGCCGGTGTTGCTGACGGGGCAATCCATCGACTACGCTCGGGACATCCAACCGATTCTCTCCGACAATTGCTATCAATGTCACGGACCGGATCGAAAGGCGCGGAAGGCAAAGTTGAGATTGGATGTCCGCGATGTTGCGGTGGCGGAGCGCGATGGCTTGCATCCGATTCTCCCGGGCAAGCCGGATGAGAGTGAAGTGATGGCGCGCGTTCTTCACGACGATCCGGAAGAGGCGATGCCGCCGCCGAAGACCGGCAAGAAGTTGAATTCGCGCGAAGTCGAACTACTCCGCAAGTGGATTGCACAGGGCGCGAAATTTTCGCGGCACTGGGCCTTCATCCCGCCCGTGCGCCCCCCGACCGCCAAAACACGGATGACCAACTGGGTCCGCAGTCCCCTGGACAGCTTCGTCCTCGCGAAACTGGAACGCGAAGGTCTGAAGCCATCGGCCGAGGCTGACCGCGCCACGTGGTTGCGCCGCGTCTCCTTCGATCTGACCGGCCTGCCTCCCACCGTGGGCGAGCTCGATGAATTTCTGAAGGACCAATCCACCAAAGCGTACCAGAAGGCGGCCGATCGTCTGCTGAGATCCAGCCGCTACGGCGAACACATGGCGCGCCACTGGCTCGATGCCGCGCGCTATGCCGACACCAACGGCTATCAGTATGATCGCAATCGCGACCAGTGGGTTTGGCGAGACTGGGTCATCCACGCGTTCAACACGAACAAATCGTTCGACCGATTCACGATCGAACAGATTGCCGGCGACCTGCTCCCGGACGCTACTGACCAGACGCGCCTGGCCACCGGGTTCCACCGCAATCATCCCATCACGATCGAAGGTGGGGTGATCGACGAGGAATATCGAACCGAGTACGTGGTTGATCGGGTGGTGACCACCAGCACGGTTTGGATGGGCCTCACCATGACTTGCAGCCGGTGCCACGATCACAAGTACGACCCCATATCGCAGGAGGACTTCTACAGTTTCTTCGCATTCTTCAACCAGATTCCGGAACGCGGGTTGAACGGGTTCAATCCGAAGATCACGGTGCCCTCACCGCTGGCCGCGGGTAAGGATGGTGGGCTCGCAAAACGACGTTCCCTCGCCGAGAAAACCTATCGGGAGCTGCTCGGGAAGTCGGGCGGCACCGGTGATGTCCTGGCCAAGTGGGAGAAGTCGCTCACCGAGGAACTGCGAAAGACCTGGAAAACCGGAGTGCCCACCCAGATGAAGTCAGAAGGCGGGGCGACCTTGAAGGCCCTGGACGATCGGAGTGTGCTAGCAAGTGGGAAGAACCCGATCGCCGACACCTATGATTTGCTTCTCGCCAAAAAGACGCAGCGGGCGATCGCCGCCATGCGCCTGGAAGCGCTCATCGATCCGAGCCTGACCAAGGGTTCTGCCAGCCGAGGGAGCAACGGCAATTTCGTGCTCAGTGAATTTGAGGTGACCTACAAGCTGGGCGGCAAGGTGACCCGCGTGAAGATTTCGCGCGCGGAAGCCGACTACGAACAGAAGGGCTACGGCATCGCCAAGGCCATCGACGGCGTGGCCGATGCTTCGGGGTGGGCCGTGGACGGCAACACGAAACGAGAGAACCGGCTGGCAGTCTTCACCTTCGAGAAAGCGATTCCCGCCGGGGCTGCGGTGCGGGTGCGCATGATTCACAAGTATGGAGGACACCATCAGATCGGGCGCTTCCGTCTCGCGGTGGCGGGCGCGCAGACCCCTGTCGTCTCGTTGGCGATTCAATCCATTCTCAGCACCGATCCCGGCAAGAGGAATGCCGTGCAGAACGAGCAACTGCGGACCTTCCTGACGGTGCGGTCCGGGTCACCGGAACTGGTGAAGGCCGCGGCAGAGTTGGCCTCCCTGCGCAAGGAGCAGGCGAGCGCGGTGACCAAATTTCCGGCGACCATGGTGATGGTGGACAAGGCGGGGATGCGCACCACCCACATCCTGGAACGCGGGGAGTACGACAAGCCTGGCAAAGAGGTCAAAGCGAACGTGCCGGCCTACTTCGGATCGCTGCCCAAGGGCGAGTCCGCCAACCGGTTGGCCCTTGCCAAGTGGCTCACCAGCCCGGAGAACCCGCTGACCTCCCGCGTCACCGTCAACCGTTATTGGCAGCAGTTCTTTGGAACGGGCATTGTGAAGTCGAGTGAGGACTTCGGCAGGCAGAGCGAGTGGCCAAGCCATCCGCAGTTGCTCGATTGGCTCGCGGTCGAGTTCCTTGAGTCGGGCTGGGACGTGAAGGGGTTGCTCAGGCAGATCGTACTCTCGGCGACCTACCGGCAGTCCTCGGTGGTCACGCCCGGGATGCATGCCCGCGATCCGGAAAACCGGCTCCTGTCGCGGGGTCCGAGAATGCGCCTGGATGGAGAGGTGATCCGCGACAGCGCGCTCTTCGCAAGCGGATTGCTGAGGCCGCAAATCGGGGGACCGTCGGTTTATCCCTATCACCCCGAGGGGCTTTGGATGGAGCTCAACAACCGGCCCGGCTACTCGCGCAAGTACCCGCACTCCAAGGATCCCAACAACCTCTATCGTCGCAGTATGTACACCTACTGGAAACGAACGGTGCCCCCTCCATCGATGGCGACCTTTGATGCACCGGAGCGGGAGTTCTGCGTGGTGCGCCGCTCGCGAACCAACACACCGCTCCAGGCCTTTGTCCTCCTGCACGACCCGCAATTTGTGGAGGCGGCACGCTTTCTCGCGGAGCGCATGCTCCTCGAGGGTGGGGTGTCACCGGAGGCGCGCTTGCGCTTTGGATTCCGGACGGTGACTTCGCGATTTCCCGAGGCCGCCGAGCTGGCGGTTCTGAAAAGAGCGTTGGGAAAACGAATGGCGCACTACAAGGCGGAGGGGGAGGCGGCGAAGAGCCTCCTGTCGGTGGGCGCTCTTCCCGGCAACAAGCAACTGAATGCTGCCGAGCACGCCGCCTACACGGCCATCGCTCGCATGCTTTTGAATCTCAGCGAAACAATCACGAAAGGATAACAACCATGGATCCAATCACCGAGCATCGTCTCAACCTGACCCGCCGCCACTTCCTGCAGCGCGGCACGACGGCGGGCCTCGGCGCCGCGGCGCTGGCAAGCCTGCTGAATTCTCCGGCCGCGCAAGCCGCAAATCATGCTGAGAACAACGGTCCGGGCTACGGCCCCGGCAATGCCGGCCCGGTTCACTTTGCGCCCAAGGCAAAGCGTGTGATCTACCTCTTCCAGTCCGGAGCGCCCTCGCAGGTCGATACCTTCGACTACAAGCCGTCGCTGGAGAAACTGGACGGGCAAAACCTGCCGGACTCCATTCGTGGTGGCCAGCGACTGACCGGGATGACTTCGAGACAGAAGTCGTTTCCCGCCGCCAAGTCCTTCACCAAGTTCCGCCAGTGCGGGAAGTCGGGGCAGTGGATCAGCGACATGCTCCCCCATCATCAGAAGATCGCGGACGAGATGTGCATCATCAAGTCGATGTACACCGAGGCGATCAATCACGATCCGGCCATCACCTTTTTCCAAACCGGTCACCAGCAACCCGGGCGGCCGTCGCTCGGTGCGTGGGCGAGCTACGGCCTCGGAAGTTCCAATGCCAATCTTCCGGCCTTCGTGGTTCTGCTCGACAAGAATTCGGACAACCAGGCGCAGCCGACCTATTCGCGGCTCTGGGGAAGCGGGTTCCTTCCTTCCAACCACCAGGGAGTGAAACTGCGGGGGCTCGGTGATCCCGTCCTCTACCTGAAGGATCCGACTGGCGCGGGCCTGAAGGATCGCCGCGAGATGCTCGATGTGCTGGCGGAGTTGAATCAGGAGCGGTTCAAGCAGGTCGGCGATCCCGAGATAGCCACCCGCATCGCGCAATATGAGATGTCCTACCGCATGCAGATTTCGGTTCCCGAACTGACCGACTTTTCAGACGAGCCGGAGAGCACGTTCAAGCTCTACGGGGAAGACGCGCGCACGCCTGGGACGCACGCCGCCAATTGTCTGCTGGCACGGCGGCTGGCCGAACGCGATGTGCGATTCATCCAGCTCTACCATCGGGGCTGGGACCATCATTCCAACCTTCCCGGGCGGCACCCGAAGCTTGCCAAGGAGGTCGACCAGGGCTCCGCAGCGCTGGTGCAGGACCTGAGAGAGCGGGGCATGCTCGACGACACGCTGGTGATTTGGGGAGGGGAGTTCGGGCGCACCGTTTACAAACAGGGCGGCGGAAACAATTTCGGCCGCGATCACCACCCGCGCTGTTTCTCGATCTGGATGGCAGGCGGTGGAGTCAAGGGCGGCACCAGCTACGGCGAGACCGACGACTGGTGCTACAACATTGTCGACAAGTCCACCAAGGGCGTTCACATCCACGATCTCAATGCCACCATTCTGCATTTGCTCGGCATCGACCATGAGCGCCTGACCTACCGTTTCCAGGGGCGGCACTACCGGTTGACCGACGTTCACGGTAAAGTCGTGAAGGGTGTCTTGGCGTAAGATGGTCCGCCGTTTTCACCGGCATCCTTCACGTCGATGCAGGAGCGTGCGCCCCGAGTTGGTCACGACGGTGCGAAAGATTGGCACGCTGAGACGCGACACGTTGACACTGAGCAGAGTCGAAATTCGTGACAAGTTGGCACTGTTGTCTTCGTGCGGGGAGGGGGAGGCTTGGAGTTGAAAAGGCGTAAGTCTCCTAAATCAAGGCTCTTAGGAAATTCCCAGTGAGATTGGCACACGGAGTGCCAAGTAAAAGTCAGTCGGGGTGCGCCCTGATGGTTAATTTTCAACAAACCCAAAGGAGAGCCGGCCAGACCGGAGAACCTCAACACGGAAAGGATCAAGGCAGATGGGAAAGATACTCGGAATCGACCTCGGGACGACCAACTCCTGCATGGCGGTCATGGAGGGGGGAGAGCCGGTAGTTTTGGAAAACTCGGAAGGGGCACGCACCACTCCGTCGGTGGTGGCCTTTGCCAAGGGAGGCGAGCGCCTTGTCGGCCAGGCCGCCAAGCGTCAGGCGGTGACCAATCCGCAGAACACAATCTTCTCTGCGAAGCGCTTGATCGGGCGCAAGTACGACGAACTCATGGAGGAAGATAAGAAGCTTCCCTACCGCATCGTGGCAGCGGAGAACGGTGACGCTCACCTCGAAGTGGAGGTCGATGGCGAAAAGAAGACCTACTCGCCGCAGGAAATCTCCGCGATGGTCCTCGCCAAGATGAAGGTGGACGCTGAGGCCAAGCTTGGCGAGCCGATCGAGGAAGCGGTCATTACAGTGCCGGCTTACTTTAACGACTCACAGCGTAATGCCACCAAGGCGGCCGGCGAAATCGCGGGCTTGAAGGTGCGCCGCATCATCAACGAGCCCACCGCGGCTTCGCTCGCCTACGGCCTCGACAAGAAGCTCGACGAGAAGATCGCGGTCTACGACCTGGGAGGTGGAACCTTCGATATCTCGGTGCTCGATATTGGTGAGGGTGTCTTCGAGGTAATGGCCACCGACGGCGATACGCAACTCGGGGGTGACGACTGGGACAGCGCGATCATCGCCTGGGTGGTGTCCGACTTCAAGGAGAAGGAAGGCATCGATCTGAGTGGTCAGCCTGATGCCTTGCAGCGCATCAAGGTCGAGGCCGAGTCGGCCAAGATCGCGTTGAGTTCCACCTCGACCTACGAAATCAAGCTGCCGTTCGTGACGGCCGACCAAACCGGTCCGAAGCACATTGAACTCGAGCTCACTCGCGCGAAAATGGAACAGCTTACCGAGCACCTTCTTGATCGGACCAAGCAACCGGTCCTCGATTGCCTGAAGGAAGCCAGGGTGAGTGCCAGCGAAATCGATGAGCTTGTTCTGGTTGGGGGGATGACCCGCATGCCCCGGGTTCAGGAGGTTGCCCACGAGTTGGCCGGCAAGGAGCCGCACAAGGGAGTGAATCCCGATGAGGTCGTTGCGATCGGAGCGGGCATCCAGGGCGGCGTGTTGCAGGGCGACGTGAAGGACGTGGTCCTGCTCGATGTCACACCGCTGACCTTGGCGATCGAGACGGAAGGAAGCCGGGCGACGCCCATGATCGAGCGCAACACCACCATCCCGGTGAAGAAGTCGCAGATCTTTTCGACCGCCGCGGACAACCAGCCCGAAGTCACCATCCGGGTGTGCCAGGGTGAGCGTCCCCTCTTTGCGAACAACAAGGTGCTTGGCACCTTCAATCTCACCGGGATTGATGATGCCCCGCGCGGCACGCCGCAGATCGAAGTCACCTTCGACATCGACTCCAATGGTATTCTGCACGTCACCGCGACCGACAAGAAAACCAACAACGAGAAGAAGATCTCCATCGAGGGCTCAAGCGGCCTGAGTGATGAAGAAATCGAAAAGGCCAAGCGCGAGGCCCAGGAGCACGCGGAGGAAGACAAGAAGCGCACCGAGGCGATCGACGAGAAGAACAAGGCCGAGCACATGGTCTACGAAGTCGAAAAGCAGCTCAAGGAACTGGGCGAGCAGGTGCCCGCCGAGCTCAAGAGCACGCTGGAGGCGAAAGTCGAGGCCGTGCGTGAAGCCCTCAAGACCGACGAACCCGATGCCATCCGCACGACCTCCGAGGATCTGCAAAGCAGTCTGACCGAGCTCTACACCTTCGCCCAGCAGGCTGCCGCCGCGGCTGGAGCAGGGCCCGCCGAGGCTGCGGCCGCTCCCGACGTGGAGGAGGAAGTGGGCGCCGACGAGCCCAGGGAGGCAAAGGGCAAGGTGGTCGACGCGGAAGTCGTTGACGCGGACAAGTAATCTGTCAGTTTCCCGCCCCGCGCTTCGGGGCGGTTATCTCAACCAAAAGAAAATACAACCAACACGAACAAACCATGGCTAGTATCAAACCACTCGGTCAGCGCGTTCTCGTGAAGCGCCTCGATGCTGAGGAAGTCAGCACCGGCGGCATCGTGCTTCCCGACACCGCACAAGAGAAGCCGCAGGAAGCTGAAGTAGTATCACTCGGCACCGGCGGCAAGGACGACAACGGAAACGACATCACGTTCACCGTCAATGAGGGCGACAAGGTCCTCATTTCGAAGTACGGCGGCACGGATGTCAAAGTGAACGGAGACGATCTCCTCATCATCAACGAGGGCGATATTCTCGGTGTCATCTCCGAGTAATCTCACACTCTAACAAAAACATACGACAATGGCTGCTAAGCAATTGAAATTCGACGAAGCCGCCCGCCATGCGCTCTTGCGCGGGGTGGAGAAGCTGGCCCGGGCCGTCAAGGCCACTCTGGGACCGGCTGGACGCAACGTGATCATCGACAAGAAGTTCGGCTCCCCCACCATCACCAAGGACGGTGTCACGGTGGCGAAGGAGATCGAGCTCGAAGATCCGTATGAAAACATGGGCGCTCAGCTCATCCGCGAGGTCTCCAGCAAGACCTCAGACGTTGCCGGTGACGGCACCACCACTGCCACCGTCCTCGCCGAGGCCATCTACAAGGAAGGTCTTCGCAACGTCACGGCCGGCGCCAACCCGATCAGCCTGCAGCGCGGCATCCTGAAGGCCTCCGAGGCCATCGTGGCCCGCCTGGCCGAGATCTCGAAAGAGGTTTCCGACAGCAAGGAGATCGCACAGGTTGCCACCGTTTCGGCGAACTGGGACGAGGAGATCGGCAACATCATCGCGGAGTCGATGGACAAGGTCGGCAAGGATGGCACCATCACGGTGGAAGAAGCCAAGGGCATCGATACCACCCTCGAGGTGGTGGAAGGGATGCAGTTCGACAAGGGCTACCTCTCTCCCTACTTCGTGACCGATGCGGAGAACATGGAGGCCGCCCTCGACAACGCCTACATCCTCATTCACGAGAAGAAGGTTTCGAACCTGAAGGACATGCTTCCGCTGCTCGAGAAGGTGGCCAAGACCAGCCGGCCGCTCCTCATCATCGCGGAAGATGTGGAAGGCGAAGCGCTTGCCACCCTCGTGGTCAACAAGCTGCGGGGCACCCTGAACATCGCGGCCGTCAAGGCTCCGGGGTTTGGTGACCGTCGCAAGGCCATGCTCGAAGATATCGCGATCCTCACCGGCGGCAAGTGCATCACCGAGGACCTCGGCATCAAGCTCGAGAATATCGAGCTCAGCGACCTCGGCGAAGCCAAGAACATCAAGATCTCGAAGGAAGACACCACCATCGTTGAAGGTGGCGGCGGGAGCGAGGCCATCAGCGGCCGCGTGAATCAGATCCGCAAGCAGATCGACGACACCACGTCCGACTACGACAGTGAGAAGCTCCAGGAGCGTCTTGCGAAGCTCGCCGGAGGGGTGGCGGTCATCAGCGTTGGCGCCGCAACCGAGACCGAGATGAAGGAGAAGAAAGCCCGGGTGGAAGACGCCCTGCACGCGACTCGCGCCGCAGTGGAAGAAGGCATCGTGCCTGGAGGTGGCACCGCCTTCATCCGCGCCCAGTCGGCCCTCGACTCCCTCAAACTCAAGGGTGATGAGGCCACTGGTGTCCTGCTGGTGCGCAGCGCAGTGGAAGCCCCGCTGCGTCAGCTCGCCGCCAATGCGGGACGCGAAGGCGCCCTCATCGTGGAGCAGGTCAAGAACAGTGACGGCAACACCGGGTACGATGTTGTGAAGGACGCCTACGTCGACCTCGTCGCCAGTGGTATAGTGGATCCGACCAAGGTGGCCCGCAGCGCTCTCCAAAACGCCGCGTCGATCGCCGGTCTGCTCCTCACCACCGAGGCCATCGTCACCGAGATTCCCGAGGACGAAGCCCCCGAGGCGCAGGGTCACGACCACGGCGGTGGCATGGGATTCTAAGTCAGGATTCGACGACAAGATTCAGATCAAGACTGGGCGGGAAACCGCCCGGTTTTTTTGTGGAACTGCAGTCCGCACTCAGTTCCACGAATGGACAGTGTCTCCATTGACGGTCGCTTCCGGATGTCCGAGGTCTTCGTTGCCGCCTTTTCCTGCGGACCACGCGATGATGGGGCGACCGGAGAGAGGTTTATCAGGATCGAAGGGGTCGGTGATCACATCGTCATGGTCGGAGTTGGAGCGGAGGTAGTGAGGATTGCCCGACCAGTCACGGGGCGCTGCCAGGAGAGCAGGTGAATTCCCCCAGAACCGCGCTCCATGGTCACCTCTTGATCGGTGAGATCGATGGTGGCGAGTCTGCGGTCGAGTAGAATGGCGGGAGAGAATGCTCCGAGGGCCACGGCACAAAAAAGCTGGCCGAAGCCAGCTTTTGAAAATCAGGGCCGGTCCGCTATCCTGGCTCGTTACTGCCAGGAATAGACGTTGTCGCGGTTCTTGGCGTTGGTCTGCTGGCCGAGGATATACTCCCCGTCTTTGCCGGTGCACCAGGCGATGGCGCGACGGCCATAGAGGGGCTTGCCGGAATTGAAGGGGTCGTTCATCTCGTCGTCGTAGTCGCCATCAAGCATGACGAAGAAGTGGCGGTTGCTGGTGGCATTTCCCGAGACCTTGCGCCATGGATCGAGGAGTTCGACAGATTTGCCCTCATAGAAGAGGCCGCCGTAGGAGCGTGCAGCGGTGGTGCCCTTGGCGTCCTTGCCCTGGAAGTAGCGCACGCCCTTCGGGTTGTTATCCTTGTCGAAGCCCACCAGCATGTTCATGAGCAGGGATTCGGTCTTGGCGCCGGGAGAGCTATCGGCACTGGGGACGTCGGGGAGGGTGTTGTAGTCGTCGTAAAAGGCCTGCACAGCCTGCACGAGGTTGGCGCAATCGCTAAGAGCGTGGACCTTCTTTGCCCTGTTGATCGCCATTGCGCCTGCGCCAAAGCCCATCGCGGCAAGAATGGCAATAATGGCGATTACGACGAGGAGTTCGATCAACGTGAAGCCGCGCTTCCTGGAACGAGATTTGGTATAATTCTTCATGGCTGATTTGGGAATCGGAATCTGGTGGGGGGAGCGTGGCGGCACCGCTGGGATTTGGCAATCACCACGTTCATTTGCAATACATTGTCCATACGAAGCTGGACCCGATGCTGGAGCTTGGCAACTTTATTTTTGCGGCCGTTCCGGATTGCTGCGGGAGCGGCGAGCCCCCAGAGTCCCGCCATGGCAGAGGCCGAGGGCTTGAGGGAGAAGGTCTTGGAGCTCATGCGGACGTCAGGGTTTCGCCCTCGGAACAAGGGGGAATTGGCGCGCGATCTGGAGCTTCAATCAGACCAGCGCTCCGACTTGCGCTCAGAACTGGCCTGCTTGGAGCGGGAGGGGGTCATCGTGCGGGGGAAGAAAGCCCGCTACAAGCTGCGGGAGCATGAAGGAAACCTCCTCTCGGGGACGCTCCGCTTCCAGGCCAAGGGAGATGCCTGGTTTTTCCCGGATGCACGCGACGAGGCGAATGTCGCGAGCGGGATCGACCTCGACAAGTTCCGCCGCATTTACGTCGCGGCGCACAAGACGTCGGTCGCGCTGGATGGGGACCGCGTGGCGCTGCGTGTGGAGCGGCTGGGTCCCCCGGTGTGGTGGAAGCACGCCAAGCACAAGCAGGCGGCCATGGATCTGCCCGGCGCCGAGGAGCAGGCCACCGGGCGGGTGGAGCGCATCCTGCAACGGCGCAGTGGAGTGGTGATCGGCACCCTGATGGAGCGCAAGGGATTCATCTATGCGCAGCCAGATGACGAGAGCCTGCCTCCTTCGATCGAGCTCGACGATGCACATGGGGGGCGTTCGGGGCAGAAGGTGGCGGTTCGATTGTTGGCGTGGGAGAGCCGCCATGTGGCACCGCGGGGAGAGATCACGGAAGTGCTCGGCTGGCCTGATGAACCAGGAGTGGATATTCGCGGGATTATTCATCGGCACGGACTGCGGGTGGACTTTCCTGAGGATGTCCAGAGAGAAGCCAAGGAGATCCCGGGCAAGGTCCCCCTCGTGGCGCTGGAGGACCGGAACGACTGGCGGGACGAACTCGTGCTCACCATCGATCCCGTCGACGCGAAGGACTTCGATGATGCGATCTGGGTTCGCGAGCGTGAGCGCGGATGGGAGATGGCGGTGCACATCGCCGACGTGGCACACTACGTGAAGCCGGACACCGCGCTCGATCGAGAAGCGCGCGAGCGGGGAAACTCGACCTACCTTGTGGATCGCGTGCTGCCCATGTTGCCCGAAGCGTTGAGCAACGGGATCTGCTCGCTGGTTCCCGCTGAGGATCGGCTCACCTGTTGCGTGTTGATGTGGTTCGATCATGAGGGAACGATGATCAAGGCCCGCTTTGAGAAGGCAGTCATCCGCTCCAAGGCGCGCCTCACCTATGCGGAAGCGCAGGACATGCTCGAAGGCAAGACGGGAGTGATTGATCCACTGCGTTCCGAGATAGCGAGTGCACTTACGGAGTGCTGGAAGTTGGCGTCACTCCTGCGGAAGCGGCGCTTTGCAGCGGGCGCGTTGGACCTGGATTTTCCGGAGATTCGTGTGGAACTCGACAACTTCGGTCGTCCGACCGGCTTCCGGCGGGAAGATTACTGCGAGAGCCACCAGTTGATCGAAGAGTTCATGCTGGCGGCCAATGAAGCGGTGGCGCGGGCGATCAAGCATGCAGAACGGCCTGGGATCTATCGCGTGCATGAAGAGCCGGACCAGGACAAGCTCTTCGAGTTTGCGGAGCTCGCGCGGGCGCACGGCTACGAGCCCGGAGATCTCAGCAACAAGAAGCACATTCAAAAACTCCTGGACCAGGCGCGCGGAAGGCCGGAGGAGCACGCCATCAAGTTGGGCCTCCTGAAGAGTTTGAAGCGAGCCACCTATCGCGAAGAGCCCCTCGGGCATTATGGCTTGTCAAAGACAGACTACTGTCACTTCACCAGTCCGATTCGTCGCTACGCAGACCTCATCATGCACCGCGCCCTTGAGGCATTGTTGGAAAATCCGCCCCGGGAGACGGCCCGGCTGCCGATCCGCGCTCACTGTGCCGAAATAGCGGATCACATATCCAACACCGAACGGACCAGTGGGAGTGCGGAAGAGGAGTCGCGGCGCTTGAAGATGCTGGAGTGGCTGCACAAGTGTGCGCACGAATCGAATCCGCCGATCTTCGAAGCGGTGATCACCGATGTGCGGAAGATCGGGTTGATGGTGGAAGCTCTCGAGATCCTGCAACGAGGGCTCGTCAAGCGGGACGAGTTTCCACCGGCCGACTGGCGATTGGAGGCTCACCGGATGCGCTACGCAACCATGCACGGGGATGAATTGGTGCTTGGCCAGGTGGTGCCGGTCCAAGTGGCCCGCGTGAATATGGAACGCCAATTGGTCGATTTCCGGATCGTGGAGGACACTGCACGCTGATTGTCGAAAAAAGTCGACAACTCGGGCGCGGATGGAGGGTTTACTCCGTTGCGAAATTGCGCACACACATGAAAACAACACTGAAACTAATCGCGGCGGTCCTGATCGCCAGCGTGGGAATTGCCGGGGCAGCGGATGACGACGCCAAGAAGAAGGATAAGCCTGCCAAGAAAAGGGCTGGTGGCATAATGTCGGCGGACAAGGACAAGGACGGCAAGATCACGCTGGTCGAGTTCAAGGCTTGGGGAGCGGCCCGGCCGAAGCCCCTGGCAGCCGATAAAGCGGAAGCCCTGTTCAAGAAGCGCGACTCCAATGGCGACGGGGCCATCACGAAGGACGAACTGCGCGGTGGAAGGAAGAAGAAGGACGACGCGGCTGGCGGTGATGACAAGAAAAAGCCCGCCGGCAAGGGAAAGAAGAAGGACGGCGACTCTGCCAAGTAGGAGAGCGGGCTCTCTTTAACTGACATAAAGGATCAAGGCCGCGGAGATTTCCGCGGCCTTTTTTGTGCGGCGCGATCGGTCGCCCCTCCGAGTGGTGCAAAAGTGCTTTTCCTGTCCGCCCGGAGCCGCCATATCTGGCGTGTCATGAAACGTATACTGCTGCTTGCCGCGGCCACCACACTGCCGGGCCTTCTCTGGGCGCATCCCCACCAGGGGACTGCACCGGAAGGCGAAATCCTGACAGTCGCAGTTGCGACGGGAACGGGTGATCACACTTACGAAAACGTCCCGTGGTGGGGAACTTCCGAGAACAAGGGAGTTGGAAGTACGAATGGCGGAGTTGCCATCGACAAGGCGGGCCGGATCTACTTCAGCACGGACACCCCTCGCGGAATCCTGATCTACCAACCCGACGGGAAGGAAGTGGGCACGCTGGCGATGTCGAAAGTCCACGATCTCTTCGTCAAGGAAGAGGACGGGAAGGAGTACATCTGGGCTTCGCACAACGGCGGTTCGCGTCTCGTTAAGATGACGCTTGATGGCAAGGAAGTCTTCACCATCCCGAACAAGAAAACCGGCGAAGTGAAGGGCGGGTTCAAGGGCCTTACCGCTGCAGACATCGGGCCTGATGGATCCATCTACGTCGCGATCGGCTATGGCTCCAACTACCTCCACAAGTTTGATGCGGAAGGGAAACTGGTGAAGACCTTTGGAGGCAAAGGAAAGGGCGACGGGCAGTGCAACACCGCGCATGGGCTCGCGATCGACCACCGCTTTGACCCGCCGCGCGTGATGATCGCGGATCGTGAGAACGGGCGGGTGACTCACTTCGACCTCGACGGGAACTGGATCGGGGTGGTGGCGGATGGTCTGCGTCGGCCCACCGACCTGGCGTTCCGTGGGGATGTGGTGGCAGTGACCGAACTTGCCGGGGGCGTGAAGATCCTCGATAAGAGCGGGAAGGTGATCGCCCTCCTGGGCGAAAATCCCAATCCGAAGCAGAGAGGCCAACACGGAGTGGCCCCCGACAAGTCCAAGCCGGCGCACTTCACCGCACCGCATGGACTCGCCTATGATTCGGCAGGCAACCTCTATGTGCAGGACTGGAACCGGTTCGGACGCATCGCAAAGTTCGTGAAGATAACGTCGGTCAAGCAATGAGCGATATTCCGATGGAAGACAATTTCGAGGATATCCTTGGAAAGGCACTGCGTGGGACTGGAATCGCGGATGAGATTCTGGAGTTTCTGACCGGAGTGCCGGAGGAGACGATTGCGAAGTTAAAGGCCGGTGAGTTTGAAGAGGATGCCTTGCGCAAGGTGGCCTCTCCGCTGGGCCTGGACTCCCACACACTCGTCGAGCGCGCGAAGGGATCCTGGATTCCAGAGCCGGTGGAGATCGAGGGCCTGCGCCAGTACAACACCGTCTACGACGACATGACGGTGAACTACTACCTGGTGTGGGATTCGACTTCGAAGGAGGCCGCCTTGTTCGACACCGGGACGGACACGACCGGCGCCCTGGGGGTGGTGGACGAGCTGGGCCTCAAGCTGACGCACCTCTTTTTCACCCACACCCATCTCGATCACATCATGGATCGGGAGCGGGTGGAGAAGCACAGCCCGGAGGTGCAGACCCTCGTGAATGCGTTGGAGCCAACTGAGGGCGCAACCCGTTTCCAGGTTGGCGATGCATTTTCGGTCGGCACCCTGCGTGTTTCCACGCGCTTGACCAAAGGCCACTCACCGGGTGGGATCACCTACGTCATTCATGGACTGGAGCAGCCGGTGGCGATCGTGGGAGATGCCATTTTCGCGCAGTCGATGGGGGGTGGAATGATCTCCTACCAGGACGCCCTCGCGACAAATCGGGCCGAGATTTTCACCCTTCCGGACGAAACAATCGTCTGTCCCGGACACGGGCCGATGACCACGGTGGGCGAAGAGAAAGCCCACAATCCGTTCTTCCCGGAATTCAAGTAATCAGCACAGCACACCAAATACCATGAGTCAGAAAGTAGCATTTGTCGGAGTGGGTCGCATGGGCGCCAACATGGCCCGTCATCTCCAACTCGATTGCGGACATGATGTGACCGCGGTCTACGACATCAACAAGAAAGCCGCCGGTGAATTGGCGGAAGAACTCGGCGCCGCGAATTGCGACAAGCTCGCAGATGTCACGGCTGCCGCGGACGTGATCATCACCGTGATCACCAACGACGATGCGATGCGCGCAATCTTCTTCGGAGAGGGCGACAATCTGCTGCAAGGCGCAGCCGGTAAAACCTTCATCAATTGCGCAACGCTCTCGCCCGGTGCCCATCGCGAGGTTTACCAGGCGGGCAAGGCGGAAGGGGCGGACGTGCTGGAAGGCGCGATGGCATCCAGCATCAGTCACGCACGGGAGGGAAACCTCTACCTCATGATCGGTGGCGAACAGGAAGTGTTCGACAAGAACCATGCTCTCCTCGATGACCTCTCGCTGAAGCTGCGCCTCTGTGGCGAAGCCGGGGAGGCCGCCAAGGTGAAGGCCCTGGTGAACATGGTGATGAACATCAACACCGCGGGTCTCGCCGAGGGCCTCGGTCTGGCCTCCGCGATGGGACTCGACCTGAAGATGGTCTGCGAGGTGTTTTCACAAACCGGTGCCAATTCACGTGTTCTCGAGACGGACTCGGATGACATGCTTGATCGCGATCATGAGTGCTGGTTTTCCTCCGAGCACGCCGCGAAGGACTCGGGCATCGCGCAGGCTCTCGCGAGAGAGGCTGGTTTGCAGTTGCCAGTCAATGATGCCACCAAAGCGCAGTATGACCGCTTGACCGCGGAAGGCCTGGGCGATCTGGACAAGTCGGGCATCGCAGAGCTGACCTTCCCGGGTCGGCACGCGAATCCGGCCTGACGGTGGGAGACACGACTTCAGGGACACAACAAACCCCGGACTTGCGTCCGGGGTTTTTAGTTAAGTCGTCTACCTGACGGCCAGGGTTCAGCTTCAACCGGCGATCACGGCGCCGTGAAACTCCTGCCAGTCTTCGAGGTTGTTGAGATTCACGGCGTCGAGGATGCTGCCGTCGTCGTCCCTTCCGACCGTGCTGAGAATACCACCACGGGTGTCGTCATCGTGATTGTAGCCGGCAACCGCGGCATTGTGTTCGGTGATCTTCGCATCGTCGAAGCTGCCATTGGCGGTGCACCAAGCCTCGCAGGCGACGTAGGTCGGCTTTTCAGCCGCGATGTAGTCGAGGAAGGCCTGACGGTCGATGCCGAGGGCATTGAGGGTCATCTGGTCGAAACCGGCACCCGCTGCGGGGTACTCGGAGTGGAGTTTGCCAACCGCGTCGAGCGAAGCTTTTTGCCAGAGGCGCGGGAGATGCTGCACACCGAGGGGACCTGCGGTGCCTGAACTGATTGTAGGAATAATGCTCATGGATAATGTGGCGTTGAACGGATGTACGGATACCGCCCCGCGTGGTTTCTTGGCAATAGCAATCGCAGCGAATCTTGCCAAAGATGTTTAACCACTCTTATTAGCTTGGGAGAGTGTGACGAGTGAATCCTCTGGATTGGTGGTGAGAATGAGGCCCCGGAAGCGGAATTCCTGTGGTTTTTGATTACTGTGGATTTGGAGTCCCAGCGGAGAGCGTTTCAGCATCTCGGGCTTGTCGGTGAAGTCAAAAACGAGCTTTCCGTTGGCGACGAAGCGGATCCGGGTGCCCTTGACGAGAATCTCGATGCGATTCCAATCGCCCTTTTTCTCGAGAGCGTACTTGTTCATGGGACCCCGCTGTTTGGCAGGCTCGACCCGATTGCGGCGGTAGGCGTCCCAAATCCCCCAGTCATGACAGAACATGAGGAGTGGCCCCTTGAAGCCGTGCTTGTTGCCACCCTTGTCCTCGAAGCGCTCCCCGAGGGCCGCCACCGCAGAGTGCATGGTGGAGTGTTTCGGCGAGAGAGTTTGCTTCACCTCGAAGAGAAGGCGGAACTCGCGATAGGCCCCTTTCGTGAAGAGGTAAGTGCTGGAAGGGAGGGGCTTGGCGTTGGCCCCGACAATCTCACCATCAACCACCGACCAGATGCCGGGCGCACCCTCCCAACCGGTGAGATCTTTCCCATTGAAGAGGTAGATGGGCTTTTCCGAGGCGGGGAGGGTCTTGGCGACCGCATCAAGCGGGTTGCCAGTCGCGGCGAAGCTCACGGCGGCGAGGAGAGGAATGACGAGGGCGCAGGGACGGCACGAGACGGCGAAGGATAGCGAAGGCATGGGACGTTGGGACAGGCAGGAAGAACCGGGGAGGGGAGCAGGGATCACTCGATCATCAGTTCCTCGCGGATTTCCTTGTTCTCAAGAAGCTTGCGGCGCTCGGAGTCGACTCTGCGCACTTTCCCCTGGAGCTCCCGGCGGAGTTGAGCGCTGAGGATCTTTCTCCCGCGGATGGTCCTCATGAAGTCGGCGAGCTCCTCATAGGTGTCCGCATAGGCCTTGGTGCGCTGGTCGAGCATGGAGCGAAGTCGCTTCATCTCGCTGATGAAGTTGCGCAGGACATCGTCATGGCCAGTATCCATGAAGCTCCCATCGCTGAGCATGCCTCCCAGCCGCGACGAGGCTTTGTCGATCGCGGTGAGCGAGCCAGGAAGAGAGAGGTTCTTGGGGCCTTTCTTGATCCCGTGCAGGTAGAGAATCCGCGCAGAGAGGTGATTGGGTGCGAGTTTGACGATCGCCTTGAGCTTGGCGAGGACCTTGGAGTTGTGGACGTACTTGGGATTCCTCTTGAGGGCGGATTGCACGTTGGCAAACTCGTCGATTGCGGTTTGAAGGTCTTTCGCGCGCTTGGCGATCGCGAGGTCGTGGGCTTCGTCGAAGGTTTTGAGAGAGAAGATCTGGATCTCGTAGATCTGCCTGATGCCATCGATGATGTAGAGGTCCTCGATCGAGTTTTGGTTGGGGGCGGGGATGCCGATGATCTTGCAGTCCTTTTTGATCGCGCCACTGACTTTTCCCGAGAGCCCGCCGACCGGCCGGACCTCCCCTGCGGCGGTCATGTCTCCTGTTGCGGCGAAATCCGGATCGATATCCTCCCCCGTGATGATGGAATCGGTGAGGAGAGCGGAGACGACGGCGGCGGAGGGACCGTCCTTTGGCGAGTATTTGTCCGAGAAGGCAAGTTCGATGCGGTGCCCGACGGGGAGCTTGTCGCCGTGACGCACGCGCATGAATTTTTCCACCTCGACCGTGGCCTTCTCCATCATGGAGCCGACGGCCTGGTTGAACTTGATCGAGAAGGTTCCCTTCTTCCCGGGGACCACCGTGGCGTTCATCTGGGAGGCTGTCCCGGCAAACTCGCCACCGCCGAGTTGCACGACCAGGAGCCCCTTGATCTGGGACTGCATGCGCGCGGGTTTTGTGGCGGAGACGGTCGGGAAAGCGGCGAGCAGGGAGAACGCGGCACAGAGATGGAGCGGAGAGACGAGTCCAGGCAAGGAGGAGCGTCGGGTCATAGCACCGGCAGACTAGGCAGACCACCTGAGCTTGGCGAACGGAAACTGAGTTTCAGGAGGGAGCGGAGGGAGCAAAAAACACTTCATTTCAGGCGCAAACTGGCTGGTTGACAGTCACTAAACGGTTGCTAAAGTGCGCGCCCGTTCGCGTCGGGCAGTGCGATTGTTTCCCCCCGGCGCACATTTTTTTTAAACCCGACCTATTCTCAAAACGATGGCTCCCGTCAAGCGCAAGGCAGCGCGTAAATCCGCCCGCAAATCTTCGGCCCGCAAATCGAAAAAGTACGTCTACTTCTTCGGGAGCGGCAAGGCTGACGGTGATGGCACGCAGAAGGCGCTGCTCGGCGGGAAGGGGGCGAACCTCTCGGAGATGTCCCGCATCGGGCTACCGGTCCCGGCCGGCATGACACTTACCACGGAGGTCTGCACCTACTACTACGACCACAAGAAGACCTACCCCAAGACCCTGGAAGGTGAGATCAAGGCCAACATCACCAAGATCGAGAAGTCGATGGGCAAGAAGTTCGGCGATCTCAAGAATCCGCTTCTCCTCTCGGTCCGCTCGGGTGCACGGGAGTCGATGCCCGGCATGATGGACACCATCCTCAACCTCGGAATCAACGACGAGGTGGTCGAAGCGCTCTCCGCCAGGACGGGCAACCCGAAGTTTGCCTGGGACAGCTACCGCCGTTTCCTGCAGATGTATGGCAGCGTGGTGATGGGCGTCGAGGCCCACGCCGGTGAGCATCATGATCCTTACGAGGTCATTCTCGACAAGGCCAAGGCCAAGGCCAAGGTCACCGATGACTCGGGGCTGAGCGAGGACGACCTGCGCTGGGTGGTCGCCGAATTCAAAAAGCTCATCAAGAAGCGGGCCGGAAGAGAATTCCCGGAAGATCCCATGACGCAGCTCCACGGGTCGATCAATGCGGTCTTCAACTCCTGGAACAATGATCGCGCCAAGGTCTACCGCCAGAAATATGGCATTCCGGCCGCGTGGGGGACCGCCGTCAGCGTGCAGGCCATGGTCTTTGGAAATACGGGCAAGGGCTCCGGAACAGGCGTCGCCTTTACCCGGGATCCCGCCACTGGCGAAAATGTGTTCTATGGGGAATACTTGATCGATGCCCAGGGAGAGGACGTCGTCGCAGGTGTCCGCACCCCGAAGCCGGTCGCCAAGATGGCCAAGGACTTGCCCGCTTCCCATAAGGAGCTGCTCAAGATCCGCAAGATCCTCGAGAAGCACTTCCGCGATGTGCAGGACGTTGAGTTCACGATCGAAGCGGGCCACCTCTGGATGCTGCAAACCCGGAATGGCAAGCGCACCGGATTCGCGGCGGTCAACATCGCCCTCGACATGGTGAAGGAACGGCTCATTTCCAAGGAAGAGGCGATTTTGCGCATACCCGCGGAAGACCTGACCCACCTGCTTGCCCCCATCTTTGACTCCGCTACCGAGCGCAAGGCGACCAAGGTCGGGTCCGGACTTCCGGCCGGACCGGGGGCCGCCAGCGGTCAGATTTACTTCACCGCGGAGGCCGCGGTGGCCGCCGCCGCCAAGGGGCAGAAAGTGATTCTTACCCGCCAGGAGACCTCTCCAGAGGATCTGCGCGGCATGATCGCCGCGGAAGGAATCCTCACCACCCGTGGGGGCGCCTCTTCTCATGCAGCCCTCGTTGCCCGCCAGATGGGCAAGGTTTGCATCTGCGGTGCCCACGGCATGGACATCGACTACGCCAGGAAAACCCTGAATGGAAACGGCGTGACCCTGAAGGAGGGTGACTACCTTTCGCTGAACGGATTCGTTGGAAACGTCTACGCGGGCGAACTCGCTACCTCGCCCTCGCAGGTCATCCAGGGACTCCTCGAGAACAAGGCGACCGCCAAGAAGAGCGCCACATACAAGAAGTTCGTCCAACTCATGGGCTGGGCCGACAAGCTGCGCACCCTTGGGATCCGCGCCAACTCCGATACGCCCGAACAGGTCAAGAACGCGATCCGCTTCGGTGCCGAGGGCATCGGCCTGACCCGCACGGAACACATGTTCTTCGAGGGCAACCGGATTGACGCCGTTCGGGAAATGATTCTCGCTGAGGACGACACCGGCCGCGCCAAGGCCCTCAAGAAGCTCCTGCCCTACCAGAAGAAGGACTTTATCGGCATTTTCACCGCGCTGGAAGGCCGCCCGGCCACCATCCGCCTGCTCGATCCGCCGCTCCACGAGTTCATCGGCACGATGACCCCGGCGCAGATCAAGGCTCTCGCCAAGGTTCTCAAGGTCAGCACTTCCTTCATCAACCGTCGGATCAAGGATCTCCATGAGGAGAACCCGATGCTGGGCCATCGTGGTTGTCGCCTCGGCATCGTCTACCCGGAAATCACCAAGATGCAGGCGACCGCCATTCTGGAAGCGGTGGTCGAAGTGCAGAAGAAGAAGATCAAGGTGCAACCCGAGATCATGGTTCCGCTGGTTAGTTATGCCAAGGAGCTTGAACTCCAGAAAGCGGTGATCGACGAAGCTGCCGACGAGGTGCGCAAAAAGTACGGACTCAAGGCCAGCCAACTCAAATACCAGGTCGGGACCATGATTGAGATTCCGCGCGCCGCCCTGACCGCCAGCGATGTCGCCCGGCACGCCGAGTTCTTCAGTTTCGGAACCAACGATCTCACGCAGACCTGTCTTGGCCTGAGTCGCGACGACTCAAGCTCGTTCCTTCCGGCCTATCAGGACGCGGAAGTGATCAACAACAATCCCTTCGTCAGTCTCGACCAGACTGGGGTCGGTCAGCTCGTTGAAATTGGGGTCAAGGGTGGCCGGAAGACCAAGAAAGACCTGAAAATTGGGATTTGCGGCGAACATGGGGGCGATCCCGCCTCGGTGAAATTCTGCCACCGCACCGGGTTGAATTACGTGAGTTGCAGCCCCTTCCGCATTCCGATCGCGAAGCTTGCAGCCGCGCAGGCAGTGCTTGAAGAGCGGGGCCTGTCCCGCGCCGAGATTTCGTAGGGAGTCCGGCGCGCGCGCCCTCATTCTAGGTTTGCGCTGCGCTGGCCGCCAGCGCGTTGACGCCCTCCTTCTCGATGGTGCGAGCAGGAGATTCTGCCTGCGCTGACCGTCGGGGGTCACCTCGATCGGCTGCCCTGGCCGGGAGAAGCCGAACAAATCATTTTTGGTAGATCTCAGTGATTTCCCCTCCGGAGAGGGGGGGACGAGGCCCGTTTTTTGACGCTTGAGGCTGCTTTCAAAGGGGTTTCTGGGCATGGAGGGGAGAGATTTTGAAGAATCATTCTCCTAATACGCTAATAATCAGCAACTTGAGCTGAATAGCGCCGGAGAAGGGGGCGAACTTTTTAAGTTCATGTTCATAAGTGGACGAGAAAAGTAAAAAAAGATTGAACATTTAGTTAAGTTCTATTAGAAATTGGCATTGGATGAGTTTTCGAGGATTCAAAATACTAAGCTTTGCCGGTGTCGGCCTCTGCGAGAGGAATTTCGGCACCGGAAGAGTGATTGGGGATGCCGCGAATGGATTCAGCCAGCACCGCACAACCGAGTCCCGAGCGGACCATCGTATAATTGAAGGTCTGGAGATGAAAGGCGCCCACCCCACCACAGCGGGGGCCATCTACCAGGAGCATCGAGGCGTCATGGCAGGTTTTACAGCGATACGGAACTGAACTGACAACAGCTCATGCACCCCTACTGGTCTCACTCTTACCCAGTTGGCGGCGCGCAGATCCCGGATCTTCCGGTTGGTCGCGCCCGCTCGACGTCCCCCGTCACTCTGTAATCACCCATGAGTGCAGCTCAACAACAGCCCCCCGCCTTGCCCGAGGCCCAGCAATTGAGGGTGTTTAAACCCGGCATGTCCGGATTGGAACTCTTGAGCGTCGCCTTTGAAGCCTGCGAAGGACGCGGTGTTTCCGATATTCAATTTCGTTCCAAACGTCCCATCTACATTGAGACCAACCATGGTATGGAGTGTCTCGACTATCTGGGATTTCTTTCCGAACGCGACATCCTTGAGATCTATCAGGAACTCGTTCGGCGGCAGGAAGAGTCTGGTCACGGGTTTGGTGGCGGTGATCTTGCTACCAGGCAGGACGATAAAATCGCCAGGGCCCTCCAGTGCTTCCGGGAATCCAAGGTTGATGACTTCTCCGCAGATGGAGTGCAGTATTTCGACAACACCAAGCTCTCCGGCCGCCTGCGGATTCAAGCACACCTCTCAGCGTCCGGTCTTGGGATTACCTGCCGGATTCTAAGCGACACAATTCCGCCGCTCGACATCCTCGGGATTGATCCCGATACCTCGGATTCGCTCAAACGTGCGGTTCGTCGCCGGGCAGGACTCTGCCTCGTCACCGGACCAACGGGTTCGGGGAAGTCGACCACGCTTGCCTCGCTGATTGACTGGCTGCGCAAGACCGATTCGAAGCACATTGTGACGGTGGAGGATCCGGTGGAATACCGCTACCAGGCGGACATGGAACACCCTAATTACGAGGGTCATCGCGCAATGGCCCCGAGTATTATCACCCAGCAGGAAGTTGGGCGCGACGTGGCAAGTTACCGGCAGGGTCTCAAGGACGTTCTGCGGAAAGCTCCGCACGTCATCCTCCTCGGAGAGATGCGGGACCGGGATGCCATGGACACTTGTCTGGAGGCCGCCCAGACCGGGCACCTTGTCCTCTCCACCCTGCACACCACGGGTGCAGTCAAGACGATGGGACGGATCCTGGAGATGTATCCCCACGAGAAGTACTCGGGCATTCTCAACCGCCTGAGTGAGATGCTGATCTTCATTCACTCCCAGGGCCTCCTGAAGGGGCTGAATGGCAAGCGCGTTCTCGCCTACGAATTTTTACAGAATGGCGACGATGCGGTGGCAAGCGCCATTGCCAACTACACCGCGGGATCCAACTCCCTTGAGGACGTGATCAAGCGGGCCGGCAACATCTCCTGGGATGACAGCCTCCTGAACCTGCTGAAGCGCGGAGTAATTTCTGAAGATACTTTTGAGAGCTCTCGGATGAACCGGAACGATGAAGATGAAATCTAACCGGTGATTTTGGGAACCTCAAAACGTGCGCACTCGTGCGCATCATCAACCAAAACAGACAACGAAACCATGACACTGACACACACCCAAAACACCAAGAAGTCCGGGATGACCCTCATCGAATTGACGGTCGTTATCCTCGT
>JAYGGC010000185.1:0-11793 GCA_046581525.1 Roseibacillus sp. | reverse complement strand
GGAGGACGTGAGAGGTTCTTCAGAGGCGATGAGGAGGGCTTCGATAACCGCGGAGAGATCCATAGGAAGGCTGAAAGGGTAGGATAGAGAGAGGCAAATTCAAGCGTAAGGACAGTCCGGAAGAGGAGAATTTCAAGAGGGGGTAGAGGCAATTTTCGCTTGCAGCCCTTGGGGAAAGCCAGTAACGGACTCCCGCCCTCTCGCCGATGAGTCGATTCGCCGGTAGAGTCCCAAGCACACTTTCCCAGATCCCATACCCATGGCGACCAAGAAAAAGGTAGCGAAAAAGGTAGCGAAAAAGGCTGCCAAGAAAGCCACGAAGAAGTCTGCCACCAAGGCGGCCAAAAAGAAGTCTGCTACCAAGGCGGCCAAAAAGAAGTCTGCTACCAAGGCGGCCAAAAAGAAGTCTGCTACCAAGGCGGCGAAGAAAGTCTCCGCCAAGAAGACCGCGAAAAAGGCTGCGGCGAAGAAGGAGGCTCCCGCCAAGAAGGCCGCGAAGAAGGAGACTCCCTCGAAGAAAGCAGCCAAAAAGGCTGCCGCCGTGAAAGCAGTGCCCCCCGCGCCGCCCAAGAAAAAGGTGGCCCCGAGGAAGCCGGTGAAGCTCACGATCTTCGTCAAGAAGCAGCGCCAGCGCCTGCTGGATCTGAAGGACGAACTGATGGACGCGATGTATGGCGTTCAGCAGGAGACCCTCCGGAATGGCCCGTCCGGCGGCGAAGCCTCCGGGAGTGGAATGCACCAGGGCGATGCCGGGAGCGATGCCTACGACCGTGATTTTGCGCTGAATCTCCTCTCGAAAGAGCAAGACGCCCTGCAGGAAATTCAATCCGCCCTGGATCGGATCGCGGAGGGAATGTACGGGATTTGCGGGATTTCGGGCAAAAAGATCCCGCAAGCCCGCCTCGAGGCCATTCCCTTCGCCCGCCTGACGGTGGAATGCCAATCCAAGTGGGAGCAGGAGAATCCCAACCGCAAATTCCGCAGCGTCGACGGCCTGGGTTTTGGCGGAGCCGCGACTGAAGCAGCGGTTTCGCTTGACCCTGCCAGTGAGTGAGCTAGTTTTTGCGCCCTTTTCGCAAGCTATGTCCCGCGACATCATTATCCTCGAGTGCACCGAAGCGAAAGCGGAAGGCAAGCAGCCTTCCCGCTACGTGACGACGCGCAACAAGAAGAGCCTTCGGACCCCAGGTCGCCTGGAGAAGGTAAAGTTCAACTATTTTCTCAAGCGCCGCACGGTGCACCGCGAACTCCGCTAATTGATCATGACCGAGCCCAAAACCAAGGAGCGCCGGATTGCGTTCCGCAAGGCCAACAAGCATATGCCGCGCAAGCGGCTCGATCTCGAAATGGGGCGGATTAGCTACCAGAACCCCGAGGTCCTTACCAAGTTCACGACCGAGACTGGAAAAATCCTTCCACGTCGCGTCACTGGAGTCTCTGCCAAGATGCACCGCAAGATCACGCGCGAGATCAAGCGCGCCCGCGCGGTCAACCTGCTCCCCTAGGGAGGGGGCCAGGAAACAGCTTTCCAGAGCTTGTCCTTTCGGAGGGGCAGGCTCTTTTTGTTGGGGGACTGGCAAGAAGCGAGTAGCAAGGAGCAAGGAGCGAGGATGCAGGAGCTGAGCGATACCCAGAACGAACGCGACGACCGAAATCTGCCGATCGACCGGGTGGGGGTGAAGTCCTTGCGCTTTCCGGTGGAGGTTCGAGAGAAGAACGGCGAGGTGCAGCGCACGGTCGCCACGGTAGCCCTCGCCGTGGATCTGCCGCATCACTACAAGGGGACCCACATGAGCCGCTTCGTGGAAGTGCTCAACTCGCACGGCAACTGCCTTGATGTGCGCAGCATGGCCGCCCTGCCGCAGGAGTTGCTGGAACGACTCGACGCGCGGCGCGCGCACGTGGAGTTCGAATTTCCCTTCTTCCGTTCCAAGGCCGCGCCAGTCACCGGCAAGGTGGGCCTGATGGATTACCAGGCCCGCTTTTCGGTGGAGGCCCAAAGGGAAGGGGAGGTTGATTTCGTGCTCACCGTGTTGGTGCCCGTCACCACGCTCTGTCCCTGTTCCAAGGCGATTAGTACCCGCGGTGCTCACAACCAGCGGGGCCTGGTGACGTATTCGATCCGGTTTTCACAGCCGGTTTGGATCGAAGACGCGATTGAACTGGTTGAGCGCTCCGCCAGTTCGGAGCTCTATAGTCTTCTCAAGCGTCCGGACGAGAAAGCGGTCACTGAGCGCGCCTATGATCATCCCGTCTTCGTGGAGGACCTCGTCCGCAACATCGCTTCGCGCTCTGATGCGCACGAAACGATCAGGTGGTACCGGGTCGAGGCGGAGAACTTCGAGTCGATCCACAACCACAACGCCTACGCGATCATCGAGAAACCCCGCGAATCATGAGTGCAGACCCCGAAAAACCTCCCGAGCCGCTCCGCCGTCCCTACTTGACCCTGCCGGGGGCGACCGGGATGCCCGATATCGGCGAAATCCTGGCCCACATGCCCGCCGAGACGGAGCATCGCTTTGAGTCCGCGGGTGAGTTTGTAAAGCGGCTCGCGCATCGGGTGCAGAAGTGGCGCGAGCGCCTGCCGGAAGATGAGCAACCCGTCATCCTCGCGCTGCTGCCAAGCGGCGGGGTGGTCGAGGTCTGGTCGGTGGGGGAGGACGGACACTCCAGCGTGGTGGTGGAGGGATTGCTCAACGATGCGCCCTGCATGTACATCTCCCACCAGGCGAGCTTCCAGGTTCTCTGCTACACCCAGAAGGTTGAGCCTGAAAATGTGCGCAAGATCGGCTTCCACGTGGACGGGAAGGAGATCGAGGCTTAGCTGCCGCGCGGAGTCTCTGTCGATCATGTGGCCCTTGGACTGGCCACGCGTTTCTACGCAAGGCAGCCCGGGCAGTTCTGGGCGTAGTGCCCGTCCGTGATCTCCGTCAATTCCGGCCGGCTGTCGGTGAGACACCGGGAGGCGTCCCCGATCGTGTTGCGCACACTGAAGGAACAGTGGTCAGGCTCCTGTGAGAGGTCGGGAGGCATCCCGGGAATGGTGAAAAGTTCGTCGCCGCGTTGATGGGTGGCCGGGATGCTCTTGAGGAGTGCCCGGGTGTAGGCGTGGAGCGGATTGGAAAAGAGCTCGCTCGCCGGGGCTCGTTCCACGATTCGTCCGGCGTACATCACGTTCACGATTTCGCAAGTCTCCGAGACCACGGCGAGATCGTGGGTGATGAGGATGATGGAAAGCCCGAGCGCCTTCTGGCGTTCGCGGAGGAGATCAAGGACTTGCTTCTGCACCGTCACGTCGAGCGCGGTGGAGGGCTCGTCCGCGATGAGAACTTCGGGCCGGGTGATGAGCGCCATCGCGATCATCACGCGCTGGCGCATGCCGCCGGAGAATTCGTGTGGGTAGGAGTGGATGCGCTTCGCCGCTTCGGGAATGCCCACTTCCTCGAGCGATTCGATGGCGCGATCGAGAGCTACCTTCCCCTTCACCCCCTCGTGAATCTCAAGCGGCTCGGTGAGTTGCTTGGAGATCTTGAGATAGGGGTTCAGCGAGGTCATGGGATCCTGGAAGATCATGGAGATTCGCTTGCCGCGAATCTTGCGCAGGTCCTTCTCGGAGGCGTGCAGGAGATCGATTCCGTCGAAGAGAGCTTCGCCGGAGTGAATGCGCCCGGGCGGTTGGGGGATGAGGCCGAGCAGCGAGTAGCAGGTCACGCTCTTGCCCGATCCCGACTCCCCTACGATCCCAATGGCCTGGCCCTGTTCGAGCGAGAAGGAGACGTCCTCCACGGCGTGCACGATGCCGGCGCGAGTGTGGAAACGGGTGGTGAGATTGCGGACGTCGAGGAGCGGCACAGGGGGAGGGTGGACGTTGATCGTTCAAGATTCAAGGTTCAGGAGTCGAAGGTCGATAGTCGAAAGTCAAAGACCGACGGTCGGAGGCGAGGAGGGGGGACTCGCTAGAATGGCGCTGGGTTAGGAGTGGAGATGCGACCGTGAGAGGGTAGCGCGGGAGCCTCATGGTTGCCGGCGAAAATCCGCCCGGCCAATTTCCAACTCAATCTCAGAGCCAGAAATCAGGATCCAATCGCCGATGGACGGCTCCAAATTGGGATTTGATCATGGTGCTGAAGCCTATTTGGGAATTGGGAGAATGGTATCCGCCCACCCGGCGGTGGCCACCGCGCCCTGGGCCGCCAACCTTTCTTCGCCGGGCGGCAGGGAGGTGGCAAACTTTGCAGCAGCACGGGCGTTGGGGATCGTGGCGCGCGACATCGCGGAGCACGTGTGCCACCAGTTCCGCGCGGCCCTGTCGGGAGGCAGGTGCTGCGCGCCTCGCCGGAGAAATCCGAATGGGAAATCAACAAGCCCGGGCGATTTTGTCCTAGCTCGCCGGGAGAGGGATGGACATAGTCAGTGGTCGGTGCCATCACTTGTTTTCCGAAGAGAACGCGCGTCCCACGTGCTCTTGGCCAGCGGCGCCTCATGCCTGCCGATCTACTATTAGTGAAACATTCTCACGTCACATGTCATCCTCCTCGGCGATTCGATCTTCGACAATGGAATCTACGTTCCCGGCGAACCCTCGGTAGTTGAGCAGGTCAATGCAGCCCTTCCGAGCGATTCCAAAGCCACTTTGCTTGCACGAGACGGAGATGTGACCTCGAGCGTGGAGGAACAACTGAATGGCCTTCCCGCCGACGCTACCCACTTGTTCGTGAGCGTCGGGGGGAACGATGCACTTGGCTACAGCCACATCTTGACCAACGGGCCTGCCTTGCTGGACGAACTCACCAGGACCTTTTTCGAGTTCGAGGGGCGGTATCGCGAGATGATTGGCAAGGTGCTCAGCCACGGACTTCCGACCGCGGTGAGCACAATCTACACCGCCATTCCGGATCTGGAGCGTCACGAAGTCATGGCGCTGTCACTGTTTAACGATACTATTCTGCGGGTTGCCTCGAACCACGGGTTGCCCCTAGTCGATTTGCGATTGATCTGCACGGAACCGACCGACTATTCGCGAAGGTCCCCGATTGAACCATCAAGCATTGGTGGCGCGAAGATCGCCGACGCGATCACCCGAGTCATTCAGCAGCATCCCTTTTCAGAGAAATCAACAACCATCTATGCATGACAAGGCGTGGGACGGAGTGCCGGACATCCCGGTAGTTCGCGAAGCCTCCTCCTTCCGCGCTTGCCCTGCAATGCGTTCTCTACCTGTCTCTCGGCGGTTTGCGCCGCGAGCGGACCGAGAAGTTGATGGGCAGGCCGGGTGATGGCTTGTGCTTGCGGAGGGTGTTCTCGAGGTAGGACTGGTAGGATTCCGCGAGGAGGCGCTTGTCGTTGACGAAGAGGATGTAGCGCGGGACGGGAATGGCGGCGTAGCGCTCGTTCACCGCCGCCGTGGCGTAGAGAATCTTCAGCCGTTTGCGGTGCTTCTTGTGCGTGGGTGGGGGATTGCGGCGCAGCGCATCGGAAAGGAGGCGGTTGAGTTGCCCTGTGCCCATGATGTCCCGGGAGTCCTCGCGCACTTCGCGGATCGCCCCGAAGATGCGGTCCAGTTCCTGCTTCTCCTTGGCCGAGACGCAGATGAAGGGGGCGTAGTGCAGGAAGAAGAGTTCGTTGCGAATCTCCTCGCTGGCTTCCTCCATGCGCGCACCCTTGGGCGCGTCGGGGTGGAAGAGATCCCATTTGTTGGCAATGATGATGCACGGTTTCTGCTCCTTCTGGATGAGCCGCGCGATCTTGCGGTCCTGGGCGGAGACCCCGGCCACGAGGTCGACGACGAGAAGGCAGATGTCCGCCCGGCGGATCGATCGTTCGGCGCGCATGGCCGAGAAAACCTCGACCGAGCTGTCCATGCGCGAGCGTTGGCGCAGGCCGGCGGTGTCAATGAGGGTGTGGCGTTCCCCGGCCCGGTCGTAGGGAATGTCCACCGCGTCGCGCGTGGTGCCCGGCAATTCGGAGACGATGGTGCGCTCGTCGTTGAGGATGGCGTTCACGAGGGAGGACTTCCCGGCATTCGGTTTGCCCACCACCGCAATTTTAAGGCCGGTCGTTTTGGCAGCCTCTTCCGCTTTGCGGGCGGACTCGGCGAAGGGGGAGAGCCGGTCGTTGAGTTCGTCGAGGAGCAACTGGAAGTTGCGACCGTGAGCAGCGGACACCGGAAGCCCCGCACCCAATCCGAGGCGCGCGAAGTCGCCCCCGATATGATCGTGGTGTTCGTGGTCGGCTTTGTTGAGAACGAGGCAGACCCGGCCGGAGGCCTTGCGGAGTTGTTGCGCGATCTCTTCGTCGATCGAGGTGAGGCCCTCGCGGGCGTCAACGAGCAAGAGGATGATCTGGGCGGTATCCATCGCGATTTGCGCCTCGGTGCTCACTGCTTCCGCGAAGTCGGCATCGTCAAGCGCCCCGATGCCCCCGGTATCGACCAGGTCGCAGGGCACGGTGGTGAGGCTGCAGGGGGCGACCACGCGGTCGCGCGTCACGCCAGGTTGGTCGTGCACGATCGAGATGGTGCGTCCGGCCAGGCGGTTGAAGAGGGCGGACTTGCCGACATTGGGCCGTCCGACCAGGGCTACCACCGGTTTATGAAGTTGGCTGGGCATGTTCGTGTTCTTGAAGTTGATCGATGCCCTGCCGGATGCTCACGACCGTGGCGAGAACAAGAAAGAAGGCGGTCACACAGGTGGGATAGATCGGGCTGAGAGGGATGACCTGCAAGGCCACCCACGCCAGGGTGATCATGAGCAGGGCGCTGCAGGCCTTCCCGGTCCAATGAGGCTTGATCTCGACCTGGTGATTGAGGAAGTGCAGCACAACGATGCCGCCACATACGACGGCATCACGTACAATGACAAGCCCCGCGAACCAAATTGGGATCGACCAGTGCTCGCCCCAGGGAAAGATCGAGAGGGTGATCACCGCGGTGAGGACGAGCAATTTGTCCGCGATGGGGTCGAGCACGGCCCCGAGCTTGGTTTGCTGATCAAAGCGGCGGGCGAGGAAGCCGTCGACGCAATCAGTGAGGGCGGCGACCATGAAAACCGTCACCGCCCACCAGCGGTAGGCCTCATTGCCTTCAGCGCCCTCGAAGCTCCGGGCGTAGTAGACCGCCAACACCGCAAAGACCGGAACCAGGAGGATCCGGAGCATGGTGAGGTAGGTGGCCGGGGTCACGCGGGAGCTCTACCATGGGAGGAAGGACGGGTCGAAGGTCGAAAGGTCGAAAGTCTCAGGTCGGGGTGGAAACGACTTTTGACTTTCGGCTGCGCTGGCCCGTTACTCGCGCGGTGACCGGAAGTGATGTCAGGGTGGCGCTGCAGGAGGCTGGAGTGATTCCATCGAAGAAGCTGGGGCAGAACTTTCTAACAGACCCCCATACCGCGCGCTGGATTGTGGACCAGCTGGCACCGGGGCCGGATGACTTTGTGGTGGAGGTCGGTCCGGGGACGGGGGCCTTGAGCGAAGCGTTGGTCGGCCGGGTAGGGAAACTGTTGCTGGTGGAGTTCGATCGGCGCCTGGCGGACTGGTTGACCACTCGATTTGCGGACGAGGAGAGCGTGGAGGTGGTGCACGCCGATGCAGCGCGCTTCGATCTTCGGCCATTGTTCAAGGAGCAACCGGTGAAGCTGCTGGGGAATCTTCCTTATTCGGCGGGCGGGGCGATCCTCCGCAATTTCCTGCAGCGACCCTCGCCGGTGTCCCGCGCGGTGCTCATGATGCAGAAGGAGGTGATCGATCGCATTCTTGCGGAGCCGCGAACGAAGAACTTCGGGGTGTTGAGCCTGCGCATGCAAAGCGAGTGGGACAGCGCCCGGCTCAAGACCATTGGGCCGGAGGTCTTTCATCCTCGCCCCGCGATCGACTCCACGGTGATGCTGGTGGAGCCGCGCAAGGGGGAGCTGCCGGTCTACGACGGGCGCCTCTTCGATGAACTGGCGCGGAGGGGATTTGCGCAGCGTCGCAAGCAGCTGCGCAAGGCCCTGCCGGAGGAACCGGAGTGGAGCGAGGTAGCGGCGGCCCTCGGGGTGGCGGAGACCGCGCGGGCGGAGGAGCTTTCCCTGGAGCAGTGGGTCGAGCTCACGCGGCGCTACGATCCCCACCCCCTCAGCGAGGTCCCGCAACGGGCTGAGGAACTCTTCGACGTGGTGGATGAGAACGATGAGGTGGTGCGCCAGGAGCGCCGGGAGGTGGTGCATGCGGAGGGATTGCTCCACCGGGCCGTTCACGCTTTCGTCTTCAATAAACGTGGCGAGGTGTTCCTGCAGAAGCGGTCGCGCCTGAAAGACAGCCATCCGGGGCGGTGGGATTCCAGCGCCTCGGGGCACCTTGATGCGGGGGAAAGCTATGACGCTTGCGTGGTGCGGGAACTCGGGGAGGAGGTGGGGCAGGGTGGAGAAGGGCTGGAATTTGTGGCCAAGTTGCCTGCTACTCCGGCCACCGGGTGGGAGTTTGTGCACCTCTACCAGGTGCAGCAGGACGGTCCGGTTCGCTATCCCTGTGCGGAGGTCGAGGCAGGCCTGTGGCTTGCTCCGGATGAGGTGGGGGCATGGATTGCGCAGCGTCCAGAGGACTTCGCGACCGGCTTTCTTGTGTGCTGGGAGGCTTGGAAGGCGGTTCCGTAGTTGCCAGCGGGGGCAAGGGGGGCGAAACTGGCGCCGCTGTGGTGTCTGTTGCGACCGCCAGACAAGTGGACTTCGTCTTCGCCGTGGGAGCGGCGCTGGCGCTGCATGTTGCTGCCTTCGTGGTCCTGGTAATCCTCGCGCTGGCTGAGATCCTGATCAATTCGCGTCGCGAACTGGATGAGCCCGTGGCCGAACCGGAACCCGCGCCCGTGGAGGAGGTCATTGTGGAACTGAGTCCCGAGGCCCTGATGGCGATGCGGGTAGCACCAGCACCCCTGCCCGAACCTGAGCCGTTGGCCGTGGCGGAACTTTCGGTCATCGAGTTGCAGGAGCGTCCGTTCTTCAAGACCTCCGAGGCACAGGCCTCCGAGGTGCCGCCGGTGGCAGCGGCCTTCATCGGCGAACGCGACACGGTGGCGGGCAGCGAATCGCCGCCAGCGGCAAGTGGTCCGGAGGTTCCCAACCAGGATGGCGAGGAACAGAAGCGAGGCGAACTCAATCTCTTCGACTCAAGCTTCAACGACGGTGAGAATCCCGGAGACCAGAGGAGCAATGAAGTGCAGCCCGAAAAACTGGCGGGCGATCCCAATGAGAGCACGGAAAGAGAGGGCGCCCCCACCGAACCCGAGGAGGCAGGGAAACCGAAGGAGTCTCTGCTCAACAGTGAAACGGCGTTGCCGGTTCCCGCCGAGGAAGACAAGAAGGAGGAGACCCTGCCGCGTGAGAGTGAGAACAGGTCGGAAGCGGAGGCCGCAAAACGAGGGGAGGGAGGAACCGCGGAGAAACAACCGGAGGAGCAACCCAAGAAGAAGGGCTTCCGGACTGAATCGAAAAAGACAAGGATGGAGGGAACGCTGAACCGGCGCGGACGCAATTCGCTCGATGTTGAGAACACCGCAGTCGGTCGCTACAAGGCCAGTATCAATCGCATGATCGAACGTGAATGGCAGAGGCAGTGCATCAACCATCGCAACCACATCCTGCCCGGCATCCTGACGCTGCGCTTCTACGTCGACGAACGTGGCGGGGTATCGGGTCTCCGGTTCATCGACGAGTTTCATGCCAGCGAGATCCAGAAGGGATTCACCATCCAGTCCGTCCGGGTCCCCAAATTTCCAGTGATGCCCAAAAAAGTCGCTGGGGAACTTGAAGGGGAGTCCCTCGAGTTCCGTCTCAATTTCAATTTCTAACATGATTTCGCTCGCGGAGGCCTCTCAACAACTTGCTGCGGATCTCGTTCCGCAGGCCTTGGAAAACACCTGGAAATTTTTCACCGACGGCGGAGTCTTCATGGGTCTCATCGTGGGATGCTCGATGGTGGCGCTGGCGGTCATCCTCTACAAGCTGATCACCCTGACCATGGCCACGGTTCTGCCCAATCGGCTCGCCGGGGAAGTGGAGCGTTATGAGAGCTATCTCGCGGAGGGAACCCCGGGGCAACTGCAGAACGAGTTTCGGGAAGGGGAGACCGTCCTGGCACGGTTGTGTGCCGTTGCGACGAAGAATGCAGGGCGCCCGCAAAGTGAGGTGCAGAATGCAGTGCAGGCTTCCGCGCGCGAGGAAGTGGTCAAGATGCAATCCGGGCTCCCGATTCTCGATGTCGTGATCACGGTCGCTCCGCTTCTTGGCCTGTTGGGAACTGCGAGCGGACTGGTATTGATCTTCGGCAATACCGAGGACCTGGTATCCGGAGCGAACAACAAGATCATCGGGGCGGGGATTGCCCGCGCCCTCGGGACCACCATTGCGGGCCTGGTGGTGGCCGTTCCCTCGGTGGTGGCCCACAGCTACTTTACGCGAAAGATCGAGACGATGGCGGCGCGCCTGGAAGTGCTCCTTGGCATCGTGATCTCGGCTGGTCAGCACGTCTTGCGCAATGTCGAAGAGGTGCCGGTCGGGGATGAGGGGCAGCCGGCTCCCCCCCAGCTCTCGAAGATGCCCCAGTAGGAATTGGAGAGATGGAATTTTATCGACCAGGCCAGAAGGGCGACAAGGTGCCGATTGTCCCCTTGATCGACATCCTCACGATCCTTCTGATTTTCTTCATCGTTACGCGCGGTGTCCCGAAGGTGGAAGAGAACAAGAATCCGCCGCCCGAGCCGCGCCCTGTCGTGCAAATCGATCTGCCCATCGTGAGAGAGGTGCCCACCTCGGAGGTGGTGGACCGGCGGGCGGTTCTCGCAGTCACGCCGGACGGGATCATCACGCTGGACAACTACCAATTGGCCAGCCCGGACTTGCTCACAGATGCTCTCATTGTCTTTCAGCGGGAGTTCCCTCAACGTAAGCTCGAACTGGCGGCCGACCAGGGCGTCACGCTCTCGCAACTCTTCATGGTGTGGGACGCGTTGACCGCGGCCGGCATCCCGATTAAGGATGTGCCCGCCCGCATCCGCCTGCCCGCTGATGTTCCTTTCCTAGATCCGTTGCAACGATGATTCTGCCCATCATCCAATTTGGAGATCCCATTCTTCGCAAGCGCTGCCGGCGCGTGAAGGAGGTGACCGATGAGGTCAATGCCCTCGTCGAGGATATGCTCGAGACCATGCACGATGCGCAGGGAGTAGGTCTTGCCGCGCCGCAGGTGGGATTCGAATTGCGACTCGTGGTGGTGGATCTCTCGCACGACCCGGAGTGCGTCACGGTATTGCGCGTGAACGGTGAGGACGCGAAACTGGAGGACATCATGCCGCTGATTTTCATCAATCCCGACTTCGAGGCGTGCGGTGAGAAGGAGCGCATGGAGGAGGGCTGCCTCAGCATTCAGGACATTCGCGCAGAGGTGAAGCGGTCTACGGTGGTGAAGGGAACATTCGGGTTCCTCGATGGCTCGGAGATTGAGTTGGAGGCGGACGGATTGCTGGCGCGCGTGATCCAACATGAAACCGACCACCTCAATGGGGTCCTCTTCGTCGATCGCGTGAGCACCGCCACCAAGCTCACCCTCCGCCGCAAGTTGAAGAGTCTCAAGAGTTCAGCGCTTTGAGGAGGGGGGAGCAGAGAGGGTGGTGTTGCGATCGGTCCGGGTGGCGGGAGCCCGCAGGAGAGGTCCCCTGGAATTCTCGCCATGTCGATGTTCGGAGGCCCAGCGGGTTTCAAGAGAAATTGAGTTTACAAGGGCCAATAATCCACCTAATTTGACGTTTAACCTGATCGAGCTATG
>JAYGGC010000041.1:0-24488 GCA_046581525.1 Roseibacillus sp. | reverse complement strand
GCTGGAATCGACCTGGCGGAAGATCGCGGTGAAGCGGAAGATGGGAGACTGGAGCGAGCGCTCTGCCGCTGGGAAGGTGTCGCCCAGCCACTTGTCCACCCGCAAGCTCTCCATGAACTTGATGAACTGGTTGGCGCTTTGGGTATCAAGGCTGTCGCTGACGTCCTCGTCGAACTGCCGGGCGGTCCACGATTCATCGAGAAAGGAGTAGTTCAGGGTCAAGGCGTGGTCGACCAAGGGGACGCGAATTCGTGGTTCGATCTTCATGACTGCCAGGTCCACGATCGAGAAGGGCATGAGGAGGGTGTCACGCCAGTTGTGGGGCTGGGCCGCGATGGCGGTGAATGTCCCTCCATCAACTTCTGCCACCGTGGAAGACCCCCGGCGCATGGCGTAGAACTTTCCATCATCTCCTCGACCGAAGAACAGGTCGATGGTCTCGCCCTCTCCTCCGCGGAGAACGAGTCGCTTGTGCGGCGGAGCGAGTCCGAAGGATCGCAGGTTGCTCGCAGCATCGGAGGCGTATTTGACCACCTCGTCGTGGGAGACTGCGTGGAGCAGGGCTCCCAGGGCGATCTCGTTGGCTGGGGCAAGGTCTCCATTGAGATTGATCATCCATCGGCGGTCGCCGCTGAGCGATCCCTGGCCGAGAATGATCTCAATGGGATCAGGCTGAGTGAGATGATGGATGGTGATGGAGCGGAGCGCCCTGATATCGAGAGAGGCAAGGGTGCGGCCGCGCAGGAGTTCGACGGCGAGAGGCAGTTGGCCGAGGGTGATGCGACCTTTCACCGGCTTGAAGGGAATCTCGAAGACGACCCCGGGCCGGTCGTCCATGGTGGCGTAAACCGTATCGGCATCAGCGGTGGTGGGTGGTTCGACCGTCATCCTGGAAGGCCGGGGTTGCCGGATGCCTCTCTCGTCGAAACGCAGGATTTCAATTTCAAGATAGAAGCCACCTTTAGGACGCGGCGGAATGGTGACCGATTTCCGGTCGTGGACTTGCACCGCCTCAAGCAGATAGAGCCCCTTCAAGAGACCGGCCATCGTTTGCGGCTTGGTCCGTGACTGGAGCGGTTTGGTCATGCGCCATGGTCTGTCCGGCTTCGCGCGGGAGAGGAGAATCTCTCCGCCGCCGCGGTGGCGGATGGTCAGGTCCGCCAACCCCTCGGGATCAAAGAGGAAGGGGCGGTGATCGCGCAGGCGATCTATTCCGCGGTCGAGGATCTGCCGCACGCTGGGCCGGATTTCGTTGGGTGCAGAACAGACATAGATGTGCTCTTTCTGCGACTTCTTGTTTGGACGAACGAAGAAAGTTTCAGATTGCGTCCCGGTATTCCGGTCGAGGCGATGCCAGGCGGTGCGGCGGCCAAGTCGGTAGTCGGCGAGGATATTTCCCTTCCTGTCCTTCAGCGTGATATGGAACCGGCCGCCTTGGCCTTCGGTTGACAGCATTCCTGCCTCCTTGAGGGTGGTGTCCTTGCGCCGCATGACATCCTCCACCCGGAGATGCCTGGAGAAGTAGACGATGCGCTGGAGGTCGCGGTAGTCAGCCCGATCGCGCAAGGGACTTTGCATGAGCCAGACGCCGTCCTTGTTCAAGAATACCGCCTTCCCGCCCGTGCTGTTGGAGATGACGACGGTATGCACGTCCTTTTTGTAATCGAAATCAGAGTAGAGCACCTCACCGATCTTGCGCGCCGGGGCACCAAAGATGGAACTAAGATCATTCTGGGCGATCCGAATTCCGGCCAGGGTGGCGAAGATGATCGTCACGACGGCCATGACGACAGTGAAGGTCTTGGACTGCATGCCAACTACTTGGGTCAGGCCCGCCGCGCGTTCCAGACGACGACGCCGACGAGGAAAAAGAGTCCCGGGATGATAAAGAGGTTCAGGGTGTTTGCGAAGGAAACCTGGGCGGGAAGGAGATTCAGTTTGTAGTGCTGTACTGGTTTGGGGCCGATTCCAATCAGTTCCTCGCGACCAATGAGCCAGTTGGTGGTGTTGCGAATGAAATCGATGTGTTCCTTGTGGCGCTCACGGGGGCGGAGGAAGTTGGAGTTGGAGACGACGATCATGCGCGAAGTCTGCCCTGCGGTGGCGTCGCTCCGTTCGTTGCCACGCGAGACGGATGCGCCGAGGTAGTGGGGGCCGGCGATGGGCGGGGACCCATCAAGAGGCTGAGCGGAATAGCGAGCGAGAGCGGTGATCAACGGGTACGGTTCGATGCGACGCAGGTCGAGATCCTCCGCGTTTTCCCGGATCTCGAGGCTGCAGCTGGCACCTTCGAAGAGAGTGGAGGCGTTGCCGAGGTCGCCCACCGCCGCCACGTTGGTGAAGGTGGCGGCCACATCATAAATCTGCCGGGAGCCTCGCATGGTAAAGAGGCGGTTTGCGCGCGGGGTCACGCCATGTTCGCGGAGAAAGGCGCGAAGTTGAGGGGGTTGCTGTTTCAGCGTGGGATCGAGAACGACGAGCACGGCTGCCCGCGGGCGTCCCCAGTATTCGCGAAAGACGACGAGTTCGCGCTCGTCCAGGTCATAGCGCGGGGCGACCAGGGCGATTCCGGCGGCATCTTCCGGGATCTTGTCCAGGCCGGAGATCCGAATCGGAACGAGCTCGATGTTCAGGCTGGCGAAGGTCCGGTTGAGAAAGTCCCAGGGGGCGTCTTCCTCTGCCCCCGCAACCTGGCTCTTGTCCGCGAGGAAATAGAATCGCCGGGGCTTGCCTTCGATGGCGCGTCGAATCCCCGAAGTCAATTGATCCTCGTCCTGGTATCCGAACAGCCTGCGTTCGCGGCGTGCGTCGATGCCGAAGACGAGCATGTCCTCCACCGTCACGTATTGAATGTGTGATTTACGCAGGGCCTTGATTTTCTCGGCATGCTCCGCGGCCTCCGCTCCGTTCTCGGGAGCGGGCGGCAGGGGAGGGATCGCGTTGATGATGACGACGTCCTCGACAAAGGTGGTCTCGTATTGATCGGCGATCTCCAGGGCGGCGTCCGCATCCCGGATGGGATCGACAAACTCCACCGTGAGCTTGCCACCCGCGAGGCGCTGGTATTCGTCCAGCATGGCGAGAAGTCGCACGTGGTGGGTGGAGGACTTCCGCACCACCGCGATGAGGTGCACCGGATTGTTGCGATCTTTGAGAAGGCTCGATTTGAGGAGCTTGCGGGTCTGGTTTGAGAGCGTGAACTGATTGTTCCTGCTCAGATCCCAGGCTTTGTGATGGGTGCCGGAGAGGTAGTTGGCCGAGAGGAAGAGCATGAGGGCGAGGACCAGTTGGATCGCGACGAGGGCACCGGTCGCCCCACGCCTGACCGATGTCGGCTGTTCCTCTTTCCCGGTTTTCTGGTCGGCAGCCATGGTTAGCTTCTCCAGCGTCGGTGGTTGATGACGTGGCTGGTCAGGAACAGGAAGAAGGCGGCTGCGCTCAGGTAGTAGATGATGGGGCGGCTATCAATCAGCCCCTGCGAAAAGTAGCGCAGGTGCTCGTTGGCGGAAACGTAGTGAAAGAGCGGCGCGGCGGGGAAACGATCGCCATAGATGAGCGTCACATAGCCGAGGAAGTAATGGATCACGAGCAACCCGATGGTGACCACCCCTGCGATGATCTGACTGGAAGTGAGGGAGGACGCGAAGCAACCAATGGCGATGTAGAGGGCACCCATCAGGAACACGAGGAGAAAGGCGCCCATCAGGGAACCGGCGCTGAAGGGAACCGGGACGTTGGTCAGGACCGAGAAGAGCTGGAACTGGATGAAGGCGGGAATCCAGAGAACGAGGTAAAAGGAGAGGGTCGCGAAGTACTTGCCGAGAACCAACTGCCAGGTCCGGACCGGAGCGGTGAGCAGAGTCTCGAGGGTGCCCGCCCGCTCCTCCTCGGCAAAGAGCCGCATGGTGATGAGTGGGAAAATGAAGAGAAAATAGAACCAGAAGTGAGGCGTGTGGAAGACGATATAGACGAGACTCTCCCGGATGGGCGCATCCTGCAGCGCCTTCATCGCGTTTGACATCGACCAGCCCTGCATCACGGTTACAAGGCAAAGCACCACCCAGCCGAACGGGCTCAGGAACAAACTGCGCAGATCCTTACGGAGGATGATGAAGAGCGTCTGCATTGTCAGTCCTTCCGGGTGAGTTCGACGAAGACATCCTCGAGGGTGGCGTCATGCCGGTAGAGGCTGCGCAGGGGCCAGCCATGTTCCTTGCAGAGGTTGTAAATCCGTTCGCGGCCATCCGTGCGGGATTCCATCAGGACGGAGAAGTGCTCCCACTCGTCCTGTGATTTTTCGTGACTGACCTTCTTGATGTGCGCGAGCCCGCTGAGCGCGTCGCTGGCCTTGCCGATCTCAGCTTGCAACTCAACGGTGACCCGTCCTGCGGCCCGCATCTGCTTGATCAGATTGTCCGGGGTATCGGAGGCCATGATGCGACCGCCGTCGATGATGATGATCTTGTCACAGATCATTTCCACCTCACTGAGGATATGGGTGGAGAGCAGGATGGTGTGATCTTCTCCGAGTTGCTTGATAAGACCCCGGATCGAGCGGATCTGGTTTGGGTCGAGGCCATTGGTGGGCTCGTCGAGAATAAGGAGTGGGGGATCGTGAATAAGTGCATCCGCCAGGCCCACCCGTTGGCGAAATCCTTTGGAGAGGGTCTTGATCATCTTGCGGCGCACGCTCTGCAAGCCGCAACGATCGACCACTTCGTCCATGCGATAGCGTAGCCGGTCTCCCCTCAGTCCCTTGATCTGGCCCCGGAATTTCAAATATTCACGGACGCGCATGTCGTGGTAAAGCGGAACGGACTCCGGGAGGTAACCGATCCGGCGGCGCGCTTCCAGGGAATGGCGAAAAACATCCAGACCGTCGATGGAAGCTGCTCCGGTCGAGGGCGGGAGGAACCCGGTGAGCATCCGAATGGTCGTGGTCTTGCCCGCGCCATTGGGGCCGAGGAAGCCGACCACCTCACCCTTATCCACATCGAACTGGGCTTCCGCCACGGCGGTATGCCGACCAAAGCGCTTGGTGAGGTTTTCAACCTTGATCATTGAGGACAGGGATTGGAAGCGAACCGCTTGGGCGGTTGACTCCGTGGGTAGGTGCTCTTAACTAATGCGAATCGCTACCGACACCAAGGAAGAAAACTCTGCCGGTGGATCTCGTCGTGGCGACTGCCTGTGCCCCATGAATTCCTCCGTCCCCGCGCGATTGAGTGCTGATCAGCTCGAAGAAAACTACGAGCGCTGGTTGGATGACCCTCGTTCAGTCGAGCCTACCTGGTCGGCGTTTTTTGATGGGTTTGAACTGGGCACCACCCAGCTCAAGAAGCTTGGTGCGACCGAGGGCAACGGGGCTGCAGCGCCGGTCGCTCCCAGCCCTCCCGCCAGTCCCGATCACGCCCTGGATGCGGAGCAGCTTTCCTTCCGTGGGCGGGTGGTGAGCCTCGTTTACAATTACCGCACCCTCGGACACACTCAGGCGCACATCAATCCGCTCGATGAACACCCGCCGCGCAACCCACGCCTCGAGCAGCTCAAGTTCGGACTCAGCGAGGGCGACTTCGAGCGGGAAGCCTCCACCCAGTTCTTCCGGGACGGGGAGTCCATGCGCCTGCGTGAGATGGTCGAGGCCCTCGAGCAGACCTACTCCGGCAGCATCGGATTCGAGTTCATGCACATCCACAACACGGAAGTGCGAAACTGGATCCGCGAGCGCATCGAGGAACGAGTGACCCATCCTGCCGGTTCGGCAGAGGACCAGGAAAAAATTCTCAGCTGGTTGCTCGAAGCGGAGTTGTTCGAGTCCTTCATCGGGAAGAAGTTTCTCGGGGAGAAGCGGTTCTCGCTCGAAGGCGGCGAAGGGGTGATGGTGATCCTCAATCGGATTCTCGAGTTGTCACCCAGTCTCGGGGTAAAGGAAGTAACGATGGGAATGCCGCACCGTGGCCGTCTCAATGTGCTCGCCCAGATTGTGCGCAAATCACTCCGCACAATTCTCTACGAGTTCACTCCGAACTATGTTCCCGATCTCGTGGCCGGAGATGGGGATGTGAAGTATCACCTCGGCTACGAGAGCGTGCGCAGTTTCCCCGATGGGGACGTGCGCGTGAGCCTGGCGGCGAATCCCAGTCACCTCGAAGCAGTGAACGCGGTGGTGGAGGGCAAGGCTCGTGCCCGGCAACGGATGATTGGCGACGATGGTGCGCAGACCGACCGCAAGCAGGTGCTGCCTCTCCTCATTCACGGGGATGCGGCCTTTGCCGGCCAGGGATCGGTGGCGGAAGTGCTCAATCTCTCACAGTTGCCGGGATACCGGACCGGCGGGACCATTCACGTGATCGTCAACAACCAGATCGGGTTCACCACCATGCCCGCTGATGCGCGTTCTTCATCCTATGCCACCGACGTCGCCAAGATGATCGAGGCGCCCATCCTGCACGTGAACGGCGAGAAGCCCATGCAGTTGAAATGGGCGGCCGAGTTCGCCTATGCCTTCCGGCAACAGTTTGGGCGCGACGTGGTGATCGACATGTACTGCTATCGTCGACAAGGCCACAACGAGAACGACCAGGCCGCCTTTACCCAGCCCCATATCTATCGCCAGATCTCCGACCGCAAGCCGATCGGCCAGCTCTTCGGCGATGAGTTGGTGGAGAGCGGCGTGTTGACCCGTGAGACCGTGCAGGGGATCCACGACGAAATTTGGGATCGCTTCGAAAACGAGTACTTGGAGATGAAGCGGCTGGAAGAAAAGGGGAATCGCACCGTGTTCAGTGGATCCACCGCGGAACTACAGCCCGTCTTTTCACACGATCCGGTCCCGACCGGAGTATCGAGGGAGCTGCTGCAGCACGTTGGGAAGGTGCTCACCACCATTCCGGATGGATTCAAGCTGCACCCAACCCTCGCGAAGCGATTCCTGCCGCGGCGGGTGGAAGCCTTGGAGAACGGAGGCCCCTTTGACTGGGCCTTCGCGGAATCGCTGGCGTGGGGGACCCTTCTCAGCGAGGGCAATCCAGTGCGCCTCTCCGGTCAGGATTGCCGGCGCGGAACCTTCAGCCAGCGCCACGCGGTGTTTTACGATTACGAGACCCGCCAACGGCACATTCCCCTTCAACACATCGCAGAGGACCAGGCCAAGTTCTGCGTCTACAACAGTCTCCTCTCAGAAGCCGCAGTCTTGGGCTTCGACTACGGCTACTCGCTCGATTGTCCGAGCATGCTCATCATGTGGGAAGCGCAGTTTGGTGACTTCGGCAATGGGGCGCAGGTGATCATCGACCAATTCATCTCTTCCGCGGAATCGAAGTGGCAGACGCCCAGCAGCATTGTGATGCTGCTGCCTCACGGCTACGAGGGGATGGGACCGGAACACAGTAGCGCGCGACTGGAACGATTCCTGCAGCTCTGCGCCGAGCAAAACATGACGGTCGCCAACCTCACCACCCCTGCGCAGTACTTCCACATCCTGCGTCGCCAGAAGCGCCGCTCCTTCCGCAAGCCTCTGATCCTGATGACGCCCAAGAGCCTCCTCACGCGGCCGGAAGCGGTATCGAAGGAAGAGGAGTTCCTTGAGGGGCAAGTCTTCCGCGATATTCTCCCCGATCCCCTGATCGAGGACGACAAGATCGGGGACGTCGAGCGCCTGATCTTCTGTTCCGGCAAGGTCTACTACGATCTGGTGCAACATCGGAAGGACCAGGAGATCGACAACGCCGCGATCATCCGTATCGAGCAACTCTATCCCTACAACGAGGATCTTCTGAAGGAGATCATTCAGCCCTTCGAAAACGCCACCAAGTTTGTCTGGTGCCAGGAAGAACCATTGAACATGGGGGCTTGGTCCTATATCTGGCCGCGCCTCCAGAATACCGTGGAATCGCATCACGTGCGCTACGCCGGCCGCAACCGGGCTTCCAGTCCCGCACCGGGATCCAAGGCCATGCACCTGCGAGAGCAGAAGAATCTGGTTGAGAAGGCCTTCTCCGTCTAACAGAACATCTCCCTCGAACTCACGACCATGGCTCACGAAGTCAAGATCCCCGCTGCCGGCGAATCCATCAACTCCGCCTCCGTCGGCCAGTGGCACAAGGCGGACGGCGACGCGGTGCAGAAAGGCGAACTCCTCGCTACCATCGAGACCGACAAGGTTTCCACCGAGTTGGAAGCGGAGATTGCGGGAACCTTGAAAATTGTCGTCCCGGAGGGTGAGGAGGTGGCGATCGGGACCTTGATCGCCCAGATTGATGAACAGGCCGTGGCCCCGGCGGATCCGCCCGAACCCGAGCCTGCTGCCCAGGCACCCGATGCAGAATCTTCACCCGCGGCGGTGTCCGCGGATGGGCCGGGAGAGCCGGAAGTCATCGAGATCAAGGTTCCAGCTGCCGGCGAATCGATTACTTCCGCCTCCATCGCCCAGTGGCACAAGCGCGACGGGGAAGTCGTGGCGGAGGGCGATACTCTGGTCACCCTCGAGACCGACAAGGTCTCCGCGGAACTCGATGCGGAGGCCGATGGGGTGCTCAACATCCTCTCTGCGGAGGGCGCCGAAGTCGTCATTGGCGCCGTGATCGGAACTCTCACGGTGGGGGAGGCTCCCGCGCCGGCCACCGAGGAACGAGCGCCGGTTCCCATTCCAGATCCAGCTCCGCCAGTCGAAACGGCTTCGCCGGTGCCGGCAACGGCCCCGGCGCAGGCCCCCGCTCGGCCCAGCCCTGCCATCGGGGCCGCTCCCGAGGTGGCGACCAAGCTCAGGCCCGACCTCGCAGTGGTGCCGGAGCACCCCAGGCGGGAGACCATCGAACCCGTGTTTGACGGGCGCACCACGCGCAAGCGCCTCAGCTCCCTGCGGCGCAAGATCGCTGCCCAACTCGTTAACGCCCAGCATACCGCTGCCATTCTCACCACCTTCAATGAGGTGGACATGTCGGCCCTCCTGCAACTTCGCAAGACAGTGCAGGAGAGCTTCATTGAGAAGTATGGCGTCAAGCTCGGCTTGATGTCGCTCTTCGTGAAGGCCGCGGTCCACGCCCTGAAGGAGGTGCCCTCGGTCAACGGCCGCATCGACGGCGACGAAGTGGTGCAGAACCACTTCTACGACGTGGGGATCGCGGTGGGCACCAAGAAGGGGCTCGTCGTCCCGGTGGTGCGCGAGGCCGATCAGAAAAGCTGCGCGGAGATTGAACAGGACATTTACGACTATGCCACCCGGGCCCGCGATGGGAAGATTCAGTTGGAAGATTTACAAGGAGGCGTCTTCACCATCTCGAACGGAGGAATCTATGGATCCCTCCTCAGCACGCCGATCCTCAACCCGCCCCAGAGTGGCATCCTCGGAATGCACACCATCCAGCAACGTCCTGTCGCGATCGACGGGAAGGTGGAAGTGCGTCCCATGATGTACCTCGCCCTCAGCTACGACCACCGCCTGGTGGACGGAGAGGAGGCTGTGACCTTCCTGATTCACATCAAGGAATGTATCGAGAGTCCGGCCAGCTTATTACTTCAGCTGTAAGGCGGCACCGGTGTGCCGACACGTTCGCCCGCGCGTGTGATGATTGCAAAGAGATGAAAGACGACTTATTCCGGTTCCTGAAGGGATTCGCGATGGGGGCGGCGAACGTGATTCCCGGTGTCTCGGGGGGAACGATCGCCTTTATCACGGGAATCTACGAACGACTCATCGATGCGCTCAAACGCTTCGATACCACCACCATCCGGATGGTTTTCAAGTTCCAGCTCAAGGATGCCTGGGAGCGGGTCGATGGACGCTTTCTCGTGGCCCTGGGTGCGGGGGTGATGGTGAGTATCCTTAGTCTCGCGCGTTTTCTCAAGTGGGGCTTCGACAACCATCCCGTGCTCGTCTGGGCCTTCTTCTTCGGGCTGATCGCGGCTTCGCTTCCGGCGGTGGGCAAACTGGTCCGGAGCTGGTCGGGCGGTGCCATCGTTGCGCTCGTGATCGGCGCCGGCGTTGCTCTCTCGATGGCCTTCCTCACGCCGGTCTCCGAAAACGAGAATCTGTTCTACCTCATGATTTGCGGCGTGGTCGCAACCTGCAGCATGATCATTCCGGGACTGAGCGGCTCCTTCGTTCTCCTGCTCATGGGGAATTACGAACTCATCATGATCGAAGCGGTCAACTCCCTCTCGAGCGGAGAGATCGGTGAAGCGCTCAAGATCCTCGTCCCCGTCGGCATTGGCGCGGTGGTCGGCGTGATCGCCCTCGCCCGCCTCCTCAGTTGGCTCTTTCGCACCTGGCACGACGTCGCGGTGGCACTCATCACGGGCTTCATCGCCGGATCCCTCGTCATCATCTGGCCGTGGAAAGATCCCCTTACCGAAACATTCGAAGGGGAGGACAAGATCGTGGGATTCGCAAACTGGCACCTGCCGGATTTTGGAACAGGGGCGACCTGGGCTGCCCTCGGGGTCATGATGGCGGGCGTGGTGCTCATCGTGCTGCTGGAAGTCATCGCGGCTCGCCCCGAGGCTCCCAAGGTAGAGGCGGGGGAGTAGTGCTCCTGGTTCCTGGGTTGTCCGCAATACTCCTCCGTTCAGGCCCCCCTCTTTTCTTTTCAATTAGTGTTGACTCTGCCTGAAAATTCGATAATTACTGAAAGTGATGAAAGGGGAGGCCGCCAAACTCAAGGAAACTCGGGATCGCTTCATTGCCCAGTGGGGCGTGATGGGCACGCAGTGGGGGATCAATCGGACCATGGCCCAGATTCATGCCCTCCTCATGACCACCCCGGAGCCGATGAGCACTGACCAGGTGATGGAGGAACTCCACATCAGCCGTGGCAACGCCCACACCAACCTGAAGGAGCTCGTGAACTGGGGTCTCCTGCGGATCGTGACCCGGAAAGGGGAACGCAAGGAGTTCTTCGAAGCCGAACTCGACGTCTGGGAGATTTTCCGCCGGATTGTCCTCGAGCGAAAGCGCCGCGAGATCGATCCCGCGCTCGGACTCCTCCAGGGATGCATGGCGGAGAGCAAGGGGATGAAGACCGCCGGTGGACGCGCTTTCCACGATCAGATGAAGTCGCTCGAGGAATTCGTGCGCTTCGCCTCCAAGATGTCGGATCGGGTGGCCTCCATGCCGCACGGCAAAGCCATGCAACTGGCCATGAAGCTCTTCGGCTAATTTTTTTCTGGGGATGTTTCCGAAATAACTGAAAATACAAAAATAGAAAGGCAACCAAGATGAACCCAACTGTCATAAGCTACGTGCTCTACCTGGCGATCGCGATTCCGCTCACGATCTGGGTGGCGCGGACGCTGCACACCAACGGCCGGATCTTCCTGGTCGAATGTTTCAAGGGGAATGAAGAGTTGGCCGACAGCGTGAATCGCCTGCTCGTGATGGGATTCTATCTCGTCAACATCGGATTCGTGAGTCTCTACCTGACGCTCGCGAATGAAGTGGCCGACACCCGCGGGGTCTTCGAGGCTCTCAGCGGAAAACTGGGAGTGGTGACCCTCGTCCTGGGTGGGATGCACTTCTTCAACCTCTACCTCTTCACAAGGCTGCGCAATCGCGGGCTGAACAAGAACGAGGATCCGCCCTGTCCTCCCATGGATCGCGTGCCGCCGCCGCTCCATCACTAAAGGGAATGGTCATGAAGATGCTCACGGTGTTCTACGATGCAGACTGTGGAATCTGCACGGGGTTCCGCCGCTGGATGATGAAGGAGCCCGCGCACCTCGCAATCGAGTTCCTTCCCTACCGCAGCCGGAAGGCCGGGGAGCTCTGCCCGGGGCTCCTCCAACGTGGCGCCGAGCGCGAGATCATCGTGATGGCGGATGACGGGCGACTCTGGCAGGGCGCGGAGGCCTGGGTCACCTGTCTCTGGGCTCTGCGGAGGTGGCGGGGCTGGTCGAAACGCCTGGCCAGCCCGGCCCTCCTGCCGGTCGCGGAGAAACTCTGCAAGCTGATCTCCACCAATCGGCTCACCCTCTCGAGATTGTTGCACCTTCGGAGCGACCGTGAGATCGCAGGAGCGGTCAACAAGATGGCGGTGGCTTGTCCCCATCGAACCAGCGCCCTCGAACGAGCCAAGCTTGCGGTCCGAAAGGAGAAACGATGAAGTGGGAACTGCTCATCCGTCTGGCGGGAGTTGGCCTGCTCCTGATCGCGTTCGCGAACTTCCTCGTGCCGGCCATGCTCGACTACCGCGCAAATCTCGCCAAGGTCGATCGCGTCTTCGGCCAGATCTTCAGGGTGCACGCGGCCTACACCATCGTGATGGTCCTCGGGATGGCTGCACTTTGTCTTTGGCGCCCGGCCTTCTTCCTGGAAGAGAGCACGGGGCGCGCGGTCGCCGGCTTCATGGGCTTGTTCTGGGGGAGCCGCTTTGTTGTCCAGCTTGTCTACTACGACCGCAATCTGCGACGTCGCTACCCCCTCTGGGACGTCGTCTTTAGCGCGGGCTTCTTCAGCCTTGGAGCGGTATTCCTCACCATCGCCTTTCTGCCATGACCACATACCACTACCTCTTCTACTTGGTCATCCTTGCCGGGGTGGGGCAGTTCATTCTCTGCGCCGCCAGCCCCTTCATCCCGGTGGTGTTGAATTGGCCCGAGCAGTTGCGCGCACTGCCCAAGCTCCTTCGCCAGGTCTTCTGGACCTACGCGGCCTACATCCTCTGTTCCCATCTCATCTTCGCGGCGGTCTCGGTCTTCGCGGCCCGTTGGCTGTTGGATGGAACGGTGATGGCCACCATCATGGCCGGTTTCATGGCGCTTTGGTGGACCAGTCGCCTCGTCATTCACCTCAGCGGATTCGACACCGCTGAGGTTCCCAACGACGGCTGGCATCTCTGGGCCAAGCGCGGGCTCGGCCTGCTCTTTGTTGGCCTCTCGGGCGTTTACGTTCTGGCCGTCCTTTTCAACTTCGGAGTCTTGGGATGAAGGAACTGCTCATATCCATTGCTCTCGTGATCGCGGCAGCCCTGGCTGGGCGACTCTGGGTGCGCCTGGCGCTGCCCCTCGCGAGGATCGCGGCGTGGACGGTGCTGGGCGCCGGAATCGGCGTCATTGCAATCTTCCCCTGGGATCCCATCGCACGCATGGTCGCGCTGTGCTGCGTCCTTTTCGCGGCAATGAAGTCCTTGGTCTACCTCGAGTGGGGCGCGGGGGGAAAACGGCTCGGCTGGGGAAGCTATCTCATCTTCGCCTTCCTCTGGTTCGGCATGGACCCCGCTGCCTTCGCGAAGCGTCGCGCCAGGGTGGAGTGGCGCTCGCATCTCCGGATTGGCCTGGCCTGCCTGGTCGCCGGAATCATCGGAGCCCTCATCGTCCGCAACGCCGGCGGGACCAATATCCTCCTCGTGTTCGTCCCGATGAGCATCGGATTTCACTACGGAGTCCTCCGCCTGCTCACCGCCGGCTGGCGGCTGGCGGGATTTCCAGCGCGCATCCTCTTCCGCAATCCGCTTGCGAGCACGGGCCTCGGCGACTTCTGGGGGAGGCGGTGGAATCTCGGTTACTCACACATGATGTCCCGGACGGTCCTGCGTCCAACCGAGCGTTTCTTAGGAAGACGGGGTGCCTCCATGGCGGTCTTCCTCGTCTCGGGGTTGCTGCACGAGGTTGCAATTACCGTTCCTGTCAATGCAGGGTATGGACTGCCCACCCTCTACTTCCTCCTGCAGGGTCTGGCGGTGGAGTGCGAGCGGTTTGTCCGCCCGACCGCTCTCAAACGGGTCTGGGCGGCGCTCTGGGTGATCGCTCCGATCGGTCTCCTCTTTCCTCTCGCCTTTCGCGATGAAGTCATCATCCGCTGCCTGCAGATGCTTCCCGATTTCCCCGCCCTGATCCATCTCTAATCAAGGCCGAATACTCATCATGAACATCGTCATTGCAGGAGCCAACGGATTCCTGGGCTGCGCCCTTGCTCGTCACTTTGCCAACCATGGCCACGAGGTGGTGGGGCTGGTGCGAAGGCCCGCGGAGCAGAGTCCCTATCGTGCAGTGCAATGGGACGGCGTGAGTCTCGGTGCCTGGACCGACTCGCTCGAAGAGGCCGACGCTCTCATCAATCTCGCGGGGCGGAGCGTGAATTGCCGCTATCACAACCGCAATCGGGCCGAAATTCTCAACTCACGAATGGCCTCCACCGAAATTCTGGGCCAAGCGCTTTCCCGCTGTGTGAGGCCGCCCCGGGTCTGGGTCAATTCCAGCACGGCCACCATCTACCGCCATGCCGAGGATCGACCGCAGGATGAGGCTGAGGGCGAGCTCGGGGAGGGATTCTCGGTGGAGATCGCCAAGTCATGGGAGAAGGCCTTCTTCGGGGCTCGCGTCCCGGGTTCGGTGCGCAAGCTCGCGCTGAGGACCGCCATCGTCCTCGGCCGGGAGAAGGGGAGCGCCCTCGATTATCTGCTCCAGCTCGCCCGTTTCCGACTTGGTGGCCGCATGGGCTCCGGCCGTCAGCGGGTGAGCTGGATCCACCTCGAGGATTTCTGCCGGGCTGTCGAGTGGCTCATCGGGCGTCCTGAGATCGATGGAATTGTCAATGTAGTGTCTCCCTGCGCGGTCACGAACCGGGAGTTCATGTGCGGTGTGCGCGCGGCCGCGGGAGTTCGCTTCGGGTTGCCCGCGGCCCGCTGGATGTTGGAGCTAGGAGCCCTGGCGCTCCGTAGCGAGACCGAGCTCATCCTCAAGAGCCGATGGGTGAGCCCGGCCCGTCTGACCCAGCACGGATTCGAATTTCGCTGGCCGGAGCTCAATGCCGCCCTCGCGATCTCTCGCGGGCATCCGGCCAGCCCGGAGCATCCCCCGAAAAAATTCGCCAATGCTAAATGAAATCTTTGTGGTGTGCGCAAGATGACCTAGGGTAAAGGGAGGGGAGCTTCGGCTCTGCCCGCGAGCCCCCGTCGAGAGGGACCCATGAGTCAGCATCTGAAGAAGGAGCAGGGCCTTAAAATTCTGCTTTTGATGACTAGTTTGGTGATTATCATTGCCGGACTGAAGGCCGCTTCGGGCTTTTTTGTCCCCTTCCTCCTGGCCCTCTTCATCGCGACGGTCAGTTTTCCGATCACGGCTTGGCTGCGCCGTCACAAGGTGCCCCGTTTTTTTGCGGTAATCGCCACCGTCCTCGTCGATTTCGCCTTCCTCGCGGGGGTGGTTATCATTGGAATCACACTCGTCGGAGACCTCAAGGACAAGTGGGAGTCCAAGTACCAGGCGGAGAGCACCGTGAAGCTCAAGGAAGCGGAAGACTGGGCGGTGGGTCTCCTCGTCAAGTGGTCGAATCTCGAAGAGGAGGAGGCACGCCTCAACGTGCGGACTTATGTGACCGAGGATCTCGGCGAACAGCTGGGCAACATCAAGGTCGAGGACCTCGTCGACCTCAGCACCAATGTGGTCGGTCGCGTGACGGCCTTCCTGGGAGCGGCCTTTATCGTGCTGCTTTTTACCGTCTTCATGCTCACGGAGGCGCGCATGTTTGGCCGACGCCTCACCCTCATTGCGGAAGCCCGCGGGCCCAACTTTGAGCGCATGCTTCACGCTGGTAAGGACATCCAGCGCTTCCTTGGCATCAAGACCATGGTGAGCCTTGCCACTGGATTCCTCGCAGGCTTCCTCTGTTGGGCGGCGGGACTCGACTTCTTCATTCTCTGGGGAATCATGGCCTACGCGCTGAACTACATCCCGGTGATGGGATCCATCATCGCCGGAATTCCCCCCACCATCCTCGCGCTCGTGCTGATGGGGTGGCCCCAGGCAGTGGCAGTGGGAGTCGGCTATGCCGCCATCAACATCTTCCTCGGAAACTTTGTAGAGCCCATGATGATGGGACATCGCTTCGGCCTTTCGACCCTCGTCGTCATTATCTCCGTGATGTTCTGGGGATGGGTTTGGGGCCCGATCGGGATGTTCCTCGCCGTGCCCATCATGATGATGCTCAAGGTCTTCCTGGAAAACAGTTACGAATTCCGCTGGCTGGCGATTGCCATCAGCAAGGGAAAACCGGAGGAGGGGGCTGATGAGCAGGAACTCAAGGAAGCGGTGGAAGCCGCCGAGGATGTAGCCCTCCCGGAGGGGGCCGCGCCCGAGGGCGGATCGTCGCAGTGATCTGGTTTCGCTGGATTTTCGCAAGGTAGCCCCGCAAGTTGCACCTGTTCATGGAGGGATTTCAGAAGCTGGCCCTTGCGGCCCTCATTTCGGTCCTCCTGCTGCTCTTTGTCGGCGCGATCGTACGGGCCACCGGTTCCGGGCTCGGCTGTCCGGACTGGCCGACTTGCTGGGGGAAGCTGGTGCCCCCCACCAAGGTCGAGCAGATCGATTTTGAGAAAATTGATCTCGAGAAGTTTCGCCGCAAAGCCGCGCGCCACGGCCGGGATCCGGAGAGCATCACGCGCGAGTCCCTTCGTGGGGAATTCAATCCGGTGCACACCTGGGTCGAATACGTCAACCGCCTGTGTTCGCTGCCGGTCGGCTTCCTGACCTTGGCAATCTGTGTGTTCTCCTTCCGGCTCCGCCGGCGCTGGCCCTCGGTCTGGTGGGGGAGTCTGGCATCGCTCGTTCTCGTTCTGGTCAACGCCGAACTGGGACGCCGGGTGGTCATGAGCGGCCTCAAACCCGGGATCATCACCTTGCACATGGCGCTCGCAATCCTATTGGTGTGCCTTCTCGTCTATGTCGCCTGGCGCGGATGCGAGTCTCCGTGGAGACGCCCCGTCGTCGGTCCTCGCGGCAGGACTCTTTGGTTCGTTGGACTCGGGTTGTTCGTCCTGACCGTGGCCGAAGGGGTGATGGGCGCACAAGTGCGCGAACTGACCGATGAGTTTGCCAAGTCCTACGGGTCGGAGGCGCGCTCCGAGTGGACGGGTAAGCTCGAGGTCTCGCTCGTCTACCTTGTCCATCGGAGTTTCTCGTGGCTCATCGTGGCCGGTGCCATCGCGATGCTGGTTCTCTCGCGGAAAGCGGGGACCTTGGCCTGGCCCGAAAAATCGATCGCAGTTCTGGTGGGGGCACTCCTCGTAATGGGGCTCGTGCTCTCCCAGGTCGGGGTTCTTCCCATCGTCCAGGTTCTTCACGTCGGCGCGGCCGCGCTGCTGGTCACCACCCTTTTCTTTTGGCTGCTCGCCACGCGGTCTGCCCCCGCGTAGAAGTCCCCCACATGCCGGTCGTTCCCTCCGAAAACCCTGCGAGGCGAACGTTTTTGCTCGATAGCCTGCGCGCATTGCCGGGGGGCTGTGTCGAAACCCTGGGGCTGGTGTTTGTGGTTCTCATTGCGGTGCGTGTCTTCGATGCCGCACCATGGCAGAAGGCCACCCTGGTGGCCGCTTCCAGCTTCGGACTCCTCCTCAGCCTCTTTCCGGTGCAACTCGTCAGGCGCAGGGGGTGGTCGGTGAATGTGACGACGGCCTGCCTCTGGTGTGTGGCGGGTGCTGCGCTCGCCGTTACCGCCATAGGGGGGCGCAACATGCAGGTCTTTCTGCCCTTCATGGTGTTCGCCCTGCTCTGCATCACGCTGAGCATCCCGCTCATGTCGCAGATTTACCGGAAGCATTATCCCGACAACTCGCGGGGCCGTCTCTTTGCTTTCACCGGCGTGGTCCGCAAAGCGTCTGCCCTGATCGTCGCAGCGCTCTTTGGAAGGATGCTCGAGAGCAACCTGGATAACTTTCGTTGGCTTCTCGTTGCCTACGCGGTGGGCTGTGTCGCGATGGCGGCTTGTGTGCTGGGCATGGAGCGCACCTATCTCCGGCGCGCCAACCAGATTCGACTCTTCGGCGCCCTTGATCACGTCGTGCACGACAAGGTATTCCGCCAACTGCTCACCTCCTGGATGATCCTTGGATTCGGTAACTTGCTCTGCTTCTCGCTCTTCGTGGAGTACATCTCCAACCCCGCCTACGGATACGAACTCGAGGAGTTTACCATCGCCTTTATCACTGGTTCAGTTCCTGAGATCATGTTCCTGATCTTTGTGGTGGGGTGGGGGATCGCCTTCGATCGCGTCAACTTTTTCATCGTTCGCATTGTTCTCAACGTGTTGTTCATGGCGGGGATTCTCATCTACTTCCTTGGAAACGGCGTTTGGGCGCTCTACATCGGGATGGGGCTGCACGGCGTCGGGCGGGCGGGAGGAAACATTGCGTGGAGCCTCTGGGTCACCAAGTTCGCCAAGGGAGAACAGGTCGCCGAGTATATGAGCGTGCACACCTTTCTCTGCGGCGTTCGGGGAGTGATCGCGCCTTACCTCGCGTTTCCCGCCATCGCCCTCTTCGGCCCCAAGGCGATCGGGATGGTGGGGGCTGGCTTGATCCTGATCGCCTCTCTCATGCTCTGGCCCAATATGCGCATCAAGGGCAAAGCCGCGGCGACTCCCGTGGAGCCAGATCCACGCGCAAGTTGACGAGGTCGGGTCCTCGTCCGCGATGATCCGGGCCTCCGAGGACCAACAAGTCTATAGTTCCAGGACCTCGGCCGGATTCGAGACCGGCAGACCATGGGCTTCGCCAACCGGCAAGCAGGTCAGCTTGCCTCCCGTGCAATTGATCCCCGAAAGAAGCTCCGGGCGCTCGCCGCAGGCTTCCCGCAGCCCTCGCTCGGCGAGCATGAAGGTCCACCGGTGGGTGACGTTGTTCAGCGCCTGGGTCGCGGTCCTCGAGTATGCTCCCGGCATGTTCGTGACGCAGTAGTGCAGCACGCCTTCCTCGACGTAGGTCGGTTGGTCGTGAGTTGTGGGGCGGCTGGTTTCGGAGCAACCTCCTTGATCGATGGCAATGTCCACGAACACGCTGCCCGGAGCCATCTGTTTCAGCATGTCCCGGGTGACCAGCTTCGGTGCCGCTGCACCCGGGATCAGGACCGCGCCAATGATCAAGTCGAGTCGCGGGAGAAGCGACAGTATGTTCGCCTCCGTCGAGTAAAGGGTGTGGGCCTCCTGCACCGTGATGTCGAGAAAGCGCATGCGTTCGAAGTCGACCTCCACGATGGTGACGTCCGCCCCGATCCCGGTCGCCACCCGAGCCGCGTTCACGCCGGCCGTTCCGCCACCGATGACCATCACGCGGCCCGGCGCAACCCCGGGGACACCTCCCAGCAGGATTCCGCGGCCTCCCCGGTGGTTGGCGAGATGGTAGGAGCCGATGATGGCGGCCATTCGCCCAGCAATTTCACTCATCGGTTCGAGCAGTGGGAGGCGTCCGCCGACCTCAAGTGTTTCGTAGGCGATCGCAGAGCATCCGGTGGCCGTGAGCGTCTCCGTCAGTTCCTTGTCCGCTGCGAGGTGAAGATAGGTGAAGAGGGTATGCTGTTCCTGGAGCATCGCGACTTCCTCCGGTTGCGGCTCCTTCACCTTCACGATGAGATCCGCCCTTTCAAAGACTGCGGCGGGCTTGGGCACAATCTCCGCTCCGGCCGCCTGGTACTCCTCGTCGTAATAACTCGATCCCACTCCTGCCCCAGCCTCGACCACCACCGTGTGCCCCCGCTTCACCAACTCCGCTGCAGAGGCAGGAATCATCGCCACCCGATGCTCCTGCACCTTCACTTCCTTCGGGACCCCGACCGTCATGAGCTCGACCTTATGGTAGCTCCATCGCAGGCACCATCGGAATTACGCGGGACATGTCTGCGGAATTGCGGACGGGGTGGCTCGGCCGCCGCGGGCGGTGGCGTAGGGATGAACGATGATTGCGTTCACGCGGCGGGCTTTCTATCATGGGCGCCATGGATACCGTGAAGGCAGCAAACACGAGCCAACCCCTGAGGCGTGATCCGGCCGAGGTGGTTCCCTGGAAAGAGACCTGCGGCGACATCCGCTGCCTGATCGAGGAGGCCGACGGCGCGGCGGCGGAGGTCCACCACGTGGAGATTCAGGACGCCAAGCTCCACTATCACGAACGAACCGACGAGATCTACTACATCATCGACGGGGAAGGCGTGCTCGTGCTCGACGACGAGGAGGTCAAAGTCCACAAGGGAGTCGTCGTTTACATCCCCCGCGGCGTGAAGCACAAGGCGGTTGGAAAGTTGACGGTGTTGACCGTGTGCATCCCCCGCGGGGTCCTCAATGACGTTCACGAAGTCGAGTAGGGTAGTTCGACACGCAGACACACTCGTGATCTCGAGCGGGGCAGGGTGCGGAGTTCAGTTACGGGCGGTAAGAGCCACCAAAGACCCGCTGGGGTGCCTTGTCGCCGATCGTCACTTTTATGACGAGGTGGGCGTGAGGATGATTACCTGCCGCTTCCGCAAACTTTGCCCAATCCAAACGGAAGGGAAGGGCGCACTCGCCGGGGACCTCGGAGGAGAAGGGATCACGAACGATTGTAAATGCGTCGTCTTTGAAGGGAACCGGCACTTCGTGATACGATCCCTCGTTTGGCGCACCACCCGGCTTGGGTGCCCAGTAGCGAACGCAGGCGCGAAGCTCCACGCGCTTCCCGTCTACTGATCTGCAGTCGGCCCACTGGATGCGCGGGTTGTTCGTGTCAGTGTTCCAAGGCTCGCAAATCAAGCGGTACTTTGCCCGCTCATAGGCAAGCTCGAGCATGCGGAAATGGAGGAGATAGTAGAGCTTCTTGGCCTCCTCCAGTCTTCCTTGGGCGATGAGGGCATCGAGAAGATCGAAGGCATCGATGGCGGCTCCGAGAACTGCGCCCGCGGGCGCCTTGCCAAGCTTTCGGATGAGATTTTTTTTCGATGGTGTCCTTCAGCTTTTCCTTCAGGAAGTCCTCGGACTTGTCCTTCAAGAGCCCCTGCAGGTCTTCAATGGCTCGGCGGAGGTCCGAATAGATCGCCTCGAAGTTCTGGCTGTGATCCATGAGGTTTTTGAGCGCATCGATTCTGGCGATCACAGCTTCGAACCTGGCCTTGTTGGCGTCCGAGAAGCGGGCGAGGAACTGGAGGATTTTCTTGGCGTAGCAGAGAGCATTCTTGATCTTCTCAGCTTCTGCGTTGAATCGATTCACGACCGCATCGATTTCGTCGTCTTCCAAGTCACTGAAGTCCGGGATGAGTTCGTCCTTGAGCCATCCTTCGAAGAACTCCTGGATCTCGGATGGCGTCTCCATGATCGTCTTGATCAGTTCGATAAGGCGCACTTCCTGCACCAGGGGATTCTCTTCGAGGTCGTCGGAAGCCCCCTCCACGGCCTCCCGGGCTTCCTCCAGCTTCTTGAGGAAGATCCTCAAGAGTGACGATGCTCGTGGTGCGGGTCGAATAGAGAACTCGTGCCGGGACCGGCCGGGCGAGATCAGAAGAGTAGGGAAGGGCGATCGTTGCGATGGATTCGCCAGCCTGGGGGTTGATCGATTGACTGCTCCACCGTTCCAGCGATTCATCCCAAGTCTGCACCACGCGCTCGATTTCGGTGACGTCGGGTCGACCGGCAAGCGCATGACCGGCCGCCCGGAAGCATCCGGTTCCACCACGATGCGGGGCGAGGACAGGCCGTTGGGAATATCGAGGGGCAGCCCCGCGGAATATTCGGCGAGATTTCCCACTCCGTCGCCATCGAGATCTCCGGTGGGATCCTTCGACACCTCCTGTGGCAAGGTCACCACCCGCAAAAGAAACTCGGCGATGACCACCTCTCCCCGTGCATCACTGACCAGGAGCGAGACTGGATAGTCACCCGGTCGATCGGGATCCCCACAAAGGAAAGTGTGCCGGGTCTCAGCGTCCGCTTCGAGTCTCAATCCGGGCGGCAGTGGAGTCAGTTGCTCCCAGTGCACGGGAGCAGCCCCACCAGACATTTCGATCTTTGCCTCGTAAGGGTGGCCTGCGATCGCGTTGTGGAGTAATTGTGGCGGAACCATCAGACTCAACTGGTGCCCACCAGTCTGGCCGCCGGCATTCCCGATGCAGGAAAGCCCGGCCACCAGGAAGGCGACCGCGTCCCCCCGCGGAATGAGATGACACAGATTTGTCAGGAATTTCATGCGGCTCCAACCGAAAGCGGACAGGTGGATTTTCACGCGATTGCCAGCTTCGGGATCCTCCATTCCGGCTTGCGGACCCAATCCCTTTCGGCATACTCCCGCCGCGGCCCATCTGAGATAGCCAGCTTAGCTTCAATTGGTAGAGCACCGCATTTGTAATGCGGGGGTTGTCGGTTCGAGTCCGACAGCTGGCTCCATTTTCCTCGGTAAAAGAGGGTTCCTGCTTAACGAGGACATTCCCGCTTATTAGAAAAGCGTTCCCTTTTACTGCGATAACTGCTACAGGATGGCATGCCTCGCCGCCCGAGTCTTGAGTCAAAGTGGAACGGCAAGCACCACGTCGTTGCTTTGCCGGCGAGCTTGGCGCCCGATGGGAAGTTCGCCCGTCGCTACTTCACCGACGAGAAGGAGGCCGATGCGTTTGCCGCCAGGTTGCGCGGTGACTACCACAAGGGGCACCGGGGGGCGTCCATCGATGTTGCCCTCGCCAAGCAGGCTGCTGCGGCTGCCGCGATCTTGAAGCCGTTCGACGTGACTCTGGTCGAAGTTGCCAAGGATTATGCCCGACGCATGAAGCAGAGCGGGGCGATTGACACCTTCGAGGATCGTTACACGAGCTACATCGAAGCGAATCGTGACGAATGGTCCCCCCGTTATCTGCGAGATTTTGAAGGATTGAAAAAGAGGCTGCCCAAGGCGTTCCTGCGGAAGCGTGTCGGGGAGATTGGAGAGGCTGACATCGCTGCCGCAGTCGAATTCGGATGTTCGGGCAAGACACAGCGGGCGACCAAGACTCGCTTGGTCAAAGCTGCAATCGCGAATCGTGAGAAGCGCCCGAAGGCAAAGGCCCCGAAGATATTCGACGCCAAGCAGGTGAAGGCCCTTCTCAAGGCATGCAAGACCTCTGAAGAAGAACGCGCCGTCGGCCTCATGCTCTTTGGCGGCGTCCGGCCCGCCGCCGAGGACGGCGAACTGGCGCGTCTTGACTGGAAAGATGTTAGGGGGCGTCACATTACCATTCGGGCCGAGGTGTCTAAGACGGGGAGCGAGCGCCTGATCGTCATCCGGCCCCGCCTCCTGCGAATACTCAAAGGAAAGCCCAAGGAGGGGAGGGTGGTCCCGCCCCAGTGGAAGAAGGTCATCCGGCGTATCCGCCAAGATGCGGGAATCGATGGCACTGAATACCAGGACGCAGCGAGGCACACATTTGCAAGTGCGCACCTTGCAGCGTTTGGGGAGGACCGGACAAAGGAGAATCTCGGTCACACCGCAGGCTCGCGGACGCTGTTCACGCATTACCGCAGAGCCATCACCGCAACCCAAGCCAAGGGGTATTTTATATGAGCGAGGCCCCCACGTTGCAGCAGGTAGTGGATGCGTTATCGTCGGCTGTGTGCAGGGATGACCCGGATGGATTCGATCGCTGGTATATATGCGCGATTTTGGAACTGTCTTTTGAGGACTTGAACCAAAGAGAAGGTCAGGTAGAGGCCGCGGCCATGAATCGAGAGGCTGCGGCAAAACTGCTAGGACAATTCGTTACGGCTGCCATTATGCGCGGACGATTTGACAAGATTAGGTGGCTGGGCCGAAACATCGAAGGTCGGCCAAAGCAGTTTTTTTCGGCGACCTCGGTCGTTGGCCACATGGCCTGCTTTTATTATCTCAGAAATGGCAACAAGTGGCCGTCCGATAACCAACTACGTAACGATGTAAACCAGGAGTGGGAGGGGGCAGCTATGGCAGACTCCGTTTACATGAAGGCCAAGAAGACCCTCGGATTGACCGGATTTCTACCCCCAGGCTAGCGCCGAATTCTCGTACGGAGAAAAAGCGTCGAGGTATCCAGAAAACTGGTAAAATAGGTGCCGTTCTATGAAAACGGTGAATCAAGAAGAGAATGTCAGTCCCTCACTGCGACCGCCTACCGCGGAAGAGCTAGCGGGAGAGGTGTTGGCGCCGGCTGGACCGCTGGCGCAATTAATTGGATCAACGGTCCCAACAGTCCATGCGATGGCAAGGAGTCGCGTGATCCCAACCGCTGTCCGTGAGGGGCGAGTTGTCCGCTTCCGAATTCCCGATGTCATAAGGGCCTTGGAGGAGCGTGCAGCCCGTGAAAAGTGAACCGGATCATCAGTCAAGTGGTTGCCCAGTTGAGCCCGAAGAGCCCAAGCGGCATCTGCGACCACCAACCTGGAACTCCCACAGGCGTGCGCCCATGCCTGTCTCGATGTGGGGCGATCTGGTAGGAGGACCGCAATGATCCCGCGGGCAAAAACATTAGACGTGTTTGCCGAGGCAAAGGTCCGCTACGACGTGCTGTCCATGTGGGTCGCGCTCGGCATTCCGGGCGAGCCGAAGATCGGTGATAATTTCTCGCCGTTCCGGGAGGAGCGGCAACCGAGCTTCTCGATCTACGATGGTGGTCAAAAATGGAAGGACCACGGCGGCGAAGGGCACCAGGGCGACTGCATCGAGCTTGCCAAACTCTGGGGCAACTTCACTGGGTCGGAGCTGCGGGAATTCCTCATGGAGAGGCTTGGAATCGACTTCCCCGATGGAGGCGCTCGCGTC
>JAYGGC010000018.1:0-21595 GCA_046581525.1 Roseibacillus sp. | reverse complement strand
CCTTCCACCGGGCCGTCCAGAAGCGCGAGAGAGCGGTAGTAGCGCAGGTTGCGCACTGTCACTTCGCGCGAAGCCTGCCCGCTGATGGGGAACACTTCGTTCGTTCCCGCCCAGCCGTTCACTGTTGCGGCCAAGGCGGCCACCCCTCCGGAGAAGGAGGCGGGATCTGCAGCCGGGCCAGTGGATTTTGCGGTCACGGAAGGATTGTTACAGTATGACAGTGTTACTGTCAAATACTATTTTCCGGGGGAGATTTTTGGTGGCAGGGCGGAATGAAGATGTAGTAGATCCCTGTGCCCGAATGATGAGTCCGCATCGATTGATCCCCCCCCTTTTCCTACTCGTTGGGACCCTGCTGCATGCCGCCGAGCAGCCCAACATTGTCTTTTTACTCACTGACGATCAGTGCACCTACTCGGTGGGCTGCTACGGAAATGCGGACGTGAAGACGCCGCACATCGATTCCCTCGCCCGGGATGGCATGGCCTTCGACAACCATTACGACACCACAGCGATCTGCATGGCGAGCCGGGCCAACATCATGACCGGCAAGTTCGAGTTCAAGAACGGTTGCAACTTCGAACACGGTGCGATGGTGAGGGAGCATTGGATGAAGTCGTATCCGATCCTGTTGCGTGAAGCGGGTTACCTGACGGCCATCGCAGGGAAGATCGGGTTCGAGGTGGCCGAGAAGCCGGGAGTGAAGGGGAAGTTGCCGGAAGGTGACTTTGACAAGTGGGGAGCGGGCCCGGGGCAGACAAGCTACGCGACCGCCAAGAACAAATCGATGGTGAGCTACGCGAAGAAGTATCCGCACTCCTCGCGATCCTACGGGGCCTTCGGAGCCGACTTCATTGCGGAGGCGGCGAAGACAAAGAAGCCGTTTTGTTTGTCGATCAGTTTCAAGGCGCCGCATCACCCCACCACTCCGGACCCACTGGACGGCGAGGTCTATGCCGGAAAGACATTTGTGAAGCCCAAGAACTATGGGCGCGAGAACGGCGTTCACTTTTCGAAACAGAGTCAGCAAGGACGGCAGTACGAGCGCTTCTTCGGATGGAACTACGCCGACAAGTACGACCAGGTGATGGCGACCTATCACCAGCAGGTCTACGCGGTTGACGTCGCGATTGGGATGGTCCGCGAGGCCTTGAAGAAGCACGGGGTGGCGGACAACACGGTGGTGATCTTCACCTCGGACAACGGATTTCTATGCGGGTCGCATGGGTATGGCTCGAAGGTTCTGCCCTATGAAGAGGCCTCGCTCGTACCGTTGATCATCTACGATCCCCGCCACCCCAACAGCGGGAAGAAGCTGCGTTGTGATGCCCTGACGGGGAACGTGGACTTCGCCCCGACGATCCTGGAGTTGGCCGGGGTGAAGGCGCCGGACGGGATGGACGGGAAGAGTCTCTTGCCGCTCTACGAGAATCCGCAGGCCAGGATTCATGATTCGCTACCGCTCATCAATGTCTGGGGACCCAATGCGGTTCACAGCCTGGCAGTGGTGACCAAGGAGATGAAGTACATCAACTGGCCGTGGGCGGCGGGCGAGTTCAAGGCCACCGAAGAGCTCTACCACACCGGGGACGATCCCCTCGAGATGACGAACCTGGCGCCCAGCGATGGTTACGCGAATTCGCTCAGGGAGATGCGGGGAATCTACGATCGCTATGTGGCGCAGTGGAAGAGTGAAGGCGTGCCCTATCACAGGTATCCAGCCTTTGGGGTGTTCTTTGACCGGAAGGAATCGTGGGAGAAGAAGGCTGAGGCCCTTGACGCCCAGAGGAAGAAGAAGAGGGGGAAATGAGCACCGGGAAGGACAGGTGGCCACCGACGAACGGATTCCTGAGGAGGGCTCACAGGTTGCTTCTCGTTCTCGTGCTTGGAGCGGGGAACACCTCCCACGCTGACTTTGAACGGCTCCACTACAACCACCCGGGACTGGTGGTTGACCTTGGGGTGGGGCTTTGGGCCTGGCCGCTGCCGATGGACTGGGACGGGGACGGGGACTATGACCTGGTGGTCTCCTGTCCGGATGTCCCGTTCAAGGGGATCTACCTGTTTGAGAACCCCGGCGGAGATGTCAGGATGCCGGTCTTCAAGCCGCCGGTGAAGGTCGGACCGGGGATGGGAAACATTCGCGTGTCGGTGGTGGACGGGAAGCCGCGCGTGCTCACCCCGGGGAGAGAGTGGGTCGGGTTTCTCGGGAAGGGATTCGCGGAAAACAAGTCGGTGAAGGCGACCCTCCCCAAGATCGGCAAGACGCGTGCGAAGCAGTGGCACTACGTGGACTACGATGGGGATGGGGTGCTGGACCTGGTGGTGGGGATCGGAGAATGGACGGAGTATGGCTGGGACAATGCCTATGATGAGCGTGGGAAGTGGATGCGGGGGCCGTTGCGGGGCTGGGTATTCCTTCTGCGAAACAAGGGGACGACCGCGAAGCCGGACTATGAAACGGCGGTGAAGGTGGAAGCGGGCGGAGAGCCCGTGGATGTCTATGGCATGCCTTCCCCCAACATGGCGGACTTCGATGGTGACGGGGACCTCGATCTGATCTGCGGCGAGTTCATGGATGGGTTTACCTATTTTCGAAACGTGGGAACGCGCCGTGAGCCCAAGTACGCGAAGGGTCAGCGCTTGGTGCACAAAGGCGCGGCGATTGCCATGCACGTGCAGATGATCACGCCCACTGCGATCGACTGGGACAAGGACGGGGACGTGGACCTCGTGGTGGGCGATGAAGACGGGCGGGTGGCCTGGATCGAGAACACGGGGCGAATGGCGGGAAACGTGCCGGGGTTTCTTCCGCCGGTCTACTTTCAGCAAGAGGCGCGGGACTTGAAGTTCGGGGCGCTGGTGACTCCGGTGAGCGTGGATTGGGACGGCGACGGGGACGAGGACCTGGTGTGCGGAAACACGTCGGGCAACATCGGCTGGTTTGAAAACCTGGACGGCGGGAATCCACCGAAGTGGGCGGCGGTAAAGCTGTTGGAGGCGGGGGGCGAGACCATTCATCTTCAATCCGGTCCGAACGGATCGATCCAGGGGCCGGCCGAATCGAAGTGGGGATACACCACCCTGAGTGTGGCCGATTGGGATCACGATGGTGATCTCGACTTGGTGGTGAACTCGATCTGGGGCAAGGTGGTTTGGTTCGAGAACACCGGGACGAAGAGCAATCCGGTCCTGGTGGCGGCCAAGCCGGTGGAGGTGGAGTGGAAGGACAAGGCTCCCAAGCCTGCTTGGAACTGGTGGGATCCGCAGGGGAAGGAACTCGTTACCCAATGGCGAACCACCCCGCTGGTGGTGGATTGGGATGGAGACCAGCTGCAAGACCTGGTGATGCTCGATCACGAGGGATACCTTGCGTGGTTCCGGCGGGAACGGCGGGGCGGAGCGCTCATCCTGCATCCACCAGAACGCGTCTTCCGCGCTGGTGACGGGGCACTGCGCTTGAACCCAGGCACCGCGGGCAGGAGCGGCCGGCGGAAGTTGTGCGTGGTGGATTGGGATCGCGATGGGCGACTGGATCTCCTGGCAAACTCCGTGAACGTCACCCTTCTGCGCAATGCGATGCAGAATGGGAACATCGCCGCCTTCGAGGATATGGGTGCGCTTTCGAAGCAACGGTTGGCAGGGCACACCACCAGTCCGACCACGGTGGACTGGAACAGGGACGGAGTGCGCGACTTGCTGGTTGGGGCCGAAGACGGGAGGTTTTACTACCTGCCCCACAAGGAAGTGAAGCTGGAGAGGGTGAAAACCGGTGTGCTCGAGATCGAAGGGCGCAACTTCGTGGTCGCGAAATTGCGCAACGGTGAAAGGTCCTATAACAATCGGGATTACACTTGGTTCGATGTGCCCGAGTCGCTCCGGGGTTGGCAGCTCACGCGGGCCTCGGGCGGGGTCCCGGCCTCGATTCGCGTGACTGCATTGCGGGATACGACGGTCCGGATCGCCACCGCCACCTCACAGAAGGGCATCGAGCTGGAGGGCTGGGAACAGGACTACAAGTTGAGCTTTGGATACACCGACAAGGGACGGACGAAGATGGAGATCTTTGAGAGGCCCCTGAAGAAGGGAGAGACCCTGCAGGTGCCGCAGGGGAACTGGTCTGGCGGGCTGCTCCTGTTGCCGGCCGATTCGAAGAAGGGGAAGTGAATCGCGATGGGAGCTGGAGCGATAGGCGCGGTTCCGATCCTTTTGGCAGTCATCCTGTATCGATTGGGCATGGGAATCGTCCCATGTGCGTTCATTGCCTCCTGTTCGCCGCTGATCAACGGCGTCTTCTTTTGGAGCTATCCGGAGGACGATTCCTCGGCGGCGAGAGTCAAGGGCACGGCGGTGGGACTGGTTCTGGTGTTTGTCGCCGCTCTTCTTTTCCTGGCCTACATTCCCGGAAGCGGATCGTGGTGGTAGCTGGGGAGTTTCTGGGTGGCACTCTACGGATTGATGATGATCGGAATGAGGTATGGGCCGAGGTGGTAGTGGAGACGGGACCGAGACGGAGAGCGCCCCGGGCCGCGATATATTGCGCCTTTGGGGCAAGGAGCAGGTTCCGAATACCGTAGAGCGAGTCTCCCTATGAAATTCATGCCACGAGTCCTCGTCCTTACTCTTTGTGCGCCTTCGTTGATTGCGGCCACTCCCAACATCGTGCTCGTGATGGCGGATGACATGGGGTGGGGGCAGACGGGTTACTATGACCACCCGGTGCTCAAGACCCCGAACCTGGATGCGATGGCGAAGAACGGATTGCGGTTTGATCGCTTCTACGCGGGCGGACCGGTTTGTTCTCCGACGCGGGCGACGGTGCTTACCGGGCGGACCCATGATCGGACCGGGGTGGAGAACCACGGCTTTGCCCTGCGAAAGCAGGAGAAGACCTTGGCACAGGCCCTGCGCGCGGCCGGCTATGCCACCGGTCATTTTGGAAAGTGGCACCTGAACGGACTGCGCGGTCCCGGCGTGCCCATCTTGAAGGAAGACACCCATGGTCCCGGGGGATTCGGGTTCGAGGAGTGGTTGTCGGTGACCAATTTCTTCGACCTTAATCCGATCATGAGCCGGAAGGGCGCATTCGAAGAGTTCAAGGGAGACTCCTCGGAGATCATCGTGGCGGAGGCGCTGAAGTTCGTGGGAGCGCAGGCCAAGGCCAGGAAGCCGTCCTTTACGGTCGTTTGGTACGGCACCCCGCACAGCCCGTGGATGGGCCTGGAGAAGGACGTGAAGAGATTTTCCAAGTTGAATGAGAAGTCGCAGCAACACTATGCCGAGCTGGCGGCGATGGACCGGAGCATCGGGACGCTGAGGAAGGGACTGCGCGAGATTGGGATCGCGGATAACACCCTGGTGTGGTTTTGCAGCGACAACGGTGGGCTTCCGGGATTCAAGCCGGACACGGTGGGCGGATTGCGAGGCTACAAGGGATCGCTTTATGAAGGCGGTCTGCGCGTTCCGGCGATCATTGAATGGCCCGCCGGGATTGCGAAGCCGCGGGTGACGTCGTTTCCTGCCGCGACGATGGACATCTTCCCCACCCTGGCTGAGATCGTGGGCCTGCCTGCGGAGGCAATGGCGCAACCCCAGGATGGGATGAGCTTGAAGGCGCTCCTGAACAGGGAGCTCGCAAAGAGAGCGACGCCCATCGGCTTTCGAAATTCCGGGCGAGGCGCGATGGTTGACAACGAGTTCAAGCTCTACACCCGGAGCATCGAGAGAGGGACCTTCGAACTTTATCATCTGGTTGACGACCCGAAGGAGAGCCGCGACGCGTCCGCCAAGTTTCCCGATGTTGCCAAGCGGCTTCAGGCGGCCTACCTGGCATGGAACAAGACGGTGGAAGCGAGCGTCGCCGGCCACGATTACCCCGAGGGGAAGGTGAACTCCCAACAACCGCCGCGGATCTTCTGGACCGAGGTGGAAGCCTATCGGCCGTTCTTCAAGGAATGGAAGAAGCGGCCGGAGTACGAGAGCCGCTTGAAAAACCAGTGAGTCTGCTCACGAGTGGTCCCTGGCAGCGATGGTGCCAGGATAGGGGCTGCTCGTAGCGGAAGGCCTTCGCCTTCCGAGTTAGGAGTGACGCCCGGTAAAGGCGCTCAGCCCAATTGGTGTCAAGCGCCCCGCGGAATGGGAAGCCCTTCCGCTACTCTCGATATCCAGCCTGCCTTGCGACAATCCTGCTAGGGAACAATCAGGTCGGCCCCCAGCCGCATGAACGCGTTTGGGAAACTCTGATTCTGGGGGATGAAGGCCCGATAGGTCATGATCGAGGTTCCATCTCCCTGGTCCACCTCGGAGACGAGGGGCACGAAGCCCGTTCCGCGGAACCAGTGAATGAGATCGACGCTGAATTGGGGGATCAGTTTGACGTCCCGGGCCGCGAGCTTGCGGCGGAAGGTGAGGGTAAGGTATTTCTGCGTCAGGCCGTTGACCTCCAAGGTCTGAACCGCGGCCACGATCGCATTTGAGGTGTCGTTGGGATTTCCATCGCTGGTCCCGAGGGCGTATTCGAGAAGCTTGGGATAGCCGTCCCTGTCATCGTCCGCATTGGGGTCTCCGACGAACGTGCCGCCGGTATCGGGAGCATTCGGGCTCCCTCCAATTTCGCCGCTGGAAGTCCAGTTTGCGGGTGCGGTGTAGTCTGGGTCCGGGAGGGCGCTGGTGCGGAGGACCATGCTGAAGCCGTCGGTTCCGGCTGGCTCGGGCCACGGAACCTTGTCGTTGTAAGTGAAGTCCGCAATCGTGGCGCCCAGCCCATCAACGAGGTGGAGGCGTTCGCCGGCATTGTCGAGACGGGTGGGGGCAAACTCCCCGGCGATGCGGTCGCTGTGCCCGGTTCCATAGCGCGCTTCGAAGGCGGCCTTGTTGCAGACGATGAGCACGCGTTCTCCAGGCGCGAGGGAGGTGATCTCCGAGTCCGTGAAGGTGAAGATCAACCCCTCCGCGAAGTGGACTTCGGTGAGGTTGATGGTGTCGGTCTCGCTGATGTTTTTCATCTCGAGAAACTCGAAATCCGCTGGGTCGGTGGAGGCGGTCATCTCCTCCGGCGTAGCGGCCGGGAGCGGGGCGTAGTGGACTTCGGAAATGATGAAGTTGGAAGCGGTGGCAATGGGACCAATGAGGAAGCTAGCCCGAATGGGGCCGCTCCAGGAGGTGAGCGGATGCAACGGCGTGGTGTCAAAGGCGCGGGCGGTGATCACGGTGGTCCCCGAGATCGTGATCGGAGTGTTGGCAGCTGCCAGGGTGGCGGAGGAAGAGACACTGCCGCCGGTAATCCGCGGGTCACTCCCATCGGTGGTGTAGTAGATATCGTTGCTCGCCACGAAGGCGAACTCTTCACCCGGGACGGCCAGGCCTGGTCCCACCAATCCAGCCGCATTACTGAAGATCGGCTGGGGGGTGTACCGACGGTCGATCCAGCGCACCCTGGTGCGGAGCCAACTCTTCAGGATGTTGACCTCAGTGCGGTGAACGGCGGAGGGCCATTTGTTGAAGTTGCGCTCCGCAGGGGTGCGTCCCACCCCGGGCACGTTGTCCCCAGCCCCATCGCGGCCTCCGAGCTGGAGGGCGTAATCATTGATGATGCTCTCGATGTTGAGAGTCGAGAAGGTGTTCTTGCGCAGCTCTTGCCAGAGGTCGGTGTGGGCCTGCCGAAAATCCGCATTGCTGAGGACCTGGCCCCACCAGATATAACGCGAATCGCTCCAGGTCCGGCTCGAATCACCAGTGCCATCCCACTGCGAGGGATTGTTATCGCGGCTATCGGTCGATCCCATGGTACGGTCGAAATCCCAGATCGGTCCGGCGCCCAGCTTGCCATCGTTCGTGTCGCTACGGTGCTTGTAGTAGTAGCCGCTCAGGCGGAACCCATCGACATTCATGGCGAGGGTGTTGAGCCAGTGATGACGGAGCCACGAAAACTCGTCGATGTACTCGGTGAAATGCTTGCGGGTCGAGGGATTGATGCCGTTGGGTCGGGTAACGGCCCCATTGATTTCATTCATGTAGCCCTGCAGCCATGACCGCTGGACGGAAGTGACCTCAACTTCCTTGGGCTCCACCCAGCGGAGGGTGCCCAGCCCGTTGACCGAGAATCCGGAGTCCCCGGGGTCGGCGCGGTCCTTCTTGAAAATATAACCGCCCGTCACTGCGGGAGCCCGGGAATCGCGGCGATCGAGGCGTGCCACGGCTACGCGGCTGTCATCGCGCTTGATCTTCTCCATGAGGGAGTAGACTCCAAAGTAATCACCGGTGAAGGTGAGGTCACCGCCGCCGGTGTTGTGGAAGACTTCCACAAAGCGGGTTCGCACCGCGTACTCGCCAGTCTGCCGGCTCAACTCAAAGATGAGTGGGTTGCGCATGAGGGCCTTGTCGAACCGGTAGCGTCCGCTCAGGATCCAGTCCGATTCCCGGGGCATGCCGAGCGGCTTGATGCCCTTGTCTTGGCCTTCTTCGTCCTGGGCTTCGAGGGTCATGGAATACTTGGGCCAGTTGAAGGACGACGATCCGCGGCGGCGCATTCCACAGCGCGTTCCGATTTGGAATTCGCCGATCATCTGCGCCCGTCCAGTAACCGGATCGGGTTCAATGATGGCCCAGAAACCGTCGGTGTTGTTGTTTCCTCCCGGAGCCCCACGTCCCCAGTTCTCAAGAATCAAAATGGGAATGTTGGAACTGAAGCCCTGGGCCCGGGCATCGCTGAGTTTCAGGAAGGTCCGCATCTTGACCGGGCCGGCGGCATTGTTGACGCCAAAGACCCGCGCACGGATCTGGGTGGAGGCGCTCACCGGAATGGGTCCGGTGTACTCCGTCGAGTTGGCATTGGGCACCTGGCGATTGGTGGTGTAGCGAATCGTCTCGCCAGGAAAGGTGCTGGTGAGGGTGATGGAAAGAGGATCGATGAAGGTCTGGCTCTTGTGGGAGTATACCACTTCACTGGTGGGGAGTTGCTCCTGGGCACCGTTGCGGGTCCCGGGGGTGGGAGTGGCAAAGTAGGCGAGATCCCCGGTGATGAGACTGGTCAGGCGAATCGCACTGAGCTGCGGACGAACAAGCAGGTCGTCGTCGTTGGCAGCGGAGTTCATCAGGTGGATGGAGAGCACGTTCTCTCCCACCTTCAGGCGGTTGAGAAATCCGTCGAGGGGGAAGGTCTCAAAGTCGAGCGCCTCCGCGTCGCTACGATCCTGGGCGGCGATGGAGTTCCAAAGCGGAGTGAGAGGGGCATTGTTGCCGGACACGCGAGTGCCGTTGAGGAAGGCAGCAAATCCGTCATCATACTGAATGTCGAGGTTGAGAGCGATAATGTCGTCAACCGCGGTGAGAGTGAACGGAATGCGGATGTAGACCGAAGCGCTGGTATTGAACGCCTCTTGCTCGACATCCTGGTTGATCAGGGCCTGGTATCCGGCTCCACGTTCGTAGCCAACCCCCAACGTGCCTGTGGTCCACGAAGCGTCGTTGAAGGTCGTCTGCGTCCAAGTGGTCCCGAGGTTGCCGTTGGGGGGAACGAAAGTCGTGCAGGCGGCATCGACATCGACGAGGACATCCTCGGCGGAAACGGGAGTTTGTTCGTAGCCGTAGGAAGCATCGTTGAACTGGATCGGAAAATTGGGTGCAAACTCGGAGACGATGGTTGTTCCATCCGGTGCGACGAGGGCCAGGTATTCACCCGCATTGCTGAGTTTGAAGCTGGTGTGCAGTTGCTGTCCCGCGACGGCCCGGTCCTTGCCGGAGGCGAAGAGGAGGAGAAACCCGGAGGGTTCCAGGATGGTGGTGGCGGGAACCGCCCATTTTGCGAGGTTCTTCGGAGTGTCGGTCAGGAAGTAGCCGCTCAGGTCAACCGGGTCAGAATCCGGATTGTAAAGCTCCAGCCAGTCTACGAATTCCCCATCCCGATCCCGCAAGCCGGTTTCATTGTCGGCGAGCAGTTCCGAGATAATCGGAAGGGCCGGCGCGGAAAAAGTACCGGCGACCAGGAAGAGACTGCTGAGGAAGCTCTTCAGGATTTTATGGAGGGGGAGTTCCATATCAGGGGGATAGGGGGCCTTCGGCAAACTGGCAAGCCTGACAACCGGCACAGGCGGCGAATTGGTTCGGCGAATACTATGGTCCCTTTAACTAAGGTCATCAAATGAGCCCAGCGAGCGTTGCAAACAAGTCGCCTAGGGTAAGGAAACATGGAGGCGCAGGAAGACCCGCGATTGGGTCGCAGGATCGTGCGGGAAATTGGTCCGGTATCTCACCAGGGAGGTGCCATCGCCTTGGTGGATTTCCGAGACAAAGGTGAGATTGGTGTCGCCGCTGACCCAGTTGACAAGGTCGAAACTGAGTTCGAGGACGATCAGGACATCGTCGGCGGCCAAGTTGCGACGATAGGTGATGGTGAGGTAGTCGTCGAAGACATCGTTGACCTCCAGGTTGGTGAGAGATGCCGAGAAGGTGTCCGCGGTGTCGCCGGGATCGGAATCGCTGGTCCCAAGGGCGTGTTCGAGGAGGTTCTCGAAATGGTCGTTGTCGTCATCGGCTCCGGGCGCTCCGACCAGCAGGCTGGAATCAGAGGCGGCGGGATTGCCACCCAGTCCGGTGCTGCTGCGCCAGTTTCCTGCGAGGGTGTAATCCGGGTTGGGCGCCGCGATTGACTTGAGGACCATGCTGTAACCGGCAAATCCGGATTCAGTGGGCCAGGGGTGTTTGTCGTTGTAGGTAAAGTCTGCGATCGTGAGTCCCAGTGCGTCTACGAGGTGGAGGCGCTCCCCGGCATTATCGAGACGAGTGGGTGCAAACTCGCCCGCGATGCGAGCACTGTAACCGGTGCCGTAACGGGCTTCGAACGCTGACTGATTGCACACGATGAGAACGCGTTCGCCCGGAGCCAGGGAAGTGATGGCCGCCCCGGTGAAGGTGAAATCGATTCCCGCGATGAAGTGGACGTCGGTGAGATCGATGGTGTCGGTGGCACTGATGTTCATCATCTCAAGAAACTCGAAAGCGGAGGCATCCGTCGCCTGGGCCATCTCGGCGGGCGTTCCCGGGGGGAGCGGAGCGTAGTGGACTTCGCTGATGATGAAATTGGAGGCGTTGGCAATCGGTCCGATGAGGAAGGTGCCCTTGAGCGGTCCACTCCAGGAAGTCAGCCCGCTGCCACTGCGCGCGCGAGCGGTGATGATGGCCGTGGTGTTGACCGTAGTGCTGCCGCCGATGGAGGCCGCGGGTGAAACGTTGCCACCGGGCAGGCGCGGATCAGTTCCATCGGTGGTGTAGTAGACCGTTCCCCCGGCGCCGGTGAAGGAGACCGTCGTCCCGGGGGAGACGATTCCCGGAGCGACCGTGAAGTTCGGCTGGGTGGTGTACTGGCGGTCGATCCAGTTCACGCGGGTGCTCAGCCAGTTCTTCAGGATGTTCACCTCGTTGGGGTGATTCTGTCCGGGCCACCTGACGAAATTTCGCTCCGCCGGGGAGCTGCCGTTGGGATCCTGGAAGTCGATCTCAGCCGCGAACTCATCGATCACACCATGAATGTTGGCGGTGGAGAAGACATTCTGGCGAAGCTCCTGCCAGAGGTCGGTGTGAGCCTGGCGGAAATCGGGATTGGTCAGGACGCGACCCCACCAGGGGTAACGCGAGTCGCTCCACGTCTTGCTGGAATCGCCGGTGCCATCCCACGCGCTGGGGTTGTTGTCCCGGCGGTCGGTTGATCCCATCGTGCGGTCGAAGTCCCAGATCGGCCCCGCGCCGACCTTGCCGCCATTGGTGTCGCTACGGTGTTTGTAGTAGTAGCCGCTCAAGCGGTAGCCATCCACGTTCATGGCGAGGGTGTTGCACCAGTGGTGGCGGAGCCAGGAGTGCTGGTCGAGATACTCGGTGAAGTGCTTGCCGGTGGTGGGATGGGTCCAGTTGGAATTGTAGAGGGCGGCATCGAATTCGTTGAGATGGTTCCGCAACCAGGTGCTCTGGGCAGAGACGACGTCGTCTTCCTTGGGCTCCACCCAGCGCAGGGTGCCCATGGTGTTGACCGAGAATCCGCTGTCGCCCGGGTCGGCCCGGTCCTTCTTGAACATGTAACCGCCGCTCACGTCCGGCTCGGTGGTATCGCCGAGATCGATTTTTGCGACGTCGACGCGGTCGTTGTCGCGCTTGATTTTCTCCATGAAGGTGTAGACCCCGAAGTAGTCGCTGGAGTAGGAGAGGTTACCGCCGCCGGTGTTGATGAAGACCTCCACGAAGCGCGTGCGCACCGCATATTCTCCTGCCTCGTTGCTGAGGCGGTAGATGAGCGGGTTGCGCATGAGGGCGCGGTCGAACTGGTAGCGGCCGCTCAGCACCCAATCGGACTCCCTGGGCAGACCGAGGGGCTTGATTCCCTGGTCCTCTCCGTCTTCGTCCCGGGACTCCAGGGTGAGGGAATACTTGGGCCAGTTTACGGAGGAGGAGCCGCGGCGCTTCATGCCCACGCGGGTGGCGATGTGGAACGGGTCGAGCATTTCGGCCCGGTTGTTGGTGGTCGCGTCGGGCTCGATGATGGCCCAGAAGCCATCCACCGGGGTGCTGGTGCCCGGTTTGCCGGAGCCCCAGTTCTCGAGGATCAGAATGGGAAGGTTGGAGCTGAAGTTCTGCAGGTCGCTCCCGAGGCGGAGGTAGGTTTCCATCGCGATGGGTCCGGTGGAGTTGTTGGCACCAAAGACGCGGGCGCGGAGTTGAGCGCTGTTGGAAATTGTGAGGGGGCCGGTGTAGAGTGCGGAGGCGGCGGTGGGGACCGATTCATCGAGGGTGTAGCGGATGGTTTGTCCCGCGCCCTCGCCACTGAGGGTGACTTGGAAGGACGAGGTGAAGGCCTTGCTCGCCTCCGAGATCGTGACGGTGCTCGCAGGAAGCCCTTGCTCGATGCCGTTCGGAGCACCCGGGCTGGGGTTCAGGAAGTATCCCGGACCGCCAAGGGAGGGATTGGTCAGGCGCGTCCCGATGAGTCGCGGACGGACGAGCATGTCGGAACTGGTGGTGCTTCGATTCAGGCCGTGGATGGCGAGCACGTTGCCCCCTTCCTGCAGACGACTGAGGTGGGCGTTCAGGGAAAAGGGCGTCAAGGTGGTGGAGTCACCGTCAGGATGGTCGGCCGAGGCATTCGAATTCCAGACCGGAAGGGCAGGATCGCGGTCGCCCTCCACCGGAGAGCCATTCAGGTAGGCGACGAAACCGTCGTCATACTGGATTTGGAGTTCGAGCGCCGAGATCTCGCCGACATTGGTGACATTGAACGGAATGCGAACGTAGACCGTCGCGTTCCGGTTGTACATCCGCGACTCGACGTCGATGTTGAGCAGGGTCTGGTAACCGTTGCTGCGCTCGTAGCCGACCCCGGTGCTCCCGGCAGTCCATGACCCGTCATTGAAGCCGTCCGCCGTCCACGTTGTGCCGAGCGTGCCGGTGGTGGGAACCAGGGCGGTGCAAGGGGCGCCGACCTCGATGAAGGTCTCGTCCGTCGTGTTGCCGAGTTGCGCCAGGCCGTAGGAAGCGTCGTCGAACTGGGGCGGGAAGGATGGATTGAATTCGGAAAGGACGGTCACCCCGTCGGGGGCGACCAGGGCGAGGTATTCGCCGTCGTCGTTGATCTTGAAATTGGTGTGCAACTCCGAGCCCGCGACCGTCCGATCCTTGTCGGAGGCGAAAATGACGAGGAAGTTGGAGGGCCCAAGCATGGTGGTGGCCGGAATCTGCCACTTGGTGAGCATGGTGGCATCGTCCGTGAGGTAGTAACCGCTCAAGTCGGCGGCGACCCCATCCGGGTTGAAGATTTCTATCCAATCGCTGTAGGTGCCGTCTTCGTCAGCGAGCACCGATTCATTGTCGGCGAGAAACTCGGTGATCAAGGGAAGTGCAGCAGCGCGAGGGGCAGCGAAGGAAGCGGTCGCAATAACCAATGCCACGAGGGCGCACCTCTGCAGGGTGGTGGCCCGGGGGTGAGTTGCCATGCGGTTGATATAGAGACGCTTGGACTGTTTTGCAAGATTGACTAGTTGGCCCCGGATGAAAGAAGGGTAGCGATGGGCAGGTTGACCATTGGGGTTGTTTACGACAGCCTTGCCCATGCCTGAGGTCGGTGAGCTGAAAGGCGAACGTCACTTGTTACATGAGAGTCACTGCTACATTCGGGTTATGGGGCACGCTTCTGTTGGGGAGCGCCTTCGCAGAGGTGGAGTCCTGGCCGCGCTTCCGGGGAGAGAACGGTCTCGGGGTTGCCGCAGCGCAAAACGTCCCGGTCGAGTTGAACGAGAAGACCCGGGCGTGGTCGGTGCCGCTACCCGGACCGGGAAGCAGTTCGCCGGTGGTGTGGGGCGACCGTCTCTTTGTGACCTCGGAGGACCGCCGGAAGAGTGAGGTGATCTTCGTGTGCCTCGACGCGAAGAACGGAGAAGAGCGATGGCGCAAGACCGTGAAGACCGGTCTCTATCGCACTCACAAGATGAACAACACCGCTGCCGCGACGCCTTGTGTTTCAGAAGACGCGGTGGTCTTCACCTGGTACGATGCCGGGCGAAAGGTGGTGATGCTCTCGGCCTTCTCCCACGATGGGAAAGAGCTCTGGGACTACGAGATCGGCGCCTTCAAGGGGCAACACGGCCCCAACCTGCACCCCGCTATTCACGAGGGACGGATCCTGATCGCGCACCTGCACCAGGCCGACGGCTATGTCGCGGCCTTGAATGTGAAGACCGGGAAGCCGGTGTGGAAGAAGGAGTATCCCGGCCCCAATCCGAAGACCACCTACATGACGCCCCTCGTGCGGGAGCGGCACTCGGCGGAGGGGCCGAAAATGGAAGTGGTGGTGGCCTGCACAAGTATCGGAGTTCGGGGGCTGGACTTTGAAACCGGAGTGGAACTCTGGGCGCTGCCCAGGGAGTTCAGGGAGCGCTGCATTGTTTCGCCGATCGACATCCTGAGCGGAAGTGGAGCCAGGGACTCGCTCGTGATTGCCGGGTGCAAGAACAACGTGTTCTTTGCGGTGCGTCCCCCCGACGTGAAGGGAGGGAGTGCTGAGGTAGTCTGGCGCATGCCCAAAAACGCTCCCTATGTCCCGACCCCGGTGTCGGACGGCAAGACCCTCTACGTGCTCTCGGACACGGGCACCCTCTCCGCCATGGATCCCAAGAACGGGGAAGTGCGTTGGCAGGAGAAGTTGCCGGCCAACTTCTACGCTTCCCCGCTCCTGATCGGGGGCAAGCTTTACTGCAAGTCCCGCGATGGCGAAGTGTATGTGGCGGAGGTGGGAGCAAGGTTCAAGCTGCTCGCGATCTCGGACCTCAAGCCCGGTGACGAAGTGACCTGGGCCGACGCCACGCCCGCGGTGGCGCACAACAGCTTGTACGTGCGGGTTGGCGCGAGGATGGATTGTTACCGGAACAAGAAGAAGTGATGGCCTTGCGAGCGGTATTCCTCACGTGCCTGCTGAGTGCAGTTGCGTCCGGAGCCTGGGGAGATGACTGGAAGAAGCACGTCATCAAGCCAGCGGGGAAAGGAATGGTGAACAGCGCGGTGGCCAACGACTGGGATGGTGACGGACATCCTGATGTCATCGCGTCCTACGACGGCAAGGTGGTCGTGCTCAAGGGACCTGACTGGAAGGAGTATCCGATCCACGTTTTCGAGCCGGGGAAATCGAGGATCCCGCCGCGCGACAGTTGCATCCACAGCACCATCATGGATGTCGATGGGGATGGAGATCTCGACTTTTGTGGATCGAACCAGACCATATTCTGGCTCGAGTGCCCCGAGAAACCATTCTCGGGCGAACCGTGGACCTACCGGACGATCGATGACGAGATTCTCGGGACGCACTGTCTCCTGGAAGGCGATGTGAATCGGGACGGCAAGATCGACCTGATCGCAAATTCAGGCCGGGAGGCAGCGCGGACCAGGTTTCCAACTTCGTTGGCATGGTTGGAGGTTCCAGCGGATCCGCACCAGGCCAAGTCGTGGGTGCGGCATGTCTTCGCAGACAAGGATGCGCCCGGCGCCTCCCATTACGCGGGATTGGGCGACGTGAATGGGGACGGTCGTCCGGACATTTCCTTTGCCGCCAAGGGAGGAACAAAGTTTCCGGGCGGAGAGTGGTTCGCCTGGTGGGAACAGCCGGTGGATGCGACCGGTGTCTGGAAGAAGCATGTGCTCGCGGAGGGCCAGGTTGGGGCGACCAACATTCTTCCGGCGGACCTCAACGGTGATGGAAAAGTGGACTATCTCGCGTCACGTGGACACGGGAAGGGCGTCCTCTGGTTTGCGGGTCCGAACTTCAAGCTCATCGAGATCGACAAGGAGATTGTCTCGCCGCATTGTCTGGTGGCCGCTGATCTTGATGGAGACGGTGACATCGACGGCGCGACCTGCAGCAAGGATCCCGGGGGACACACGGTTTGGTACGAGAACAACGGCACGGGGCATTTTGAGAAGCACGTGATCGGGGCCCACCAAGGGTCGTACGACTTGCGCGCGGTGGACATGGATGGCGACCAGGATCTCGACCTGCTGGTCGCGGGCCACACCAGTCGGAACATCGTGTGGTTCGAGAATCCGGGGACTTAGGGCAGTGATCCTCGCGGCAAGACGCCACGGAGTCGGCCGGCGGTGAGATGCGGTAGCTATCCCAGCACCTCACCGCTCGTCCCGTTGCTCTCCTTGACAAAAGGGGTGTGGTTTCGCTCCTGGCAGCCGGTGCCTACTGGCGGGAGCGGCCTTCACTCCAGAGATGACAGATGGAGCCGTAGGAACAACCGTCGGCTACTCCCGGTGATCTCGCTGCTTGCGATCGTGACGGTCTCGGTTCCGTCGCCGTTGTCGAGGATGCTGACGATGGCTGCCAATGAATCCGTCTGCCAGGAGATGAGGTCGGTGGACTTTTGGAGCTCAAGCGCGACGTTGGCGGGCGCGCCATTGCGGCGGGTGAAGGTGAGGGAGAGCAAGCCGTTGTGTTCCCCGATCACTCCCGGGGAGGGATCCGGGGTGCTTGGGTTGCCATGGAAGTAACATTCGGCCAGGTTGTTGAGACCGTCGTCGTCCGGGTCGGCCTCGGGGCCGGAGACGAGGGGATCGGCCAGCTCGGCCGGCGTGAAATTGAGCGCGGCCCAGTCGGCGTAGCCCCCGGTGAGGTCCTCGGTGCCGGGGCTGCCATTGGGACTGGAACTTGCCCGCCAGTTCCCGGGCAGGTTGTGGTCGGGATCATTCGCAGGGTTACGCAGGACGAGTGACCTGCCACTTCCATCAGCACCCTCGGGCCAGGGGGCGACATCGTTGTAGGTGAAGTTGCGGATGTCGGTGCCCCCACCGGTGGAGAGAATGACGGCCTCGCCATCGTTGCTGAGATTGTTGGTGAACTCCCCGGCGATGCGGAAACCGGAAAGCAGGGGGGCGTAGCGTTGTTCGAAGGCTGAGCGGTTGCTCACGATGAGGACCCGTTCACCAGGCGAGAGGAAGGGAACTTCGCCGAGGTCGAATTCGAACTGGACGCCGGTGGTGAACTGCACGCCAGCGAGATCCACGTCCACCGCGCTGATGTTCATGACCTCAAGGTATTCGAAATCGGTGCGGACATCGAAACCAAGCGCGATCTCAGCCGGAGTGGGCACGCCGGGGCGATAGTTGACTTCGCTCACCGCGAGGTTGGCACTCGAGGCCGGCTGACTGCTGACCAGGAAGGTCTCGGTCTCCATCGCGCTCCAACCGGTCGGCGCGAGGGTCCGGGCCTGGACGGTCTGCGAGGAGTTCAACGGAAATGCCCCCCCGTAAACCTGCGCGGTGGGCGAGATCAGGGCGCCGCTGTTTCCGCCCACAACTTGCGGATCGAGGAGCAGGTCACTGCTGGTTGTGCCCCGGTTGAGCAATTGAATGGCCAAGACGTTGGTTCCCACCTGCAACTGACCGAGGTAGACAGTGATGTCGATGGGCTCGTAGTTCACCGCCGCGCTATCGACATGCTGATCTGTGGCGGTGGAGTTGTAGACCGGACTGACGGGGCCGTTCGGACTGGCGACCTTCGCCCCATTCAAGTAGGCCACGAATCCATCGTCGTAGCGGATATTCAGCGAGAGAGTGTCGAAGGCGTCGATGGTCGCCTGGTCCGGAATGTTGAAGGTGAAGCGCGTGTAGACGCTGGTTGTTCCGCTGGGGACGGTGGTGTTGATCATGCCGGCATAGTCCGCGGGCGAGTTCTCGTATCCGATTCCCGCATTGCCGGTGCCCCAGCTTGCGAGGTTCGCCGGCCCGCCCACGGTGTTCCAATTTGTGATGGCGGAGGAGGGGATGATCCAGCGCATCGAGCTTCCGGCCGGCAGGAGGGTGTTGTTGGTGGCATTGCCGGGCACGCGTGGATCGGTGCCGTCGGTGGTGTAATGGATGGTTCCCCCTCCGGGGTTCGGGTTGGTCATGGTGAGCATCGATCCCGGGCTCACGGAGCCGCTCGCCAGGTTGTAGACCGGAGGCTTGGCGTGCTGACCATCAATCCAGTCCAGGCGGGTGCTGAGCCAGGTCTTCATCCAATCGATTTCGGCCTGGTGGGTGGTCCGGCTGGCGTAGCCGTCGGCATTGGGCCAGGTGTAGTTCCCCAGCAGGTTGTTCCACTTGTTGAAGTTGCGCACTGCGCCCTCCACGATCTCCGCGGTGTAGGTGTCGATCAGGGTGAGCATGCGGCTCGTGCCGAACATCCCATCCCGCAGTTCGTACCAGCGGTCCCAGTATCTGACCACGAATTCGGGGTCCTGGAAGAGGCGGCTGTAGAAGGGATACTGCTGGGAGCTGACCAGCGGGTAGTACCAGCCGGTGGCATTCTGGCCCTCGAGGTAGTTCGCATTTCCCAGGGAGAGGTTGTAGTCCCACACCGGCGAGGCCACCAGCTTGCGCCCGCGATCCTTGTAGAAGTAATTGCTCAGCCGGTAGCCATCGATATTCTTGAAGAGTTCGACCCAGATGTGGGCGTCGATGAAGGAGTCGACGTCGATGTACTTCGCATAGCCGTTCACCGGGTCGTCGAAGTTCGCGCCATGGAGCGCGTTCTCGAAACTATCGATGTAGTTGTCGAGCCAGGCCTGCTGCTGGGCGTTGGGAGTGTCCGGTTCCACGAAGGCCATTTGGTGACCCTCCTGGCTCGTGGTGAAGGTGACATCGACAGTCTGTCCCTTGTCCTTCTTGAAGAGGTAGCCACCCGTGATCGCCGGTTCGCTGATGTGGCAGGCCTCGAGATTCTTGATGTTCACGCGGTCTTCATTGCGCTTGATCTTCTCCATGAAGACGTAGACGCCCCGGTAGTCATTCATCGAGACGTTGCCGCCGTTGGAGTTGAAGAAGAGTTCGCAGAACCTCGTCCGCACCGCGGGATAGCCGAGAGCCCGGCTGTAGTCGTAGACGATCTTGTTTCGCATGAGGGTCTTGTCCGAGTAGGGGGCGTGGATGATCCAGTCCGACTCGGACGGCATCCCGAAGATGCTGACGTCCTTGTCGTTGTCGTCGCTATCCCAGGTCTCGAAGGAATACTGCTTCTTCGCGAAGCCTGAAGATGTCTGTCCACGCACCCGCATGCCGCCGCGGCCGGTGAAGTCGGGCACATCGAGCACGCTGGTCCGTCCGGTGCCCGGATTCACATCGAGAAAGATCGATTGCACCGGACGGCGCGGGCTCTGGGAATTCGAACTCGCCTCCCCGTCGATGTTCACCCCGAAGGATTCGATGATGATGATGGGCAGGTCGGAGGTGAAGCTCTGGATGTCGGACGAGAGACGGAGATAGGTGCGAGAGCGGGTGGGCCCGGGTTGCAGTCCGGTCTCATAAATGCGGGCCGTCACCCGGGTGGTGGAAGAGAACGAGATGGGCGAGGTGTAAATCGGCGAGGTCTCGGTCGGGTCGTTGCCGTTGGTGGTGTAGCGGATGGTGGCGGTCGGGGAGGTGGCCGTGAGAACGAGGTTCACCGTTCCGGTGATGACTTGGTCATCCAGGGAGAAGACCGGCTTTTCCGTGACCGGCAATCCCTGTGGAGCGCGGTTGGTGGTGCCCGGGGTCGGAGTTCCGAAGAATCCCAGGGTCTGCGCCTGGCCCAGCGTGCCGTAGGAGACGTCTTCAGTCTGCTGCACGTAGTTGTAGGAAGACGCGATGGTGGTCCCGTCTGGTTTGACCAGGGCCAGGTAGCCGCCGGCTTTCAGGATCGAGAAACTGGTGTGCAGTTCGCCGACGGTCTGATCCTTCCCGGAAGCGAAAATCAACTTCCGCTGGTTGGCGGCGAGGACCAGGGTCGGAATCTGCCACTTAGTGAGCATGGCAGGATCATCGGTCAGGAACCATCCGCCGAAGTCCACCGGGTTCGCAGTCGCGTTGAAAATCTCCAACCAGTCGGAGCTCTTGCAATCCTCATCGTCGATGGTGTTGTCGTTGTCCGCCAGGAACTCCGAGATCACGGGCTCGGGCAGGATGACGAGGGTGGGCGTGCTGCTCGTGATTTCGAGATTGTCGATCGTGAGGGTCTCGGTGGCACCGCCCGTCCGGGCACTGAAGGCAAACGAGTAAGCATTGCTCCCGACGAACCCCGGGGTGGCCACATTGGTGAAGACCGGGGCGAGTCCGGAGCCGAGGTCCACGCTCATGCTCGCGCCGTCCACCGGATTCCAGGACACTTCCATCTGCCCCGAGATCGATTGCCCGTCGTTGAGGATTCCCTGGTTCTCGAAGGCGATGTCCGTTCCGTTGATCGCCATGTTGAATCCCTGCTCGTTGTCGAAGTTCCTCCAGGAATCGACTTCGAAGGAGAGGTGATTCACCGAGGGATTCCAGCCCTCCTCTGCGTTGCCGTGCGCATCGGCGGCAGCGGGGTTACCCTGTCCGGCGTTGAAGGCGGGGATCGCACCGTAGTTGAACGAGAATCCGTCGGCTGGAGGATTGCCGCCGGGATTGTCGGAGAGAAGAAATTCGAAGGTCGCGATCCAGCCTTCCGCTGAGTCGGCCAGGGCGGGAATGCGGAAGGAGGAACGGGTGCTGGTGGTCGCCGCGGAAGTGAGCCGCAAGGCGCCTGTCTGCACCGAGGCAACCCCGTTGGAACTCGCGATCGTGGTGCCGTCGCCGAGGTTCGTGGTTCCGTTGCCGACGTTGAAGGTCTGCAGGCCGTACTGGTCGGCGGATGCCGTGACGACGGAGAGATAAACGAGAGCTGAGAGGAGGACGAATTGAAGGAGAGTTCTCTTTTTCATGGGGGGGAGAAAATCCCGCCAATCCAGATCCTAGCCGTGATGGGGGCCGGCTGGGACAGAATCAAGGGGGGATTTTGGGGTTTGGCAAGATCCCCGTTGCTGCCCTCCGGGTCAAACCCGAAGGTTCGAAAATGTGAACGTCCGCCCCAGGATTCTTGTATTTCTCCTCCCTACGGGGTCCTGCTCTGCACGGAGAGACGGCCGAAGAGCTCCGCCGTTGCAGTCACGGGCTCGTTCAGGCGATAGGTGATCGTTTCCGTTCCATCTCCGTTTTCCACGCGGTTGACCAGGGTAAAAACACCCTCCGTATCTCCGGTCCAGTTCACGAGGTCTTCACTGATCTGGGCCGTGAAGAACACATCATCGGCCGCGAT
>JAYGGC010000268.1:0-24262 GCA_046581525.1 Roseibacillus sp. | reverse complement strand
AACTTACAAGCGCTCGAATCCCTCATCCCAATTAAGTCATTGTTCGAGGGCGTGAGGTCCATAAACCAAGTGCAATCGTTGGTGCTTGGGATTTGGGACTGATAGTTATTTGGAGCTTGGAGACGGGAGCATTCACCGGACGCCGCCTGCCTCGACCGCCTCCTCCGTGGCCCGATAGGCTCCAATAACTATGAAGAGTTGAGGTGCACTCTCGACGGGAGAGGGTTCAAGCTGTTGATTCGATGGCGTCATGCCCTTGCCTGTCATCACCTCTTCGAAGACGAAACCGGAGTATGACGTTGCGATTGTGGGGTCGGGCGCGGGGGGAGCGCAGATGGCCTACACCCTGACGCTCCAAGGGCTGAAGTGCGTGATGTTGGAGGCCGGGCGCAACTACGATCCGGTGACGGAGACGCCGATGTTCCAGGCGGGGAGTCACGCGCCGTTGGGGGGATCCGGGACCCCGGAGAAGCCCTTTGGATTTCACGATGCGACCATCGATGGCGGCTGGCAGGTCCCGGGCGAACCGTATACCCAGGCCAGCAAGAAACCGGAGGAGCAGTTCAAGTGGTGGCGCACCCGTATGTTGGGTGGAAGGACCAATCACTGGGGCCGGATCTCGCTGCGCAACGGGCCCTACGATTTCAAACCAAAGAGCCGCGATGGGCTCGGATTCGACTGGCCGATTACCTACGAAGAAGTGGCGCCCTACTACGACAAAACCGAAATGTTGGTCGGAGTGTACGGGAGCAACGAGGGAATGGAGAACACCCCAAATTCTTCGCCCGGTGTTTTGCTGCCGGCACCCAAGGCGCGGCTCGGGGAACTCTATGCCCAAAAGCATGCAAAGAAGGTGGGGGTGCCCATCATTCCGATTCACCGGGCGGTCTTGAGCAAGGCGATCGATGCCGAGCGGGTGGCCCCCAAGCTGCATCCCAAGGACAAGAAGGCACAGAAGATCGTGGCGGAGTCCATGAAGCGTCGCGCGCCCTGCTTCTGGGCGACATCCTGTGGACGCGGATGCAGCATCGGAGCGGCACACCAGACCCCGGTGGTGCAACTGCCCCCGGCCCACGCGACGGGAAACCTCGATATCATCGCCAATGCTCACGTGCGGGAAGTGCTGGTGGGCAAGGATGGGAGGGCGAGCGGAGTGCTCTACATCGACAAGACCACGAAGAAGGAGGAGCGCGTGAAAACCAAGGCGGTGGTGCTCGCCGCGAGCAGCGGGGAAACGGTGCGCATTCTTCTGAACTCGAAGAGCAAACGCTTTCCCAACGGAGTGGCAAATTCGAGCGGCCTGGTTGGGAAGTACATCATGGACACGGTGGGCGGGTCCTTGAACGGACAGATCCCCTCGCTCGAGAATATCGAGCCGCACAACGAAGATGGGGCCGGCGGCGGGCACTCCTACGCGCCCTGGTGGCTCTACAAGGAGCAACTCGCCGGCAAGTTGGACTTTGCGCGCGGCTACCATATCGAGATGGGCGCGACGCGCGGTATGCCCGGGGGTAAAAATCCGGTGAAAGACGAATTCCTTGGTGGCGCGTACGGATCCAAGCTCAAGCGGGAAGCGCGCCGCTACTACGGATCATTCGTCAACTACGCCTGTCGCGGCGAGATGATTCCGAACAAGGATTCCTTCGCTGAACTCGATCCCGTGGTGAAGGACGTGTGGGGGATCCCGGTGATCCGCTGGAATTGGAAGTGGAGTTCGCATGAATTGAACCAGGTGGTTCATGCCCGCAAGACCTTCGCGGCGATGATCGAAGCGATGGGCGGGGTGGTCCTGGACGATCTTGCGAAGCCGGGGATCGAGGCAATCCATCCGGGTGGCGAGATCATTCACGAGGTGGGCGGGGCAATCATGGGTGCCGATTCGAAGAGCAGCGTGGTCAACAAGTGGAACCAGTGTTGGGACGTGAAGAATCTGTTTCTTTGTGACGGTGCACCGTTTCCGTCGAACGCGGATAAGAATCCGACCCTGACCATCATGGCACTGGCATGGCGGGCGGGAGATCATATCGCCGAGGAGGCTGGAAAGGGAAATCTTTGATGAAGGAAAGGGAATCTCAGAGCATGAAATTCGAATCTCAAGTGAGGGATGAAGATCGGTCGCGCTTGCCGCGCAGGGAAGTGATGCGCTATTTCGCCGGGGCAGGCATGTTCCTTGCAGCAGGTGGAGGAGAACTCTCGGCCGCGGACCGGGTTCTGGCCACCAAGGGTTACGGAACCGATCCGGCGCTCAACAAGATATACAAGCCGGGAGATGCGTGGCCCTTGACGATGTCGGCTGCCTCGAAGAAGGCGACCACGGCCTTGGCGGACGTGATCCTGCCAGCCGATGACCTCGGGCCGGCCGCCAGTGAGTTGCGGGTAGCGGACTTCATCGACGAGTGGGTGAGCGCGCCCTATCCCGATCAACAGGCGGTGCGACCGGTGATCCTGGAGGGATTGAAGTGGATTGACGAGGAGGCGAAGAAGCGCTTTCAGAATTCCTTCGCTTCCTTGTCGGGCACCCAGCAGCGGGCGATTTGCGATGATATTTGCGACTCTGCCAAGGCTGCCGCGCAGTTTAAAACAGCGGCTGCCTTCTTCCTCGCATTTCGCAGTCTTGCGATGGGGGCCTACTATGCCACCCCGGAGGGATGGAAGGCGATCGGCTACGCCGGTAACGTGGTGAGCCAGGCCTACGATGGTCCGCCGCCCGAAGTGTTGAAGAAACTGGGCCTGGTGCAGACCGTGAAGTAGCGGCGGCCCGAGGGGAGCCTGTGCTCACTCCCGCTTCTGCTGGAAGAGCCACTGGTGAACGTCTTCCTTGTTGAAGACCATGCTGGTGATGAGGTGGCCCGCCACCAGCTCACTGTACTTGGCTGGTGCGCCTGCTTTTTTGAGGGCCGCTGCCATGTCCCGGGCGTATTTGACGGGTACAAACTTGTCCCTTCTCCCGTGGAAGAGCCAGATATCGACCCCCTGCAATTTTCCGGCGGTGGCCGGATTACCGGCACCGGCGAGAGGCACCGCCGCTGCAAACAGATCCGGCCGCAGATCGAGCAGGCGCCAGGTTCCCATCCCTCCGAGAGAAAATCCGGTGAGGTAGACGCGCTTCTTATCTGCCACGGAAACCTGCTTGAGGATGTCGTCCACGAGCTCGATCACGGCATCTCCGGACTTGGTCATCCAGGAAGTCCCGGGCGGACACTGGGGGGCAATCAGGATGCAGGGACGTTTCTTCATGTGACGCACGAAGGAAACGGGAACGGCGACCTTCGTCTGCTTCACGTTGTCGTTGCCAACCTTGGCGGAGCCATGGAGATAGATCACGATGGGCAGAGAGGTCGCCTTGCTGATCTTGGCGGGTGCGAACATCCGGTAGTGGATGGTGCTGTGTTTGCCGCTGACCCATCGGCCGGCGAACTTGCTCTTGTAGGCGCCAAGGGACTGGCCGTGCAGCGGGCAGGCCACGGTAAGGAGCAGGAAGAAGAGGGCGCCCGGCTTTGTGGTCATGAATTCAGAGTGGCAGGTTGCTTACGGGCGCACCAGTCGGAAGAGTTCCGTTCCCTGCTCCGGAAAGACCCGCACTACGGAGGAGGCCCCTGCAGTGAAGGCTGCTTCGGTGGTGAACTGCCAGGGCGTGGTGTCCGGCCTCGGCGTTCTCTCGAGGAAGAGACCGGGGAAGGCGCTCTCCCATGAAATGACGAGGCTCCCGTCTTCGAGGAGGGCGAACTCCGGATCGGGCAACGCAGGAAGAAGGTTCGCCATTCCGCCGTCGGTCTGGATGGTGCCGTTCGCAGTGAGATCGTGATCCCCGCGTTGACCGTCGACAAAGTGCAGGACGACGCGGTCGGCCAGGACTTGCGCGCCGGTGGTGCCGTCGAAGAGAAATTCGTACCAATGAGGATCGGGATTTCCGGGGGTGGGACCGAAGTTGTGGTAGCTCCCAGCGATCGCGTCGTCGGGAGCGAAGATGGTGACCGTGGCAGTGCCGGCGCCGACTTCGAAGGACCACGTTCCGTGCGGAAAGGAGAGTCGGGAATCGGGCTGGCGGGCCGGAGTAGAAGTGGCGGTGACCTTGCTCAAGTTCTGGCCGGGGAGCGAAGCAATGGTGAGCGTTCCGCCTTCGACCAGCGGCAGGGAGGCGATATTGCTTTGCTGGGCATCGGGTTGGCCATCACCGTTGCCATCGCCGGGTCCGCCGCCCAGGCGCGAGGGAGCGAGATCCTCGATCTCATCGCTCACGCCATCACTGTCGGTTTGGGTGATTCCCTCAATGCGCATCCACTCGCTGTACTCCGAACCGTTGAAAGCGGGATCCGTGACCGCCGCGCGCAGGTAGGCGCCCGTCAGGTCGCTGACGGTTGGAAGCTGCAAAGAGAAGGGAACCACGGCTACGGTGGACTCGAGGTTTTGCAGGGCCACGAACTGGGTCCCGGCGAGGGGGAGGCCGGGGAAAAAGATGACCAGTTCGACGCGAAAGTTGCCGGTGGATCCTGCCTGGAGAGTCCCCGTAACCAGGACTTCGGTGGGACTCTGCACGATCTGGATGAGGGTCGGAGCGTTGGTCTTGTTGTTGCCGCCAAGATCGGGGTCCCCGAAATCCGGAAGATCCGGGCCGTCTCCCTCGTCCGTGTCGGAGAGGTCAATGTCGAGGCGGCCATTCTCGACCACGATGTTTCCGTAGAGGACGTTTTGCAGCCCTGCGGTGATCAGGATCCCCTCCATGTAATTGTAGGCGATCGTGTTGGCCTCTCCCGGGACGGCGGACCCGCCAATGACGTTCTGGTCGCTCCCATCGATATGGATGCCGCGCCGGTTGGGGCGGGGGGTGAGATGCCCTGCGCCAAAGGGAGACTCCGCCCCGACCAGATTTCCGGTCACCCGGTTGAGTCCCGGGGTAAAGTTGACGGGAACGGTAGGCGCAGTGATGAGAATGCCGGCATTCGCATTGGAGAATATCTGGCACTGGCCCTGGAAGGTGGGTCGCCCAATGGTTGTATCCATCCCCTCGCAGCGAATCCCGCTTCCACCATTTCGCGAGGAGACAAGCCCTTCGATGACATTGAAGGAGCCGCGGACGAGAACGCCGGACAACTCGTTGCCGGAGGTCTCGTCGCCAAGAAGACTCGCATGGTCGCATTCGAGCGCGATGCCATGGCCCGTGTTCTTGAGAGTTGGATTCGCGTCCAGCGGTTGGCCGACGATGTTGTCCCTCAGAATTGTGTCGGTGGCATCTCCGATCACGCGAATGCCATCCGCCCCGTTACCCTGCACGGTGCAGGCCGTAAGGGTGTTGCGCGGCGCATCGTGCAGAACGATTCCGCCGAGGAAGCCCGCCGCGCTCGACTCCCAGGGCGCGCTTTGGTTGAGCTGGGCAAAGTGGATGCTGCCATTGGCAAGGTTCGAGTCGAGGCTGACGAAGCTGGGCGATACCCTGAGCGGAGAGAGCGGGACGCCGTTGACCACGAGGGCGAGGTCGAGAAAGTTGCTGGAGCGCAGCTTGTCGACATCGCCGCCCACCGAGCAGGTGACCATGTTCTCGGTGGCGCCCGGACCGATCAGGCCCACGCCGCCCACCCAGTTTCCAGATGCGCTGCAGCCAGTGATCGTATTGTTGGAGGACTCCACCCGGATGCCATAGCCTTCGTTGCCCGCACCGATCGTGCCGGAGGGATGGAGGCCCAGCAGACAGCTCTCCACGGTGTTGCCTCCCTTGCCCTTGAGAAGGATGCCGCTGGGATTGGGCGTGGCAGGGGAGGGGATGGTGCCGAAGTCGGCAGAGCGGAAGCGGGTGAGAGCGAGCCCCCGCACGGTCGAGCCCCCTCCGGAGATCACCAGCCCGTCGGAGGAGTTTGCCGCAGTGAGCGCCTCTCCACTGATCTCGACCCCCACCAGGCCGGTAGTTGGTTGGCTGCTGCCATCGATCTCAACGGGATCGGTAATTTCGGGAAGGGGCGTCTGCGGAAGGATGCGCGGAATGCCCGGTCCAGGAATGTTGAAGCCGATGCAGTCGAGTCCCCCGCGGTTGTTGCAGAATTCAATCGCCGCGCGTAGCGTGGTCTGCTCGCCGGGTTGCACGGGATCGACATCGATGAACTCGTCGTTGGGATCGGCGTCCTGCAGGTCGCGATCATCGTTCACCACAACCTTGTTGAGCATGCGGACGCGGAAGTTGGCCCCTTGCGGGGGGCTCTTTCCATCGGTGGGGACCGCGGTGATGCTCACCGTCTTGACGCTTCCTTCCAACGCCCCGGCGGGGAGGAAGATTGCCTGGACTGCGAGCTCTTGCGGCGCGGGCGGGATGCTGAGGGTGATCCCTCCGGGCGAAATGATCTCGTCGGTGATGTCAGTGACCCCGGACATCCGGTAGACGACAAACCATCCGGGTTCGGGACCCTCGGTCGCGGTGAGGACAAAGTCGCGCGGGCCGGCCTCGGAGTTGAGCGTGACCGTGCCCAGGATGGCGGTCTGGTTGGAGCGAATCACGCTCACACCGGTCGCGCCCTGGCCGAAAAGCGTGGTGGTAAAGAGAGCGGGGACGGCGAGTGCCGTCAGGAAGGTGCGAACGGGCGAGGGCATGAAACGGGGGTGCCCCATACTCTGGACCAGAGTGCAGATCGCGCAAGTCCCAAGAATCCCGGGATAAAATGTGTCAAAAGTGAAACGGCACATGAACGGGTGATGCCGAGCCGCGCTCTTTCCTTGCGGTGGGTGGAGGAATCGCGTACGGCCTCGACCTCATGACGTTACGACTGGTATTGATTCTCGCAGTGCTTGGCCTTCCCGCATGGTCCCAGCAGGAAGTAGACGCGGTTGCAGAAGGAAAGAAGGCGTTTGAAACCTACGGATGCATGGTGTGTCACGTGGTGGCGAAGGACGCCCAATTGCTTGCCGGACCGAGTTTGTATGGGCTCTTCGTGAATGAGCCCCGGGAGCGGGAGGTGAGCGACCCGAAGTCGGGTGCCATCTCGAAGGTCAAAGCCGACAAGGGCTATTACCTGGACTCGGTGCGCAAGTCGTGGGACGCGCTGGCCGTTGGAGAGAGCGGGGAGATGAAAGGGAAGTCCTATCTCGCCCTCATGCCGATGTACAGCAAGGAGGTGGTCCCCGACCAGGCTGTCGAGCACATCTGGCATTACCTGAGGTCCCGAGCCGACGATGGAAAGGCCGGCCCGGCGGTCGTCAAGATGAAGCTGGACAAGAAGGCCACGCCCAAGAGCTTGCTGGATATTCCCAACGAAGTGCTCGTCACAAAGCGCGCGCGAGTGGTGCGGGCGCCCCTGCGCGGGTCAAGCGGACGGGCCTTGCACGTGGGATTGCCGAACGGAATGAACTACACATTCGACCCGCGCGTCCTCTCGGTGCGCAATGTCTGGGGCGGCGGGTTTTTGAATCTGTCCTCCGAGAGGAGTGGTCGGGGCAAGCCCGGCTCTAAGCGCGGACAGGGCAACAAGGTTTTCGTCGAGGGCGGTGGCATCCTGCAACCACTCACGCGCTCGGGCGATCCGGCCGACTTCGAATTCAAGGAGCCCGATGTCATGGATCACAAGTCGATCGAGCGCTGGCTTTGGGAAGATCGCGACTTTCTGGACCTGCTCGCCTCGGTTGACGCCGAGTTCCTGGGGCATCGCACCGAATCTGCAACCGGCGATCCGATCTTTCGCTTCCGGGTTGGCGCGAACTACCTGGAGCAGGCCGTGACGCTCACCGACGACGGCCGGATTGAGATCGCGATCCACGGCAAGTTGAAGGAAGCGCAGAAATTCAGGGTCTCGGAGAAGGGTCTCTCCGATATCAAGGTCGAAGGGGGGTCTCTGAATGATGGCGTGTGGTCGCTGAATCCCTCGAAAGGACCGCTCTTCAAGTTCTCGGCCAAGCTGGTGGGGGGACTGGTGGCGCGACCGATTCTCAATCGCGACGAGGACTGGAGCGCGCAGCCGCTGGTGATCAACACCAACAAGGTCGGGCGGAAGGAGTTGGAACTTCCTGCCGGTTACTCCTTCGAGAACTGGGAAGCGCCCAAGGATCTCTACGGCCGGAACCAGTTGTTCGAGCCCACCGGGATCGCGGTGGCGAAAGACGGGACCATCGTGGTGTCGACGCGCACCGCCGGGGTGTGGCGGATCCGGGATGGCAAGTGGACCCTCTTTGCGGAAGGAACCTACGAGTGCCTCGGCGTCGTGATCGAGGACGACAAGGGCGACAAGGTGGTCGTGATGCAGAAGCCGGAACTCACGCGCATGAGCGACACGAACGGGGACGGACGCTGCGATCTGTTCGAGACGGTGTGCGATGACTATGGATTCCACGGCAACTATCACGAGTACGCCCACGGACCGGCCCGCGATGCGGAGGGGAACTACTATTTTACGCTGAACCTCTCGCACGGGGGCAACGAGCGCACCTCGTGGCGCGCAGGCGGTCCCTTCATGGGATCGATGGGCGGTTACCGAGGGTGGGCCTGCCGCGTCACGCCGGAGGGCAAGTTCGAACCCTATGCCTATGGCCTGCGCAGCCCGGCCGGGCTGGGAGTCGATCCGGACGGGCGGCTCTGGTACGCCGAAAACCAGGGCGAGTACGTGGGCTCCTCGAAGGTGGTGCCGCTCGAGAAGGGCAAGTTTTACGGCCACCTCTCCGGCCTGGTGACCCTTCCCGGCAAGATGAAGCCGGATTCCCCGGAGCTGAAATTCGACAAGTGGAAGGACAAGATTCGCAAGGGCGCGGTGTGGCTTCCGCACGGCAAGGTCGCCAATTCGCCCGGCCACCCGGCCTGGGACACGACCGGCGGAAAGTTCGGCGGATTCCAGAAGCAGATGTTCATCGGTGACCAGACCATGTCCAATCTCTTTCGGGTGGTGGTCGAAAAGGTGAAGGGCATCGACCAGGGATGCGTGGTCCCCTTCGCACGCTTCTTCCCTTCGGGTGTCATGCGTCCAGTCTTCCTGCCGGACGGCAGCTTGCTGGTCGGTCAGACCGGCCGCGGCTGGGGCGCGTATGGCGGCCAGCAGGCCAGCCTGCAGCGCATCATCTACGATGGAAAGACGGTGGCGGCTGACATCCATCACGTGAACGCCGCCAAGAGCGGGTTCCTCATGCACTTCACGCAACCGATTGCGAGCGGAGTGAAGGAGGAGGAATTGGCCGGTGCGCTGAAGGTGCAGTCGTGGTTCTACACCAACACGGGTCGCTATGGTTCTCCCGAGCATGGCAAGCGTGACGATGTGATCGAGCGAGTTCGGCTCAATGCCGATCGCAAGTCGGCCCTCGTCATCGTGAAGGACTTCGGTGACGGCGACCAGTGGTTGGACCGGATCTACTACATCCACCTCCCCCAGACCAAGCAGCTCTTCGGCGACGCGCCGGTGAAGGGCAGCCTGGGAAGCTACTTCACGCTGCGGGCGATTCCGTGAATGGCCTGGAAAGTGTGCGAATGCCGCCGAATCACTTCCCGGCATTCACGCGTCCCAAGCCGAACTCGCAACTGACCTTCACGACCTTGTCGCCGTCGAAGTGCACCTCGATGAACTTCGAGGAGGCAAAGAGCTTTCCATTCTCGTCCTTCAGGGAGGCAACCACCTTGCGGGTCTTCACGTCGAAGACATCCGGGGTGTGTGAGTAGCCGTACTTTCCATCCAGCGAGAAGCACACCCAGCCGTGCCCGCCCGTGCTGAGGTCGAGGTGGCCGGTTTGCACAGGCGGCATGACGGTCATGTCGAAGGTGTAGAGGCGCTTGCCCGCCTGGTCGGAAATCCAGAGCTGCGTTTCATCCGGCGTCATTCCGGCTCCGTGGGTGCGGTGCGTCACCTTCTTCTTGTTGTCCGGATTGATGGCGAAGACGCGGTGAATCACACTGCCCTTTTTCAAATCGACCACGTCCACCCCGACGTGCTTCCCGAGACAGACGTAGGCGATCGAATTGTCGCTGTTCACGGTGTAGGGAAAGACCCCGCTCTCGCCCACGGGCTCGATACTCTTGAGAATCTCGCCGGTTTTGGCGTCAAACTGCGTGAGCTTGGTGGTGGTTCCGAGGTAGGTGAATTTTCCGTCGAGGCTCGCGATGCTGTTGTGGGCAGCGGTGCCCACCTTGATGCGCTTGAGAAGGGTTCCGTCCTTAGGGTCGATCATGAGAAAGCCGCTGTCATCACCTTTGTACCACCAGCCGGTCGGGGCGTAGATGGTCTTGCCGTCGGGCGTGATGCAGGTGCGGTCGCATCCGCCGTGGTACTGCTGGTCCCACACCACCTTGTTGCTCTCGAGGTCGAAACATCCGAGGCGCTTGTTGGTGGTCGAGTAGTAGAGGCGCTTGGTGGCGGTGCAGCCCGTGAATCCGCGCAGGCCCTCCTTGAAAATCGGGATCTCGACTCGCCGCACAAATTGATGACCGTTGTCGATGTCGAAGATGACGATCCCGGTCCCGGACTTGCCCTGCGCCTGGGCTCCGTCAGGAGTGGCGCAGTAGAGGTAGCGGCGGACCTCGGCGGAGGTGGAGGAAATGAGGCACAGGGCCAGGCAGAGAGTGAAGATGCGTTTCATAAGTGAAGTGATTCGAGGTCTGGATACGTGCACCGGGGAGCTCTTCAGTCGGGGAATTTGTGTCGCCAGGCCGTTCTGATGGTGAAGCGGCGGACCGTGGATTCTCGAGTCATGTGTTGTGGCGGGGTGACCTGGTGATGGTTTCGAATTCGGTGGAGCAACTGAAGCGTCCGCTTGGCGAGAGTTGGATCGGCCGCCGGTGCGCCCCCCTACAATTCCTGCAGGAACGAGTCGAAGTAGGCGATGGTCTTTGCGAGCCCTTCCTCGAGAGCCACCGCCGGCTCCCAATCGAGGACCTTCCGCGCCAGGCTGATGTCGGGCTGGCGTTGCTTCGGGTCGTCGGAGGGGAGAGGCCCGTGGAGGATCTTCGAACCGCTTCCGGTCAGGGCGATGACTTTCTCGGCCAGTTCGAGAATGGTGAACTCTCCCGGGTTGCCGAGGTTCATGGGACCGATGCATTCGTCCTGTTCCATGAAGCGCACGAAGCTCTCGATCAGGTCGTCCACGTAGCAGAACGAGCGGGTTTGCTGACCTTCCCCGTAGACCATGAGGTCCTGCCCCTTGAGCGCCTGCACGATGAAGTTCGAAACCACGCGGCCGTCTTCGGCCATCATGCGCGGACCGTAAGTGTTGAAGATGCGGGCGACCCGGATGTCGACCTTGTTCTGGCGGTGGTAGTCGAAGAAGAGAGTCTCCGCGCAGCGCTTGCCCCGTCGTAGCAGGAGCGAATCCCGATCGGATTGACGTTGCCCCAGTAACTCTCCGGTTGGGGGTGCACCTCGGGATCGCCATAAACCTCGGAGGTCGAGGCCTGGAAGATGCGCGCCTTGGTGCGCTTGGCCAGTCCGAGGCAGTTGATCGCGCCCAGCACCGGGGTCTTGATGGTCTTGATCGCGTTGTCCTGGTAGTGCACCGGGGAGGCCGGGCAGGCCAGGTTGTAGATGCGGTCCACCTCCACCTTGAATGGATCGATGATGTCGTGGCGTATTAGCTCGAAGCGCGGATGATCGAGAAGGTGGAGGACGTTGCGCTTGCGGCCTGTGAAGTGGTTGTCGAGGGAGATCGCCTCGTGTCCCTCGTCGAGGAGGCGTTCGCAGAGATGGCTTCCGAGGAAGCCGGATCCGCCGGTGATGAGGATGCGCATGGGAGCGGAGGTGCTCTGCTACTTCAGCGGCAGGCGATAGGCCGCGGCGGCATTTTTCCAGTAGTAGTGTTCGCGGGCGTCCTGGCCCTTCCCGGCGAAGTAGCTGTCCACCAGCTTGAGGAAGCTCGCGTAGCTGCCGGTGTTCTTGGTGCAGGGCCAGTTGCTGCCGTAGACCAGGCGTTCCACTCCAAAGTTATTCCAGAGGACCTCGAGTACTGCTTTGTAATGCTCCGGCGTTTGCACCGCGGGCTGGGTGGTGCACCTCTGGTAGAGTCCGGAGATCTTGCAGTAGACGTTCTTGTTCTCGGCTAGTTTCTCGACGGCTGCGATCCACTGCGCACTCGGGACCTTGCCGTCGAAGTCGTATCCGAGGCAGTGGTCGACCACGATGCGCAGATTCGGGATCGTGCGGGCAATGCGATCGACGGTCTGGATGCCGGGAATACCCCCACCATTGGTGAGGTAATCCATGGTGAGGTTTTGCTTGGCGAGGGTGCCAAGATTCGCGAGGACGAGGTCGTTGGAAAAATCGATCTTCTTGCTGCTGCGGGCGCGCACTCCCACGAAGCGCTTGTCCTCCTTGAGCTTGGCGATCTGCTGCTCGAAGTCTTCGCGGTAGAGGGCGACGTTGCCGACCAACCCAACGTAGAAGTCGTCGTCCTTCACCATGTCGAGGACCCACTTGTTGTCGTCGAGACGCAGGCTGGCCTCCACCACCACCACGCCGGTCACTCCGGCCGCCTTGGCCAGCTTGGAATATTCGGGGGGCAGGTGCGGCTTGTAGAGGACCTTGTCGTCCTCACGTGGCCACGTCACTTTCACCTCACGGGTGGTGTCGTAGAGGTGAATGTGGGTGTCGATGAGGTGCTTAACCGGTTGCAGCTTCTCACTCAAAACAGGCAGGGCTCCCAGCACGAAGGCAAGGATGAGCGCAGAGGAGAAGGGCGCGCGGGGAATGTTCATGGTTCCAGTCGATTGGCAGGTTACTCCCCGGTTCCGCCGGTCCACTTCTCAGTCTGGAACGGAGAAGCGGGCAGCCCCTCGGCGTTGATGAGATTGGGCTGGGCCACGCGGTGCCAACCGAAGCGCACCTGGGTGGGCGCCTTCACCCCCTCGGCGCTCACCACCACAAGCTTGCCGGCGATCTTTGCCTCGGCATCCACAAAGTTGCCATCCGCACCCGCGATCTTGAATTCGTTCAAGTCGTTTCCGTCGCGGGACTTCAGGCCGCCCTCGGCGTGGGCGAAAGCGATCTTGATCTTGCTCCCCTCGACCTTCATCGCCTTGTAAATCGGACCGGAGTAGACCACGCCCTTCTTCTTGTAGTGCTTGGCGAGGGCCCAGCGGGCGAGGCGATCCCCGACGTCGCGTTTGTTCTGCGGATGGATGTCCTTGAGGTTGTGCACAATGTCGGTGGTGACGGCCATGCCGGTATTGGGAAGCTTGAGGGTGGCGGTCTGCGCTTCCCAGAGGGCGGGAAGTTGTCCCTCGGCATAGCGCCCGTTATCCCACGGCGCGATCTGCACGTAGTAGAACGGCATGCCTTCGTTGTCGAAGACCGAGCGCCATCCTTCGATGAGATCCTTCATTTTGCCGGTGTAGGCCAAGCCGTTCTTATTGATCACATTGGTCTCGCCCTGGTACCAGATCGTTCCCGTGACCGGAAAGTCAGTGATCGGGGCGATCATCCCGTTGTACATCTTGCCGGATCCTTTTTCCGTGACGATCCATGGTTCAATGGGTGATCCACCCCACGAGCTGTTGATCAGCCCAAGCGGGATCTTCTGGTCTTCGTGAACGACCCTGCCGAAGTGATAGAGCACTGCCGAGAAGGTGGGAACACTGGCAGGGGTGCAGAGCTTCCAGGTCGCATTCACATCGGTGGCCGGCCTGTCGGTCTGCTTCTTGGGAATATGAAAAAGGCGCACTTTGGGATGATCCGCCTTCGCGATGAAGTCCTTGCTCTGCTCCGTGCTGCGCAGATGCCACTCCATGTTCGATTGGCCGGAACCGATCCAGACGTCGCCAATGAGGATGTCGTCGAGGACGATCTCGTTGTTGCCCTTGACGGTCATGGTGTGCGCCTTGCCGCCGTCGGCCTTCAGAGTCGGGAGGCCCAACATCCAGGTGCCGTCGTCCTCCGCGGTGGTGGCGAAGGTGCGCCCTCCGAATCTCACTGCGATCTTCTCGCCGGCGTCGGCGGTGCCCCACAGATGCAGCGGAGCGTCACGTTGCAGGACCATGTGGCTCCCGAAAATGCTGGGAAGCTTGACGTCGGCGCTCGCGGGAAGGGTGGCGCCCACGGCGGCGAAAAGGGCGAAGAGGGCTTTCTTAGGTTTCATGGTTACTTTCAGGTTCAATAGAGCGTTTGAAGAAGCGGGGCGAGAGGAATAGAAGTCACCTATTTGTGTGTCAGCTGTGACAGCTTCCAGGTGCGATCGGTCTCGACCCTCCTGTCTCCCAGAATGACGCGGACCCGCATGGTGGGGTCTTCCGCGGTGGTATCGAAGTCGATGGTCGCAAAACTCAGGGTCTTGCTGTTGGCCACGCCTGACGAGATGACCTCGACCACCGGGTAGCCGACGCGCTTCGACTCGTGGTGTTCCCAGACGAGCGAGCGATGGATGTCGCCTGACATGTAAACCACGCCTGGAATCCTGTGCTCCTTGATGGCGTCGAAGAAGCGGTGGCGCGCGAAGGTATAGATGCGCCAACCGTCGGCTTTGCTGTGGTTGAGCGTGCTGCCGGATGCGATGACCTTGAACTTCGCCTTGGAAGACTTGAGGCCCGCGATCAGCCAGGCGAACTGTGCGTCACCGAGCATGCGCTTCTTGTCATCGTCGGGAGCCCTGTCGGGACTGCGGTGATAGCGACCGTCCACCATGAAGAAGTCCACCTCGCCCCAGCTGAACTTGTAGAATGCGCCGGGAGTCGTGGCGGTGCCTGCCGCAGGATTGCCCCAGAACTGGTTCCAGCCCGCGAGGGAATTCTCTTTGCCCTTGGCGGTTCGGTCGGAATCGTTGGGGCCGTAGTCGTGGTCGTCCCACATCGAGTAAGTTGGAATATTGCGCAAGACCGCCGCAAACTCGGGCATCCGGCGGTAGCGGAGGTGGTGTTCCCACTGGGTGGTGGGGTTCGTCGTGTCCGCGTAGTGGGTATCGCCCACCGTGAGGTGCAGTTGCGGTTTTTCGGCGAGGACGTGCTTCCACGATCCCTGCGGCTGGTCGAATTTCATGCAGGAGGTCAGCACCATGCGAAACTTGTTCGAGGTGCCAGGGGCCGGCTGCGTGCGGAAGGCTCCGTGGAGAGCGGGATCACTCTTGCCGTCGATGCCCACGGTATAGCGGTAGGCGGTGTCGGGGAGCAGTCCGGTGAGGGTGACCTTGGCCGGTTTGCCGTGGGCCTTGCCGGCGGGCTGAGCGACCGGAGTGAAGGTCCCCTCGGCTGCGTTTTTCTCGTCGGCTGCGGCACCGTCGGGATTGGCGCGCACGCTGCACTTGGCCCCTTCCGGCGCAAAGATCCAGAGGGTTGCAGTGGTGGGAGTGACATTTCCGACCAGGGGGCCGGCCGTGCCTTGCGGTGCCGCGGTGGCAGGGCGAAGGGCGAGGACTGCGCCGAGAAGGAGGAGGGTAATTGGGGTTTTCATGGTGGAGTGGTGCGGTCTGAATACTGAACAGTGAATACTTGATACTTGAGACTGGATACTGGAAAGCGGTGGATTGGCGATTCAGGGGTAGAGAAGATGCTTTTTCCGGCGCGGAGCGAAGCGGGCCAGGTCATCCCTCCATTCCTGCAGGATCATGTCGCGAGGGAGTTCTTCCACGATCGCTCCAGCAGTCGAGGGGTGGCGCAGCAGGATATTCAGTTTCTGGGTTTCCCACTCCGCTGGATAGAGACTGCGCAAGGCCTGGGCGAGCACGAGACCGAGCTCCACGGAAGGACACAGGGTTGGATTCTTGAGAAGGATCCGCACCCCACCGCACTCTTCATCCTTGAACTTGCTCGCTTCGGGGGTGAAGCGGACCGGAATGAACTGCAGCCCCGGAAGCTTGGCGGCGGTGAGGCGTTGTGCCAGTTGATCGGGATCGATGTAGGGCGCGCCCACCAGTTCGAAGGCGAGCTTCGTTCCGCGACCCACCGAGAGATTTGTAAACTCCAGGAGCCCGAGGCCAGGGTAGAGGGTGGCCGCCGTGAGATTCGGCATGTTGGGCGAAGGCTTGACCCAGCGCAGACCTGTCTGGTCGAACCGGAGGGAGCGCTTCCAGTTTCGGAGCGGCACGACTGTGAGGTCGAGGTTGGGATAGCGTTCGCTCTGGTAGAGCTTGGCGATCTCTCCAATCGTCATCCCGTGCTGAACTGGAATCTCGTGGAAGGCGACGAAGGTCCCCTTACCCACCAGTAACGGTCCGCCCACCTTCAGCCCGCCGATGGGGTTGACCCGATCGAGGACCACGAACTTGATCCCCGTCTCTTCCGCGGCCTCCATCGCGAGACCCATGGTGGAGATGTAGGTGAAAAAGCGGCACCCGATATCCTGCATGTCGAAGACGAAGGCATCCAATCCCTCAAGGTGCTCGCGCTTGGGTTTACGGCGATCGATTCCCGCAAAGAGGCTGTGGATCTTCAGGCCGGTCTTCTTGTCCACGCCGTCTTCCACGATCCGGTCGAGGGTTCCGCGGATGCCGTGCTCGGGTCCAAAGAGTGCTTCGAGTTGGAGCTCCTTTGCAGCGTGGAGGAGATCGATGGTGGTTTTCCCGTCGCGGTTCAACCCGGTCTGGTTCGTGATGAGGCCGACCTTGAGGCCCTTCAGGGCGGCGAACTTGCTCGCCACCAGGACATCGATTCCGTTCAGGACCGCCCCGCGGGGCGGGACCAGTTTCTTCGCTGCGGCGTTCCTGTCATTCTCGGTGAGCTTTTTCAGGGCGCCCGGCACCGAGGAAAAATCATAGTCGATGGCCTCGGCGGCGAGGGTGCCCAGTTGATGACGGAGGCTTACCACGTTTCCTCCTCCCGGATGATTGCGGTTGCTGAGGAAGATCACGATGGTCTTGCTGAAGGGATCGATCCAGAGGGAGGTTCCCGTCCAGCCGGTGTGCCCAAAGGAACCGAGGGGAAACTTCTTCCCCCGGGGTCCGGCATAGGGGGAGTCGAGGTCGAACCCCAGGCCCCGCCGGGCGGTGATGTGCTTGGGCGACTGAACGCTGCGCATGAGGTTCACGGTTTCCCGCTTGAGAATGCGCACACCCTCGAGCTCTCCGCCGTTGAGAATCATGCGGGCATAGCGCGCGAGGTCATGGGCGGTGGTGAAGAGTCCGGCGTGGCCGGCCACTCCTCCCATTGCACGCGAGGTGGGATCATGCACCGTGCCACGCAGAACGCTCCCGTCTTCCATGCGGGTGGTGGGAGCGATGCGCGGTCTGAAGGTGGCCGCGGGAAGGAATCCGCTGTCCGTCATCTTCAGCGGCTGGAACACCTGCGTCCCCGCGAACTGGGCGAGGCTCTCTTTGGTGACCCGCTGCACGATCTCCCCGAGCAGGATGAAGTTGATATCGCTGTAGCGATAATACTTCCCCGCAACGTTGGAAGAGCTTTCGCTGGTGGCCAGTGCGATCCCGCGGGCGTAGCCCTGCCACTGGTAGCCGCGCCGAACGCCCGCCATCAATCCCGAGGTGTGCGTCATAAGGTGGCGAATGGTGATCGCGGACTTGTTGTCGTCGCCGATGAGTTCGGGAAGATACCTGGTGACCTTGTCTTCGAGGCCGATCCTGCCGTCCTCAATCAGTTTCAGGACACACGGGGTGGTGGCCACCACTTTGGTCAAGGAGGCCGCATCAAAGATGGTATCGAGAGTCATGCTCTCGCTCTTGGGAACCGTGCTCCGCTTGCCGTAGGCCTTCTGGTAGACCTCTCCCTTGCGCTCCAGCCAGAGAACGCCGCCGGGGAGCCTCTTCCTCTTGATCGCACTCGCGACCGCGCCGTCCATCTTCTTGAGCACCTCCGCCTTGAAGACTTCTCCCGCGGATTGCACCGCGCTGCTGCCAACCAGGGGCACGACCAGGATCAAGAGGGCAGGCAGCGGGGTTCGCATGGGGGCAACGATAGGACAGAACGGGCGATGGCCCGGAGTCCTATCCTGTCCCCGCCACTTTGTCGCCCGCCAAAAAGCAACGCGGTGATCCCCCGGATGCCGGGGAACCACCGCGCGGGGATTGCCTGAGGGAAAATCAGTCGCCGTAATCAAAGGGATCCGAGTACTTGGGATCGGCGGCCAGGTTCGGGTCGGTCAAGGTGTGGAGGAAGGCGACCAGGGCATTTCTTTCAGCCTGGTTCAAGTTGAGCCGAATCGGACCACTGGGTTGCGGTGGTTGCCCGGGACGCGGCGGGCCGCCGGTGCGAAGCTGGGGAGCGAGATTGGGGTGATCGACAATCTGGGAGTTGTAGAACGCGACCACCTCTTCAAGCGTCGAGAATCGTCCGTCGTGCATGTAGGGGGCAGTCAGCGCGACATTGCGCAAGGTGGTGACCTTGAACTTCCCGATGTCCTGGGGCCTCCCCGTGATGCCTTCCACCCCCGTTGCCGGGATTCGCGATTGCCATCTTCATGAAGGTGGCACCCCACCGTATTCTCTCCTCCTCCGAGATTGTGATGGTAGTGATAGCGTTCCTCGAAGGTCGGGCTGATAGCTCATGCCCACCATGAAACTTTCCGGATGCGGATGAGGGGCCGCCTGGTAGCCGCGCAACCCACCGTTGAACGCCTCCCGGATGTTCTCGATCCGGTAGAACCAATGGGCCGGCATGGCAAGGGCATCGCCGGCGAAGAGCCCCCAGAGGGCGCTCTCGATGCGTCGGGTGCGGTTGCTCATGGCTCACCCTCGACCAGGCCGCGCGAGGAGAAAGTCAAAAGATCGGTGAGTCAGCGAGCACGCCAGAGCGAAATCTTGAGCTTGCGCCTAATTCACCCACGGACGGGCCTGCTTGATCGCAAGCCTGCCGCGGGCCGTAATCTTGAACTCGATCTCCATCCCCCAGGTGTTTGGATTGGGAGGGTTATACTTGGTGCGAAAGTGATTGTGCAGGGTGTTCATCTTGGCCTTCAGGTCCAGCGCCTGGGCCCGGGTGAGGACGGTCTCTCCCTCGGGGACCTGGTTGGAGAAGTGGATGTACTGAATCTCGTCGGTAGTGCCCGCGAGCCGTGCGATCAAGTACTCTTCGGGAATCGAGTCAGCGTCCGGATTGGTGACCAGGTTTTCACCGACCTGCACATTGATATAGTGACCCGCCCAGCGCGGATCGAAGATGTTCGTGGTCACGCCCACTCCGTTGGCACGCTCATCCGCGTAGTTCGGGTGGACGAGGATGCCCATCGCGGCCACGAAGTGATCGATGCGCCAAAACTCGCGCTCTTCGTAAGCACGGTAGTTCCACAGACTGGCCCAGACTTGTTTGGCCGATTTCTTGAAGTGTCCTTCGTCGACGTTGTGGGTGTAGGAGCTGTAGAGGCCGGCGCCATTGAAGTCCTCCAGGTCTTCGTTATTGGTGCTCGAGCGTGCGCGTGGAGTCGTGCCCGCGGGAAAGGACTGGTGCATGTTATCGAGGGCGTCCGCCATCCACTGGGGCAGGATGCCGTCCTTGATGACGTCGCGAAAGTCCTTGAGCCGGTCTTCGCGGGTCTCCGGGATGTTTTGGAAATCGGCTTCGGACATCATGGCCTGGGCCCGGGCGTAAAAGCCGTTGAACTTCATGAACTCGTCGTAGAAGTAAAAGGGGACTGCGAACCCGTCGGGCGCGTTGCCGGGCAGGATCCGTCGCAACTCCGCGACGTTGGCGGCCTTCGCTCCAAAGGCGTCGGAATCCCAGAACTGGATCTGGGAGAGCCGCCTGATATTTTGGATGGCTAGGTTGCGGACCGGAACCTGTGGATCGGTGGGTCGGATCGCCTCAAACCAGTCGTCCACTTCTTGCTGGGTCGCGGCCCGGATTTCGAAGCCGTCGGCGTCGACCTTGTAGTAAACGCTTTGTCCCAGGAAGGGCGCAATCTCCGGATGAGTCGAAGCATCCCTGATATAGGCGTTGGGGGTGTTGTTCTGCTTGGCCTTCAGATTGATGTGCGAGAGCGGAGTCTGCGGAATCTCGGTCATGATTCCAGCCACATGCGTGAGGTCGTTGGGGATATTGCGGAAGATTGCAATGTCGCGCACCGAGAGCGTTTCCGAGCCGGTGACGAGCCGGAGCCGCCCGTAGGTTTCCGCGAAGTTGAGCCCGGTGTAGACCACGTTGCCGAAGAGTTCCTCGGTCTGGATCACGTTCACATGCGAGTTCGTGAAGGCCGCTCTTTCGGTCCGATGCCAGCGGCGCTGCGTTTCGCTCGCGGGATGGTAGGCGACGTTTCCATCCACGAAGGGCAAGCTCGCGGCGATCAGTTCATAACCCTTCTCCACGAAGCGAAACGCAACCGGATCGGTGGGCCAAAACTCAACGGTGTACATCCCCGGTCGTCCCTGGTCATCGATGTAGCTGTCGTGTGAGACCAGGCTGCCGGCGAGGTTTTTTCTCCTCGTGTTGTTGAAGTAGGTGTCGTTGTTGAAGGCTGAATTGCTGGAGTAGCGCCCCACCGCATCGCGGGTGAACCAGAAGTGATAGGGATAGCGGGTGCTGTCCGCGAAGTAGAGGACGGGGTTGTCGGTGTCGACGTCGTAGACGAGAAACTTGACCTCCCGCACCGATTGCGCTCCGGGCCGGTCGTCGCGGGCCGCCAGCTGCTCGAAATGGGCACGACTGGTGATCATGGTGGCGCCGTGCACGCGGGAGACGGGGGGGGCCGGGTTGACGGGGTTGTAGTAGCCCAGGCGGCCAAGTTCGATGGTGTCGAGCCAGCCATCGCCATCGGTGTCGGCCGAGGTGCTCGTGCTGTAGGTCTCCACCCGATAGTAGCCCTGTTCGAGCGGGCGCACGGAATCCGTGATGGAGACCGTGTTCTCCGCACCGCGAACGACTGCCACCGCGCGGCCGGTCCCGACCGAGAGGAGATCTCGTGAGCGCCGCAGGACGTGATAGGAATTCGTGTCCGATTTGAGGGTGAAGGTCACTTTTCCACCTGGGGTATGGCCAAGATCGGTGATGATCACGGCTTGCTCCGCCGCAGAAATGATGCCCACCATCGTGAGCAGGGTGATCGACCAGGAGAGGATAGAGCGCATGGTATCGGGAGGGAAGAGCTCATATCATAGGCCGATTCCAAGGACAACCCAGCGGCATCTGGAGTTTTTGGCCCTGGGCGGACTTGCCGGAAATAGTAAAAAATGCACGTGAGTCCAGCGCGTCGATTCGCTAGTCCTCTGATCCATTGTCGGTTCAGATCAAGGAATACACCACCTCGTGGACAGAGGACGTCATGGCCACCCTGGGTCACGGGCCGATCTTTGCAGTCATCGATCCCACGGTCGAAGCCCGGTTCGGGATCGTGGACGAATTGAAAGCGCTTCGACCGGAAACGGACGTCATCCCATTCACCGACTTCCCGCCGAACCCGACTTGGGAATGCCTCCGGGTTGCGGGAGCGACGGCGCAATCGAAGGGCGTCCAATCTGTCCTCGCGCTCGGGGGTGGCACTGCCATCGACTTGGGTAAACTCACCGCCGCCGCCTTGCAACTGGGAGGAGTCGATGAACTGTGGACTGCGACTGCGGACGGAAGTGAATTGGCGGTTCCCCGTAGCGGGATCCGCCTTATGGCGATTCCCACCACGGCGGGGACCGGAGCGGAGGCGACCCGCTTCGCCGTGTTGTATCGCGACGGGATCAAGCACTCGGTAGTGGGTGACGCACTCCTTCCGGATGCCTGGGCGCTCGATCCTTCGCTCCTGACCACTCTCCCGTCCTCCGTGATCATCGCCGCTGGACTCGATGCCGTCTGCCAGGCCATGGAGTCGCTTTGGAGTGTGCGCAGCACTCCGGAATCTGACGGGCACGCCTGGGCGGCCCTCGATCTCGGCAGCAAGCACCTTGAGCCAGCGGTGCGCGTCGGGGACGACCTCTCTCTGGCCGGTATGCTCGTCGCCGCGCATTTGGCCGGCCGGGCGATCAACATCACCACCACGACCGCTCCTCACGCCTTGTCCTACGGCCTGACCTCGCTCTGCGGTATTCCGCATGGCCGGGCGGTGGCCGCTCTCTTTGGGCAGATCTTCGATCTGAATTTCAGGGTCACCGCAGACCATTGTGCTCATCCCCGCGGAGTCGAATTCGTCCAGCAGCGCCTCGGGGAGATCGCCGCCCGTTGGGGTCAGACTATTGAAACCTTCCCCGCCTCCTGGCAAAGTTTCGTCCACGAGGGCCTGGGGGTTTCGCCTCTCTTGGTTGACCGCGGCCTCCTCGACCGATTGGCTGCCTCAGTCAACCCGACCCGCTTGGCGAACAATCCACGAATATTTCGAACCGAGGAAATCCGGACTCTCTACGAAAGCCTCTCGCAGTGATTTTTGATCGTTGGTCTTGCACTGGTCACCGGGGTGCGTTGTTCTCCGCGCCGTGAATACAGTGGTCCAGCTTCCTGACGATGCCGTCGCGTGCACCATTCGCGAAGTTGTCTCCTCCTTGAGGGACCAGAAAGTCGAGTCGCGCCACGAGAAAAAGGCGTGGGGGGACTGGATCATTCTGCGCGGAACGCAAACCGTAATCAGTATCGAGTCCAACCGCGGTCTCACGAGCACCGCTACCATCGAACACGCCGAGGATGAGCCCGACGGCCTTGCTCTCCAGCTTCAAGCTGCCTTTCACAAGCTGGGCTGGGTGGGCGTCGATGAAGACGGGCGCTTTCCCCTGGGTTGAAGGACTGGCTCCGAATTGTCACCGGGCCAGCGCGGCACGCCGGCGTTGCGCGAGATCAGGGTGCGCCGTTTCCGGTCTTTTAGATGGGCACTCTTATTGTCAGGAGACGTTTAATACCTCGTGCTTGCCTCAATCCGGTTGGCCTTTGCGGCATCGTTGTTAGGTTCCGTCTCCGCAACGATGACGGAGGGCGCCAGCAGGACCGCGAGAAACGCGCCGGCATGACGGAAGGAACGAGATCTCATCGCGAAGATAGCTCAGAGAGAGAATCTTCTCAGGCGACGAGACCTAACCGCGATGAATGTGGCGTTTGAACGGCTTGCACTACTCGGACGGACACGATGCGAAAACTCGCGGACGCCGATGCATTTTTCCTGCCGCCACGGCGCCTGATCAGCCCGTGTCGATGATGCCGTTGAAGGTCGTGCTGGCTCGCATCACGCTGCACCGTTTGTCCTCATCCGGCTGGAAGTAACCAGCAAGGTCGACGGGTTGGCCCTGCACTGCGATGAGCTCTGCCACGATCGTTTCCTCGTTGGCGGCAAGCTGTTGAGCGAGGGTCGCAAATTCCTTTTTGTGTTCGTCATCATCATCCTGCGCAGCGAGGGCCTGGGCCCAGTAGAGCGCGAGGTAGAAATGGGTGCCGCGGTTGTCCAGTTCGCCGCACTTGCGCGAGGGCGCCTTGTTGTTGAGGAGATACTGCGTAGTGGCCTCGTCGAGAGTGGCGCCGAGGATGCGGGCCTTGGCGCTTGCGAACTTTTCGGCGAGGTGCTCGAGGGAAGCGGCGAGGGCAAGGAACTCGCCGAGGGAATCCCAGCGCAGGTGGTTTTCCTTCACGAACTGTTGCACGTGCTTCGGTGCAGAGCCGCCCGCGCCGGTTTCGAAGAGACCGCCCCCATTCATGAGGGGGACGATGGAGAGCATCTTGGCGCTGGTGCCCACTTCCAGGATGGGGAAGAGGTCGGTGAGGTAGTCGCGCAGGACGTTGCCCGTGACCGAGATGGTGTCCTCTCCGGCCTTGAGCCGTTCGAGGGTGAACCCGGTGGCCTCGAGCGGGGAGAGGATGCTGATCTCGAGGCCCTCCGTGTCGTGCTCGCCCAGATACTGGCCCACCTTCGCGATCATCTGTGCGTCGTGGGCGCGCTCCTCGTCGAGCCAGAAAACCGCCGGCGTGCCGGTGGCGCGCGCGCGGGAGACCGCCAGCTTTACCCAGTCGCGGATCGGGGCATCCTTGGTCTGGCAGGCGCGCCAGAGGTCGCCCTGCTCAACGCCGTGTTCGAGCAGCACCCTGCCCCCGCCATCGACCACGCGGATCATGCCGTCGCCGGGCGATTGGAAGGTCTTGTCGTGTGAGCCGTACTCCTCCGCTTTCTGCGCCATGAGGCCGACGTTCGGAACGGTGCCCATGGTGGTGGGATCGAAGGCGCCATGCTCGCGGCAGAAGTCGATGGTGGACTGGTAGACCCCGGCGTAGCTGCTGTCCGGAATGACGGTGAGGGCGTCCTGTCGTTTGCCCTCCGCATTCCACATCTTCCCGGAGTCGCGGATCATGGCGGGCATCGAGGCGTCGATGATGACGTCGCTGGGGACGTGCAGGTTGGTGATCCCCTTGTCGGAGTTGACCATCGCGAGCGCCGGCCCATGGGCATATGCCGCCTCCACGGCGGCCTCGATCGCCGCGCGCTGCCCACCGGGGAGCTCGCTGATCTTCGCCAGGAGATCGCCAAATCCGTTGTTTACGTCTACGCCGAGTTCTTCA